>JAFSKJ010000008.1 GCA_017449025.1 Prevotella sp. | reverse complement strand
CTATGTGACACAGAAGTTCATTGAGATGTCAACGCCCCAGAGCAACTACGGTATGCGCGGCCAACTCTTCTTGTTTCAAAACCCCATTATGAAGTTGACGCCTGAGCAGCAGGAGGTGTGTCGCCAGAATTTCGAGGCCGTAAAGCGACGACTGAAACAAACCGACCATCATTTCCGTCACGATGCGCTGATGAATGCCGTGGAGTGCATGATTATCGACTTCTTCGACTTCCATTCTAAACTGTATCCGGCAGACAAGATCACCGGCCAGCAACATCTGCTGATGGAGGAGTTCATGGCGATGCTGGAACGTGGTGACTTCCGCCAGAACCGTGACATCGGCTACTATGCCGACAAGCTCTGCGTCACGCCAAAATATCTCTCGGAGGTTTCAAAGAAGGTGAGCGGACTACCTGCCGCGTTCTGGATTACCCGCTACACCTCGCTTGACATCAGCCGATTGTTGAGAGAAAGGCTACGGGTAGGCGACCGAAGGTCGGGATTCCGTTACTCGTTTACAGACATCAGCGAAATGTTCGGCTTCTCCTCGCTCTCACATTTCAGCCGATATGTACAGACAAATTTAGGTGCCAAGCCGTCAGATTTCAGAGAGTAAGTTATAAGAGCTGTAAAAAAGCAATTCATGTAAAAACGTGCAAGCAAATGAAAAGATATTTATTAGCAATGGTACTCGCTCTGGCAAGTGCCACTTTGTGTGCCCAAAGTCAGCATAAGAAGCTTGAAGGGCTGTGGCTGTCGTTTGTCACTCCACCCGACAGCATCCGCGTAGGGTGCTATTATTACTGGGTAAACGAGCAGGTCGACGCTGATGGCGTCCGCAAGGACCTGCAATGGATGAAGGACAACGGCATCCAGATGGCATTTCTGGCTACAGACATTCGCAACCGCACGCGTTGGGAAAATCCATGGGATGGGCAACGCTTTGGCAAGAACAAGTTTCAAAGCCGGCGGTGGTGGAAGAACCTTCGAACGGCATTGAAGACAGCAGGAGAACTGGGCATCGAAATGGTACTGTTCAACTGTCCTGGGTGGAGCCAGTCGGGTGGCCCGTGGGTGAGGCCAGAGGAGGCCATGCGCAACTGGACACCACAGGGCATAGAGGTATGCCGCACCAAGCAGGGCACCTATGTCACCTGTGGCCCTTGCAGCGAAGAGGCTGAGGGATTGGAAGTGGACAAACTTTCAAGAACACATGTGCAGCGGCATTTCGAATCATTTATAGGCGAGATACTGCGTCGTATTCCCGCCAAGCACAGAAAGACGCTTAGCATGGTGGTCATTGACAGTTGGGAGCGCGGACAGCAGAATTATACCGACTCCATCTTTTCTCTCTTCTACCAGCGCTATGGTTATCAGCTCGATTATACCGACAAGAGCCATCGCAAAGACCTCGATAGGCTTATTTCCGACCTAGTGGCAACAGAGTATATGGGTGGACTGACACAAAAGGCACATGAGTACGGGCTGCGCACATGGTGTGAGCCATACGCCCACAGTCCCTTCCCTGGCAACAGCATCTCCTACGGCAGCCAAGCCGACGAGGTGGGTGCTGAATTCTGGGTGAACGACAGCAGATTTCGCAAGAAGGAGGTGGATGCTGCACTCGGGGCAGCCCGCCGCAGTGGCAAGAACAGGGTGTGGGCCGAGAGTTTCACTGACGGTTCCTGGCAGAAGCCAGCGCAGGATGACTGGAGTTTTGAGAAACTACGCCCCATTGCCGACCGATACTTCCATGCCGGCATCAATGCTACGATTCTTCATGTTGTCATCTCACAGCCCGGCGATGACAGTAAGCCTGCCATCCGCCCATGGTTTGGTACATTCTTCGACCGCCGCAGCCGCCACGCCGCTGACATGAAGCCTCTCGTAGAATATCTGCGTCGCTGTAATTTCATGCTCCAATTAGGACAGCCCTATAATGAAGCCAGCGATCATCGCATCATGACGGATGGCACGCGCATACGCTTCACCGACGAATCTTTGTTCGAAATTACTTTGCCAGATGGTCATCAGGAATGGTGGAATCCACTCGACTTGTCAAGGAAGACAACCCCATAATTCCGTTTTCTCCGAATTTGGTAAAATCCCCCGAAAATTGTGTTAGTGCAGTTTCGGGGGATTGTCGTACCTTTGCACCATCAAAATCAAATAAACAAGAATAACAATGGATTTCAGAATGCAAGATCGCGCAGAGTTGAAGGCATTAGTAGACTTCTACGCAACCGAGAGTGACAAGAACAACCAGGACTGCTACGTGGAGATTTTCCGTCCGGACATCAAACTGAACGTCTATTTCGGCGGTAAGTTGGGCATGTCGGCAACCGACGTGCAGGACATGATTCGCCAGTACAAGGCTTTCGGTGCTGCCAAGGTGTCGTTCCACATGAACGGCCAGCAGAACGTGGACTTCGTTGACGAGACTCACGCCACGGGAACCTGCTACGCCCTGGCTACGCTGGTGACAGAGGAGGACGGTCGCTCGGCGACGGAAGGAGACGCTTGTACCGAAGGTCTCAAGAAGGAAAAACTGACCGTTCATGCCGTGCGCTACTTCGACAAGTACGTGAAGAATGACGGTCGCTGGTGGATTGCCGAGCGCGAGCAGTATTTCGAGTGGAGCGCATTCCCGCAGATGGCATAAATGGGGATTCGTCGGCGGCGACGATTCCGGCGGGCGAGGATGACAAAATGGCGCATCTTCGCCCGCATTTCGTAAGATTTAACGCCATAATCGCACCAAGTTTGCGAAAATAATTGTAACTTTGCGCCAGAATTCTAAAACGACGCGACTCTTTAACTCGTCGAAGGTCTATGTGGAACAACTGAAGAAGGGCGAACCGTTCAGCAGTTTGCAGCCCGTCTATTCACTCAACCTCATTGATGACATCTTCGAGTCGAAGATGGAGGAGTATTACCACTACTATCACCTCGTCCACGACAAATACACGCACAAGGTGATTGACGGTTTCCATCTTGTATTCGTTGAGTTGAAGAAATTCAAGGCCAAGACGATGGCTGAAAAGAAGATGCAAGTTCTCTGGCTCCGTTTCCTGACCGAAATAGACACCTATACGGATGGAGTGCCGCAGGAACTGCTCGACAATCCCGAAATCAGCAAAGCCATTCGCCTCGTTGAGGAATCTGCCTATACCCGCGAGCAGCTTCTCGGCTACGATATGTTCTGGGACAGAGTGCGCCGCGACAAGGATATGGCCGACGAACTGAGGGAAACTAAGGAGCAACTTAAACAGAAAGACGCTGATACCGCCCGCAAGATGAAGGCCAAGGTCTACGCTGTTGAGGATATTGCAGAGATTACTGGATTGTCGGCAGAGGAAATCGTGGCACTATAATATAATAAAGGTATACAAACAAAGGGCGGAAAACCGAGGCCGAGGATGTCGGCGCGGGTTCCCACCCTTTTTCGTGACGATTTGTTAATTTTTCGAGGGGAAAGGAATTAGTTTGCAGATTATTTCGTATCTTTGCACCGTTAGAACAATAAAAAAGAAACAATATGCCAGAGATTTGCCATTTCTACGGAATCGTCATCACGATGTACCTGCCCGACCACAACCCGCCGCATTTCCACGTGCGCTACAATGAGTACCGTGCCATCATCGACATCCAGACGGGCAAGGTGACGGGGCAGATGCCGCGACGCGCCCTGCACCTCGTCTTCGAGTGGCTCGACCTGCACAAGGACGAACTCATGGAGAACTGGGAGCGCATGGAGAACGGCGAGACGCTGGCAAAGATTAACCCACTCGACTAAGCAATATGGAACAGGAAAATAATTCGATTAAGAGAGAGCAGAACAAGCTGGCTTGCTCTGCCGAACGTGAGAATCATGGCCATAATGGCAACATTCTGAAATGGGTCACAGCCGCCCGCGCGCTTGACGGCTACCGGCTGCACCTGACCTTCAACGACGGCAGCGAGCGCATCTTCGACTGCCTGCCGCTCATCGAGAAGTACCAGCTCTTTGCCCCGCTGCGCGACAAGGCCGTGTTCGACCGCTTCGACCTCGACGGCTGGACGGTCTGCTGGCTCGACGGCACCATCGACATCGCCCCCGAACATCTCTATGAGCTGGGCGTGGCGGCGTAGTATCTAACAAAACTAACAACGAACAATGAGCGGATAGACCGACAGACATGGAACGACATAAAAAGCGTTGACTTTTTGATTCTTGCTATAGAAATTTCGCCAAAATATCTCCCGAGAAGAAAAGAGTTGATGCTCGCGTTAAGGCGCGGGCTGAAACTTGTATCTGGGAGAACGGCGTTTGGCGATGCCTCTATAGCGGATGCGGAATCAGACTCGCGCCATCTTTATACCCTGCGATTAGGAAAGTTTAACGCGCTCGGACGTCATATTTCCGCGTGAACGGCGTATATAATAATAGTAAGGACAAATAAAGTAAAACGAAAAGAACAAATGAACAGGAAAAACATCATCATAGCACTGCTCGCCCTCGTCTGGGTGGCGGGACATGCACAAGAGATTAAAATGAACGAGCCGTCACTCAATGACTATATTCCGATGCTAAACGCCAAGGGCTATCAGGCATATAGTTTCGATGTCAGTGCGATAAAAGGCAGGAATGTGACATTCAACGTTCGGGAATTTGTGAATGGAAAAGAAATAGATGACTCCCCGCGACTCTTATTCCCTTATATTTTCGAGGCCAAAGGCGACAAACTGGTTTATGGTTTCCTTCCATCTGAGAATGATTCTACAGCCCTATGCTATTTCAATTGGGAGAATACACTTCGCTCAGCTTCCAGTCTTAAACTCAGACAAATCTATTGGGAAAGTGAAGACAAATACATCTACTCATATGTTTCAAAACCCTTTGAGCTAACAATGTCATTGGAAAAGGACACTTTCATTCCCCTTATGTGTTATTGCTCATTCTGGTATGATACGGAGGACAAGGTGACTCGTTGTTGCGGAGAGAACTTTATCAAACCAGACCTCTCATCAGATATTCTAAAATACGTCCCACATTACTATGTCCTCGGAATAAAATTCTATTAGAACAATGAACAAGAAAAACATCATCACCGCGCTGCTCGCCCTCGTCGCAATGGCGGGGCAGGGGCAGACATTCACTCCCATCGTGGAGGAAAGCATCGATTTCGTCATCACTGGCACAACGACCAGCTCGCTCGACAGCGTGGCATGGTTTCAATGTGCTCCCATGGGGTGTGGCGGAGTGGTAAAGGTTCCGCTTGTCGATGGAGCGTTTCGCATAGTAGGTCGTCTGCCACGTAATGCTTTTATCCAGATTGGTGACTATGCAGAAAACGACCTCCACTTCATCGTGGACGAAACGCCGACAAGCATTAATCTCGTCACAGGCGAAGTGTCGGGTAGCGAATTACAGCAACGCTTCATCCGATGCCAGATGCGTGAACGCGAAATCCATAACGTTGTCCAGCCGTGGTGGGACAGCCTAAGCGACGAAGACAAAGAAAGAGTCATCACCATGAAGATGGACGGACTGCCCGATGCTACGGCAAAGGACAGTGCGAATTTGGAAAAGTACGACAGCCACATGGCCGACCTTGTGGCCACGAACCGTCAGAACATCCGCGAAAACCGCGATAACATTATCCCTGCATGGTACCTTTACACGGGTATGGGCAGCCTGACACTGGAGCAGATGAACGAGTTCATGCGTGAGGATGCCGCCTACGCCCACCACCCCGCGATGGAACGTCCATGGAAGAAGTATTGGGGCATACTTCAGCAGCGGAATATCACGGGCAAACCCGCTCCCGACTTCGAGGCAGAGGCTCCCGACGGCACGATGCACCGCCTTTCGGAATACACAGGGCATGGCCAATATGTTCTGATTGACTTTTGGGCTTCGTGGTGTGGCCCCTGCATCGGTTCGTTCCCGTTCATGAAGGAACTCTACGCCACCTACAAAGACCACGGCCTCGTCTTCCTTGGCGTATCGTGCGACAAGAACCGCGACGCTTGGCTAAAAGCACTTGAGAAGCATCAATTTCCGTGGACGGCTCTGCGCAGCCCTGCTCGCAAGGGCGATGCCTGCGAACTATATGGCATCACCGGCATTCCCGCAGTCATCCTCATTGCCCCCGATGGTAATGTCCTTTCTACAGATTTGGAGGGCGAGAAACTGAAAGCGAAACTCGCTGAAATCTTCAATGACAAATAGAACAATGAACAAGAAACTTATCATCACAGCACTACTTATCTTCGTCGCCGTTGCTGTTCAGGGGCAGAGATTCACTTGGAGAATAGAAGGTGCTGTGGCAAATGCCATGCCAACCGATACACTGATTGTTGTCAATGCCGAGAAGCGAAGCACGATAACTACCCTGCAAATAAAAGACGGCAACATCATTCCTGTAAGCGGGACGCTTGACGAACCAGCAGTTTGCCGCATAGCCAAGAAAGGCAGACAGAAGTGGATGGGGGAATTCATTTTGGAGAGTGGGACAATCAATCTCGACATTGATTTGGGCATAGAACGCATAAAGCACTTCGGCGGCACACCGATGAATGACGAATATGCTAACATGTTTACCATACAGCCCCAGGACACAGACATGAACTCGTTTAATAAGCGTATGTACGAAACCATTACCCGTATTGTCGCCATTCATCCCGACTACGCCATCTCAGCATATCTCGTTGAGCGCTTCCAAACGATGTTCAAGCCCTCCGAAACGATAAGGTTGATAGAAAAGCTGTCCCCCGACCTTCAAGCAACCCCCAAGATGGAAAGGCTGAAAGAAAACCTAACATTGGGTTTGGACACCGAGGAAGGAAAAATGTTTAAGGAACTCACGGGGAAGAATCCAGAGGGGAAAGCCATAGCCCTTTCAGAATTTGTCGGGAAGGGTAGCTATGTGCTTGCAGACTTCTGGGCATCATGGTGCGTGCCATGTTTAGATGAAATCCCTTCTGTTATTTCACTTTACGATAAATACAAAGATAAAGGATTGAAAGTAATAGGGGTTACGGTAAGAGATGCACCAGAAAAATCAGAGAGCATCGTGCAGAAGTTGGGCATCCCATTCCCTCAAATCTACGAATCAAAACCATTGAGTATTTATGGGGTAAACGCGATACCCCACACTATTCTCTTCGCCCCCGATGGTACCATCCTCGCCCGTGGGTTGCGCGGTGATGAATTAGGGAAGAAACTGAAAGAGATTTTCGGCGAATAGCCTACGATTCATTCTATTTCCTATTAAATATTCATGAGTCCACTTTAGAAAGTGGCATTTTTGAGATTTCGTCTGACTTATGCGGCCATTCTGGGTGATACACGGCAAACGGCTCTCGCTGTGAAAAGATTCGCAAAAATCATCACAAGCCAGCCAAATGCTTCTCTGAGAGGCCCGAAAAGGGCAAATATCGTTCTTTGAAATGCTGAAAGTTGGAATACGACCACCCTTCGGAGGTTCATCCACATGCAACGGGCGTATGCCTGCATACGGTGCTTGAGCAAGCCCCTGTATCGGGTCTTGCCGTTGCGTGTGTGGAAGCTGTACTGGAACATGGCGGCCTCGACGTTGTTCCGCTTGTGCTGTTCCTCTGGCGGCAGGCTCTCTATCTGCTTTCGTAGCTTCTGGGCCTCAATGTCCGTGTCCTCGAAATACCGCCAGCCCGCCTTGTTGTTCCAAGGTATCCTCCACCGCTCACGCTTGCCCTGGTTGGTCTTGGCCTTGACTGCCTCGTAGGTCTTTCCTGTGGCGATTTCCCTGACGGTCAGGCCGTCGTCGTGTTCGTGCGGAACCAGCTCCCAGCGGGCACCTCCCTGCATCTTGCCGGTCTTGAGGCTCATGCCTCCATGACCCTCTGCGAATTTGCGGTTCTCAGGACTCTGGTAGGCTCCATCTGCGTACAAATCCTCTACGGTGGACTTCGTGACCCTTTCGCTGTTCCCGATGGCCTCCTTGACGAAATGGCAGTCGGCGAACGTCGCGGTCTCGACCTGTACGGAAGTGATGATGCTGGGCTTCTCCACCTTGCCGTCCTCGTCCCTCTGCTCCACGGTCTCCGTGATGTTGGTCACGTAGCCCTGCACCTTCTGGCCGTGCTTGTCGCGGTAGCTGGCGTCGGGGTCGTTGGGGTTCTGGACGCTGCTGGCAGAGACGGCCTTCTTGTCGCGCAACTGCACCTTCCCGTCGTCGCCGACAAGGTACTGCTCGCCGAACACGCGCTCAAGCAGGCCATACAGGGCTGACTCCTTGGGGTAGTGCTGCAGGACGGCGTGGATGAACTCGCCGATGGACTGGATGTGGCTTTGCAGGGCGTCCGAGTCCGAGCGGTAGACGGTCTTGGAACTGTCCTCCTTGATGTACGCCTCAGCCTTCTCGCGCAGATCCTCCGGCAGGCTGTCGAGGATGTTGGCCTTGAGGAACTTCACCAGCGTGGTCTGGATCAGCTCGTAGCGCGACTGGCGGGCGATGTTGCTGCCGATGAGCTTGCTGTCCATGCGGACGCACTTGCCGGAGATGTTCAGCATCTGCACCTGCCTGCCCGTGACCTGCTCAAACACCTGCTGCATCAGGTCGATGCCCGTCTTCTCCTGATAATCGCAGATACGGCGGCGGAACAGGTACCAGGTGTCTATAGAGGGAGCCGCGTCGTCAAGGCGCTCCAGGCCGAGGGCCTTGCGGGTGAGCATGTCGAAGTCGCACTTCTCGAACAGCTCCTCGTCGCTGCAGCCGAAGCCCTCCTTCAGCGCCGACATGGCCACAAGGACACGGATGTAGGCATTGGGGCGGCCACTCTTCTTGCCAACAGGGAACAGGACCTCAAACAGGCCCTCGTCAATCTTGGAGGTCACAAGGCGGAAAAACATGTTCTGCCAAGCCTTCGGGTCGGTGTACTTCTTAGAGGCACGGTTGCAAAGCTGCATCACGGGCGATGCAAACATATCGAGCTGGGGATTCCTTTCGGTCTTCTTGAACATATCGGACAGGTCGTTGATTCACCCTACAAAGGTACAAAATTTATTCCACATATCAGCATAGACAGACATATTTATATCGTAATAATAGTTAACAGAAGTGAGGTTTACTTTTTAAAGTGGACTCATGATATGAAGATTGCAAAATTTATGATGGCTGTAGCCGCCTTGATGATGTCAACGGCTTGCAGCGGAAACAAAAAGAGTGATGCAAACGTGAATGAGCCTGCTTCGGAAGAGGCTCAGGCACAGGCGGTGAAAAAATATGGAAAGGCACTCGTGGTGTTCTTCTCTCACGCAGGCGATAATTACAGCGTGTGTAATATCAAGGTGGGCAACACGAAGATTGTGGCCGACTATATCAGCGAATTGACGGGTGCCGACCAGTTTGAGATTGTCACGCACAAGTACGACGGCATGGCGTACAGGCCGCTGTGCGACCTCGCCAAAGAGGAGCAGCAGAAAGGCGAACTGCCGCCGTTTGAGGGCGAACCGGGCGATTTGAGCCAGTATGACACGGTGTTCATTGGCGGTCCTGTGTGGTGGGGAACCTATCCTCAGGTGATGTTCACTTTCTTCAAGAAGTACGACCTCAACGGCAAGACCATCATCCCCTTCACTACGCATGAAGGCTCTGGGCTGGGCAGTTGCGTGAAGGACGTGAAGAAGGCTTATCCTAACGCCACCGTCACGGGCGAGTTCTCAATGTACGGGCACGACGTGCGTAGCGGAAAGGAAAGAGTTGAAAAGTGGTTAACCCGCATTGCAGGGCTATCCAATGCAACTGACTGATTTTCAGTGATGGCTTTTTTCGGGAGGTATCTTTGGAGGCCCTACAAACTTTCTGGTTCCCATGGGATGCGGGGTAATGTCCCAGCAGGCTGTAGATTGTGGC
>JAFSKJ010000049.1 GCA_017449025.1 Prevotella sp. | reverse complement strand
CAACCCTGAGGCGTCGAAAGATGTTGCCGAGATGGACCTCAGCATTGCCTACCGCATGGCACAGCAGATAGGCGGCGTCATCAGCCTCGACCGCATGTACAGCAAAGGCACCCGCCTGATGCTCATACTGCCACTAAGGTAGTTGACAGAAAGAGCACATGTTGCGCAGATTGCGCAATGCATTGCTTCAAGGCAACGCATTGCGCAACATTTTTTCTTCTGTTGCGCGAATATGTTGGAAATAATATGTAACTTTGTGATGCAAAAAGCAGCGAGCAACCCATAGCATTGCATCAAGTAAGCAAACAACAGGACTATGAAAAGGATTTCACAGCGCGACATAGCGCGGCAACTGGGCATCAATGTCTCCACAGTGTCGCGCGCACTTCGGGGACTCGACGGCGTGAGCACAGAGCTGAGGAAGAAGATTGAGCAGATAGCCGAAAACGACGGATACCGTCCCAACCCATTTGCCGCGAGCCTGCGCTACGATACTACGCGTACCATAGGAGTTGTGGTGCCCGACGTGGCCTACAACCACAACGCCCACATAGTGAAAAGCATCGAGGCCGAGGCGCGACGAGCCGGGTACATGTGCATCATCACCGACTCCAACGACCGCAGCGACAACGAGGCAGACTGCCTTGAGCTGCTGGTCAACATGCACGTTGAGGGCATCATCATCTGCCTCTCGCAGGAGACCACGGACTTCTCGCACTTAGAACGGCTGAAGAAAGACAAATTCCCCATGGTGCTTTTCGACCGTGCGCCCGACATAGGACTATCGTCAGTAATAATCAACGATGCAGCGTCGGCACAAGAAGCCACGAACTGCCTCATCGACGGCGGTGCCCGGCGCATAGCGTTCCTCGGCGGCACGAACCAGATACAGCAAACCATCGACCGCAAGCACGGCTACCTCGAAGCCCTGCGCGAGCATGGCATACCTATCCGATCAGAACTTGTTAAGTGCCACCACATCAGCTTCAACTCCGGACTGAGCGACACACTTGAGCTGCTACGGCTGCCTGAGCCGCCCGACGCCATTCTCGCCTCGCACGGCCTGCTGGCCATATCAGCGCTTCAGGCTGTGACAAGCCTCGGCCTGCGCATCCCCGACGACATCGCCATCGTGGGCTACATGAGCGACTGGGTGTCGGAAATGTCGAACCCACGCATGTCGTTCGTCAAGCAGAATCTACGCGAAATCGGCATAAAAAGCTTCCGCCTGCTCCTCGACCAAATGAACGGCGACGACAGCGTGCAACACGTAGTAGTGAAGGCACGGTTAGAACAACGCGACAGCACGAGGAAGGTGTGATAACGAGAAAACACGAAAACGACATAACTATGAAGAGACACATTGTTCTTTTAATAATGCTTTTGCTCACAATACATGCCGCCGCGCAGGACGACGACCGCGGACTGACGGTAAGTGGCAGTTTGAGAGACGCTGAGTTGAAGGAGCCTATTGTACAGGCAACAGTGCAACTGTTCAGGCAAAGAGACTCTGTATTCGTAGGTGGGACGGTGACTGACACGCGGGGGAATTTCTCGGTTGAGGCTCCTGCAAACGGCATATACCGCCTGAAGGTATCGTCGGTGGGCTTCCAGGCCATAGAGCGCGAGGTGACGCTCAGGCGGAACCAAAGCCAGGACATAGGAGAGTTGCTGATGTCGACCGACGCGGTGATGCTGCAGGAGACAGTCGTCACCGGGCGCGCAGCCCAAGTCATAGTGAAGAAAGACACCTTGGTGTTCAACCCCGACGCCTATCGCACGCCAGAGGGTTCGGCGATAGAGGAATTGATAAAGCGCATCCCCGGAGCTGAAGTCGATGACGACGGAAACATCACCATCAACGGCAAGGTGGTGAAGAAGATACTTTTAGACGGAAGGGAATTCATGCTCGGCGACGTGGAGTCGGCGCTCAAGAACATCCCTGTAAACATAATCCAGAACATGAAATTCTATGACCAGCAAAGCGACCAAGCCCGCATTACCGGCATCGAGGACGGCGAAAAGGAGACCGTGATTGACTTTACCATCAAGAAGGGCATGAACAGAGGCTACATGACCAACCTCGACCTGGCCGGCGGCACCGAGCACCGCTACGCCTCGCGCGGCATGGGGAGCGTCTTCACCGACAAGACACGCTTCATGCTCGTCGGCAACATAAACAACAAGGAGGAAAACGCCGGATGGTGGAACCGCCGCGGACTTAACGCCCGCAAGATGCTGGGAACAAACCTGAACTACGACGACGGAGAGAAGCTGAAAGCCGACGCGAACGTGCGCTGGAACCACAGAGACGGCGACAACGAGAACGAGAACGCCAGCGAAAACTTCTACAGCGAGTCCAGTCGCACTTTCTCCAACAGCCGTTCTAAGTCCATGAGCCGCAGCGACAACTGGTGGGGTAACATCAGAGTGGAATGGAAGCCCGACACACTGACAAACCTGCTGCTACGCGCCAACGGAAGCATTGGCTCAAGCGACGGAACGAGCACCTCGGCCTCGGCAACGTTCGATGCCGACCCCTACCTCTTCTCTGAAGACCCATTAGCCTCAGCAGGCCAAATCACCTCAGAAAACCCATTAGCCTCCCACACCGTCAACAGCAACGGCGGCGCATCACTCTCCTACGGCGAAAACAAGAATGCCTGGGCCATGTTGCAGTTCTACCGCCGACTGAGCCAACGAGGCCGCAATGTCACACTGCGAGTAGAAGGCTCACTGGGCAGCAACGACAACCGCAACGCCTCGAACAATGAGGTACACCTGCATCGCATACAGAACAAAGCCGGCGCAGACTCAACATACTTCACCGCACGCTACAACACCACGCCAACCGACAACAAGGGCTACGTGCTCAGTGCACTCTACAGCGAACCACTATGGAAAGGAGCACACCTGCAATTAAACTACGAACTGCGCTACAACCAGAACAAGAGCGACCGCCAAACCTACGACTTCAGCCACCTCGACCAGAATCCCTTCACCGGCATCGTCCCCGTCTATCGCGAATGGGACCCGTGGATTGGCGACCTCTCTCCACTCACCACCCTCCACACACCTCTTGAAAGCTACCTCGACCGCAACCTCAGCCGATACTCCGAGTACAAGAACTATACCCACAACATCCGCCTCACCCTGCGCCACTGGCAGAAAGAGTACGATTACAACATCGGCTTCCTCGTACAGCCACAGCACTCCAACTTCATACAGGACTACCGCGGGATATACGTCGACACCATCCGAAACGTCATCAACCTGACACCAACCGTCGACTTCCACTACAACTTCTCCGACCAGCAGAGCATACGCCTCACCTACCGGGGCGACACCCGCCAGCCAGAGATGACGCAGCTGCTCGACATAACCGACGACTCCACCCCCCTCTACATCACCCAGGGCAATCCCGGACTGAAGCCACAGTTCACTAACACCCTGAACCTATATTACAACAATTACATCCAGAAACACAAGCGTTCCGTTGTGGTATATGCAAACTACCGTAACACCCGCAACTCCATTTCCAACCTCGTAAGCTACAATCCCGACACCGGCGGTAGCATCTCACGCCCAGAGAACATCAACGGCAACTGGAACGCCGACGGAGGCCTCAACTTCAGTACTGCCATCGACAGCGCCGCCCACTGGAACATCGGCACAGACACCCGTCTGCGCTACAACAACTTCGTGAGCTACGTTTCTACCAACCAATCCGGTTCAGCCAGTTTTGTCAGCTCAAAAAACACCACCAAGACAACATTCATCCGAGAGCGTCTCAACCTCAGTTTCCGCAACAACTGGCTCGAAGTCACCGTAGACGGCAGCATCAACTACCAGCACACACGAAACGAGCTACAGCCATCGGCCAACCTCGACACCTGGAACTTCAGCTACGGGGGGCAGATGATATTCCGCATCCCAGGCGGCATAGAATTCTCAACCAACCTCCACGAGAACTCACGCCGAGGATACAACGATCCATCTTCCAACACCAACGAGCTGATATGGAACGGGCAGCTCTCGAAAACCCTGCTGCGCAACAAGTCGCTCGTCGTTGCCCTCAACTTCTACGATCTCCTGCGCCAACAGTCCAACTACGAGCGCTGGGTTAACGCCACCGGCCGCAGCGACACCCGCTACAACAGCATCAACAGCTACGCAATGCTCCACCTGCGCTACCATATCAACATGTTCGGCGGCAAAATCGACACCGAGGGGCGTTACGACAAGAAGTGGGGAAACAACGATAGGCGCCAGCGGTGACGCCCACCATATATTAACATTCACACAAAAAATCTTGTTAGCAACAAAACGTTATATTTACATGAAAGACTTTAATTACTATGCACCCACCGAAGTAGTGTTCGGTAAAGATTCGGAGGAGCAAGTGGCTGCTCTCGTTAAGAAATATGGTGGCACGAAAGTGCTTGTACATTATGGAGGCAAGAGCGCCGAGCGTTCGGGACTGTTAGACAAAGTCTGCCGCCTTTTGGCCGATGGAGGAGTAGCCCACGTGAAGCTTGGCGGCGTTGTCCCCAACCCGCGACTGTCGCTGGCCAAGAAAGGCATAGAGCTATGCCGCAAGGAGGGCGTCGACTTCATACTCGCCATAGGTGGCGGCAGCGTCATCGACTCGGCTAAGTGCATAGCCTACGGCGTATGCATGGACGGCGACGTATGGGACCTCTATCTCGGCAAGGTCGAAGCCCCAGACACAATGCTGCCCGTAGCCTCCGTGCTCACCATACCTGCCGCCGGCAGCGAGATGAGCGAGGCCAGCGTCATCACCAACGAGGACGGCCTTGTGAAGATAGGCTATTCCAACAACATGTCGCGCCCGAAGTTCGCCATCATGAACCCGGAGCGCACCTTTACCCTACCGCCATACCAGACAGCAGCAGGCGTTACCGACATGATGATGCATACCATGGAGCGATACTTCACCAAGGACGACGACATGGACCTCACCACCGACCTGGCAGAGGCCGTGCTTAGAAGAATGAAGACAGCCGTGTTCCAGGTGTTGAAAAATCCTGAGGACTATCGCAACCGCGCACAGATCATGTGGGGCGGAAGCGTAGCACACTGGGGACTCACAGGCTGCGGCGCAAGCGACGACTGGGCAACCCACCAGCTGGAGCACGAGCTGAGCGGAATGTTCGACGTCACCCACGGCGCAGGACTTGCCGCCATCTGGCCCAGCTGGGCGCGCCACGTCATGCACCAGAACCTCAGCCGCTTCGTACGCTTCGCCGTCAACGTCATGGACGTGCCCAACGACTTCACCGCCCCCGAAGCCACCGCCTTGAGCGGCATAGAGGCCATGGAGCGCTTCTACCACGCCATAGGCATGCCCATCAACATCAAGGAACTCATTGGCCGAGACATCACCGACGAGGAAATAAAGGAGATGGCCCGCAAGTGCAGCCGCGACCACACTGCCACATGCGGATGCCTTAAGGTGCTGAAGGCCGAGGACATGGAAGAAATCTATAGGATGGCAAGATAAAAACCAAGAAAACTTCAATCCTTATTTATGAAAGTAGGAATCATCGGAACAGGATGGATAGCCCAGAAGGCAGCCATCACCCTAAACACACTGGCCGAACGTGCTCGCAAGGGCGACATTTCGGCAGAAGCGTGTGAGGCATACGCCATAGCCTCCCGCACCCAAGAAAAGGCAGAACAGTTTGCCGCCAAGTGGAACATCGCAAAGGCCTACGGCTCATACGCAGAACTGACTGCCGACCCCAATGTCGATCTCGTCTACGTAGCCACACCCCACTCCCACCACTACGACGTGACACGCTCGGCCATCCTTGCCGGCAAACCCTGTCTCGTAGAGAAAGCCTTCATGGCCAATGCCCGCCAAGCGAAAGACATCATCCATCTCTCCCACCAGCGCAAGGTATTCCTCGCCGAGGCCATCTGGACACGCTACCAGCCCGCCGTCGACATCGTCCGCAAGCTCATCGCCGACGGACGCATAGGCACACCGCAACTCATCACCGCCACCCTCGGCTACTCCATGGGCGACAAGCCACGCATCTTGCGCCCCGACCTCTGCGGCGGCGCCCTGCTCGACCTTGGCGTCTACGCCATCAACTTCGTACGCATGTTCACAGCCACACCAGAAGACGCAGCAGCCCCAGAGATCATAACCATCGACGGACACTGCATAAAGAGCACCACAGGCATCGACCTGACAAACGCCATCACAATCGTCCTCAGCAACGGCATCCTCGCCAACCTACAGTCCTCCGCACAGTGCGTGGGCGACAACATCGGCGTCATAGCCGGCACAGAAGGCAACCTCATCATCGACAACATCAACAACCCCCAGGCCATCACCATCAACGGCCCAGACCGCCGATACATTGAGACCATCAGCCTTCCACAGCAAATCACCGGCTACGAATACCAGTTCATAGCCTGCCGCCACGCACTGCTCCACCAACAGTTAGAGCCACGCCAGATGCCCCACTCCGAAACCCTCTACATCATGAAGCTCATGGACGGCCTGCGCCAGAAGTGGGGCGTACTCTATCCGATGGACAGCAACCACAACGCCTGACACTTGAACAACAAAGCCCAAACAAAAATCACGACAAACAAGCATCCGAAAAATCAAAAAGTTTGGTGGTTTTATCATTTTTTGCGGCTCACATTAGGAAAAAGGCCGTAACTTTGCAGCGACTTAAAACTATAACAAAAGAATGAAGAGCATTTTGGAAGGACGCCCCGCCCTGAAAGCGGAGATAGATAAGATTGCCGAAGTGGCCGGATACCTCTGGCAGAACGGATGGGCTGAGCGCAACGGCGGCAACATAACAGTGAACGTGACAGAATATGTGGACGACGAGATCCGCTCCCTGCCCGCCATCAGCGACGTGAAGCAGATTGGCGTGACGCTGCCAGCCCTGAAAGGCTGCTATTTCTATTGTAAAGGTACGGGCAAGCGCATGCGCGACCTGGCACGCTGGCCTATGGACAACGGCAGTGTGATCAGGATTCTCGACGACTGCGCCTCCTACGTGATAATAGCCGACAACGCAGTGATGCCCACCAGCGAGCTGCCAAGCCACCTTACGGTGCATGCCCGCCAGATAGAGAAGAATTCGGGCTACAAAGCCACCGTGCACACCCACCCCATAGAGCTGGTGGCCATGAGCCACAACCGCGAGTTCTTAGGCAAGGACGTGCTGACGCGCATACTGTGGTCGATGATTCCCGAGACTAAGGCTTTCTGCCCGTTAGGCCTCGGCATCGTACCCTACACCCTGCCCGGCTCCAACCAGCTGGCCGAGGGCACGCTGAAAGAGCTTGAGGATTACGACGTGGTGATGTGGGAGAAGCACGGCGTCTTTGCCAAGGGCACCGACGTGATGGATGCCTTCGACCAGATTGACGTGCTCTCGAAGAGTGCAAAGATATACATCAACGCGCGCGCCATGGGCTTTGAGCCTGAAGGCATGAGCGACGAGCAGATGGCTGAGATGACCCGCGCCTTCAACCTGCCGAGGTGAGAGGCGAGAGGTGAGAGACAAGAAGCAACTGCTGACAACCCCATTAATACCGACAAAACAACTACTGACTATATATATGGAAAGTGTGTGTTAACACTCAATCCTGAAAAATCTCCGCTGCTGTGAAGCCCCGGAGATTTTTTTGGCGGTTACAATTATTATTACTACCTTTGCAGCGTCAAACAATGGATATGAACAGAAGAACAATCAAGAAGAATCTCAGGGGCCTGGCGTTCGCAGTCATGCTCTTGGCGTTCGGCACCACGATAGCCTGCGGCCAGGGCACTGCGGTAAGGTCGCAGCAGGCTGCCGACAAGAACCGCAACACCACAACGGCCAAGCACGGCAAGAGCAACACGGCCACAGTAAAGAGCATAGTGCAATACGAGCTGCCGGCAAAGCTCACCGACCGCCCTGAGCAAATAGTGCGCCGCAAGGCCTACACGGTGTCGTACAACAGCACCACGAAATGCCCCAACTGGGTGGCGTGGCACCTTACCAAGGAGCACACCTACGGCAAGGTGCAGCGGTCGAACGAGAAGTTCATCGAAGACCCCACGACAGGCGGCCCCGACAACTACGACTACATAAACTCGCGCTACGACCGCGGCCACATGTGCCCGGCGGGCGACAACAAGTGGGATGCCACGGCCATGACAGAGACATTCTACTTCTCCAACATCTGTCCGCAGAACCACAACCTGAACAAGTATGAGTGGAACGACCTGGAGATGCGCTGCCGTGAGTGGGCAAGGAGATACGGCTCCGTGGACATAGTGTGCGGACCCATATACCTGGACAACAATGCTCCGCAACACATCGGCGCCAGCAAGGTGCGCGTGCCCGACGCCTTCTTCAAGGTGGTGCTCTGCCGCAAGAACGGAGGCAAGGCTATAGGTTTCTACTATAAGAACGACGGCAAGAAGGTGAGCATGGCCGATGCCGTGCGCACCGTAGACCAGATAGAGAAACTGACAGGCATTGACTTCTTCCACCAGCTCGACGACACGACAGAGAGCCGCGTAGAGGCCAAAGCCAATATTTCCGACTGGTAACCACACATAGACTTTCCCCAAGAAACATCAGGAACAGAGTGGCGTGTCGTCGTCCATGTCACGGTCAAGACGGTCGCGCCACAGGTATTTGCGCGTCTCATGAACCAAGATGCCGCTGAGGAAGAGGAGCGAGATGAGGTTGGGGATGGCCATCAGCGCGTTCATGCTGTCGGCAAGGTTCCACACAAGTCCCAGGTTCATCACACTACCCACAAACACACCTATTATATATAATACGCGATAGGCTCCGACCCATCGGCGTCCGCCAAGGTATTCCATGGCGCGCTCGCCATAGTAGCACCAGCCGAGTATTGTCGAGAAGGCGAACGTGAGCAGGCCGAAGGTGAGCAGGGGCGTGCCCACCACGGGAATCTTGGCAAAGGCGGCCTTGGTGAGTATGGCCCCGTTGGCGTAGTCGATGTCGGGATAAGCCTCCACGCTGCTTACTATGACCAGTCCGGTGAGGGCGCAGATGACAATGGTGTCCCAGAACGTTCCGCTGCTCGACACCAGGGCCTGGCGCACGGGGTTGCGTGTCTGAGCCGCTGCCGCCACTATAGAGGCAGAGCCCATGCCCGACTCGTTGGAGAACAGTCCGCGGGCAATGCCGAAGCGGGCAGCCATCATCACCGTGCTGCCCACGAAGCCTCCGCCGGCGGCATGGGGGCTGAAGGCCGAGGTGACGATGATTTTCAACGCAGGCCACACGTAGGCGCTGTTGATGACGAGAATCACTATGCACCCCACTATGTAGAAGAACGCCATGAAGGGCACCAGAACGCCGCACACCCGCGCAATGCTCCTGACACCGCCGAGGATGACAGCGCCGGTAAGGGCGCATATCACGGCTCCGGTGATGTAGGGCGACACGGCGTAGCTCTCGTATGTCACCGTGGCTATGGCGTTGGCCTGCACCGTATTGCCTATGCCAAAAGAGGCCACGGCAGTGAACAGTGCGAACAGCACAGCCATCCACTTCCACCCCAGTCCGCGCTCCAAGGCGTACATAGGGCCGCCGAGCATGCGCCCGTCGGCTGTCTTCACCCTGTACTTGATGGCCAGCAGCCCTTCGCCATACTTGGTGGCAATGCCGAAGAGTCCGGTGAGCCAGCACCACATCACTGCCCCTGGCCCTCCCAGGGCTATGGCCGTGGCCATGCCAATGATGTTGCCGGTGCCTATGGTGGCGGCCAGCGCCGTGGCCAAGGAGCGGAACTGCGACACGTCGCCCGTGGCCATCGAGTCCCTGCTCACCGACAGTCTGACGGCCTTGAAGATGTAGCGCTGTGGGAAACGCAGGCGTATGGTTAGGAAAATGTGGGTGCCGAGCAGGAGGATTATCATGGGCCATCCCCAGAGGAAGTCGCTGAGCTGTGTAAGGAAGTTGTTTAGTGTGTCCATTGTGTTGATAATGTCAAGGTTATTGTTACCGTCGCTTCTGCGTCTCGTCGAAGCTGAGGATGATATTGTTGTAGCCCATGGCGCGGAACATCTTGCGCAACTGGGCGTCGGCATTGTCCTGCGCCGTGCGCAGGTTCTGAGGCGTCAGGGCGTGGCTAAGCATCAGGCGGTAAGCCTTCTTGTACAGGCGCTCGCGGTCGTCGGCAGTCCACCGTCCCGACTCATGGAAAGAGCGTGTGCGCGCCTCGTCAATGAAGTCATGGTCGAGCAGTCCCACGGCGGGCATGCGCGCCACAATAGTGTCGCCATGTGTCTTTATGGCGTCGGGCTCCACCATCTGCATGTCTATACCTAAGCGCAGCGTACCAAAGTATATGCGCACCAGCTCGTCGCTGCCCAGAAGGCTCCTGCGCACGGTGTCCACCAGCTCCTCGTCGCTCACGGAGAGGAACTCCCACTGGCCTATGCTGCGTATGGACTGAATCTGCTCGGGGGTTATGTTTATGCTGTCGGACGTGTCCAAGCTCAGGTGGTTGTCTTTCTTGGCAAACACCAACCACACGAACACCAGTATGAATGCCATCAGTCCCACTATGCGTGCCACCTGCTTCCAGATGGACAGCGTCAGCTGCTTACGCTTCAGTTTGTTGTCGTTGCTCATAACTCAGCTTCAATTGTTTCACTTCCCTGTGCTGCCCTCAAGCAAGGTGCTTATGTCGCCCAAGCCATAGTCGCGCCTGAAGGCCACGGTGATGTCCTTTTCGGCATATCCCATCTGCATTATCATGGGGATGAGCGTGCGGGCAGCATTCTCACGAGCCATGTCGATGATGCCTAAGCGGGGAATGCTGCGTATGATGGCCTGGCGCCCCTGCTGCTCGTAGTTGGTCATCTCGGCATCGGAGAAGTGTGAACGTGTCAGCCCCACGTACTCCCTCACGCCACGCTGGTCAATCTTCGAGCTGGTGAGCAGCACCTTCGGGTCGGGCAGGTAGATGGTTATCTTGTTGCCGCGGCGCACAACATTGCGCTCCGAGAACTGCGAGAAGTCTATGTAAGCCTTCAGCGTGGCATCCATGGGTATCGCAATCTTGCGGTTGCCAAGCGGCAGGCTTATGTTGATGTCCTGCTTGAACAGGCTGCCGCGCAGTTGCATAACATCGTCGTGGGTGACAATCTTATGGATATTATACTCGGCGGTGTAGAGGCGTGAGCATTTCTGTATCTGCATAACCAGCATGGGCACGGTGTCAATGCTCAGGTACTGGGCATCAGGCTCCTTGTCTTCTCCGCCGGAACAGCATGACAGCCCCATCAGCAAAGCTGCCACAAGAAACGCCTTGTACACGAAAACAGTATCTTTTTTACCCATCTGTTTCTAAATAAAACTTAATCGGGCCTCAAAGTTACGAAAAAAATGTCAGTTTGACGAATAGTTGGAAAAAAAATTAGCTCATATTAAACTTTTTACTTACTTTTGCGTCAGATTATTAGTTGCAACTACAAAAAAACAATAAACTGAAAGTTAAACTAATAATTGATGAGGAATATGAAAAAGACAATTTTGGCCATAGCAGCCACTATTATGATAGCAACCGCCGTACAGGCTCAGGATGACGACTCAAAGAAGCGCCCACAGGGCAAGCGACCGGACAGGACAGAGATGGTAGAGCACCGCACCAGCATGGTGGTGAAGAAATACGGTCTTAATGACGAACAAGCAAAAAAGCTACTGGAACTTAACAAAGCGTATGCAGACAAAATGGGGCCTCGAATGGGAGGCCGGCAAGGTGGGCACCGGGGACCGGGCAACGGACAGCGCCCCGGTGCCGACAAAAAGCAAGAGAAGAAGGCTGACGGCACCACAGAGGCCACTCTGAAGCCTAACGACAGCGAGCGCAAGGCACACCGCGAGCAGATGGAGGCCAACATGAAGGCATACGATGCCGAGCTGCAGAAGATTATGACTCCCGAGCAGTTCAAGAACTACAAGGCCGACCAGGAGAAAATGCGCAAGGAAGGTCCTCGCAAGCCCAGGCAGAATCAGCAATGAAACGAAAGCAGAGATATAATGTAATTCACATATCATAGGATCATAGTGATTTAGGTTAACATAGTGTTTTTATGGCAAGCGTGCCACCTTCTAATGGTATGAGTTCGGTAAAAAGAAACAAGGATAATTCAACGTCCGCCATCTGATGAAGATAGCGGACGTTTATTTTGTGCTGTGCGGTCAAAAAAATTCATAAAAATGGCGTGAAACATCGAGCGTCATCCGTAGAGTGGCACTTTACGGAGCTAAAGTGGCACTTTTTTGAAATTAAGTGCCACTTTACGGTCGTAAAGTGCCACTCTGTGGATGAGGTGCTTAAGTCACTCATCACATCAGGGGTGAGAACAGCCGGAAGAGGCTCTCCACAAGGCGGGCGAAGAAGTGGGGACGGTAGCGCGAGGGCACCTCTGTCAGTGGCAGCGAATGTTGCTCGTCGGCGAGATAGATGTCGCGGAAGCGCATGGCCGTTTCCTCACCGTAGACAAAGATGTTTGCCTCAAAGTTGTTCTCAAACGAGCGGAAGTCTATGTTAGTGGAGCCGCAGGTGCACACACCGTCGTCGGACACCATGAGCTTGGAGTGGAGGAAGCCTGGGGTGTAGAATCGCACCTGTATGCCTGCCGCCTGCACCTCTCTCAGATATGAGCGCCCCGCCCAGTCGGCCACCCATGCGTCTACGTCGAGCGGCACGAGCAGCCTCACGTCGACACCTGCCGACGCCGCCGTCTTCATGGCGAAGAGCACAGGCTCGGTGGGCAGGAAATATGGCGTTTCCATATAGACATAGCGGCGTGCTGCCAGTATTACATGTACATAGCCCTGCATGATCTCGGCATAGGGTGCAACGGGTCCGCTGGTTACAAGCTGTATCACGTCGGTGCTCGGTGCCTCCTCTACCCTTGGCGCAGGCATTGGCGTGGGCAGTGCTTTCCTGTCGGGATAATACTTCCTGTCGCTGAGCAGCGTGCGGTCAACGAAGTACCAGTCAATAAGGAATGCGCGCTGCAGGGAGTAGACGGCCCCGCCCGTAAGGCGCACCATGGTGTCGCGCCATCCCTTGCTCTTCACATAGCGTATGGCGAAGTTCATGCCGCCAATGAAGCCCACCTCGCCGTCTACCACCACTATCTTGCGGTGGTTGCGGTAGTTGACGCGGCTGGTGAGCTTGGGGAAGCGCACAGGAAGGAATGGCAATGCCTCTATGCCCTCCTCGCGCATGCGCTCGAAGAATTGGTTGCCAACCTTAAAGCATCCCACATCGTCGTAGATGAGCCTGACCTCCACGCCCTGTCGCGCCTTGTCGATGAGCAAGTCGCGGAGCATGCGCCCGAGGGCATCGTCCTCGAAGATGTAGATGTCTATGTGTATGTGGCTTTTGGCAGCTGCCATGGCGGCCATCAGTGCCGGAAAGAACTGGTAGCCGTCGGTATATACCTCAGCCGTGCTGTCCCTGAAGGGCAGCGCGGTGCTCTCGTTTATGAACAGGTCGATAAGCTTGCGATGCTGCTGAGGCAGATGCAGGTTGTGCTGTTCCACGAACTGCAGCATGGAGCGTTTTGTCAGCTCGTCCATGGAACGCTGGCTGGCCATGCGCTCCTTGCGAGTATTGGTGCCGAAGAAGAAGTAGAGCACCATGCCTACCACGGGCACGAACCATATCACCAGTGCCCACGCCACCGTCTTTGCCGGCTGACGGTTGTCCATCACTATGTGGATGATGATCAACACCACCACGATGTGGTAGAGTATGAAGGATATAAGGTTGATCATGCCACCACGTCGCTGCCTAACCGCCGTGCGAGAGCATCGCGCAGCTCCTGTGTCTCCTTGTATTCTTGCATCAGCCTCATCACGAGTTCCATGTCGTTGTTAGCCTGGCGTATGGCCTGCTGTATTTCCTTCAGCTTGCTGCTCATTATGTCCAAGCGGTAGTCCATCACCAAGTGAATCACCCGCTGTCGCAGGGAGTTCTCACGCGGCTGCATCACGAAGCGCCCTCCAAGCTGGTAGCGGTCGACGGCCAGGCGTGAAGCCAGATTGCTTATCTCTATGTCGGCATGGTTGGTGAAAAAGCTCTCGGCCTTGAACCCCAGCTCACCGCTATGGCTGACGGCCTCTTCCAACACCTTATTATATATAGGCAGCGAGAACTGCAGGCCGTCTTGTCCGAAGTCGTAGTCCAAATACTGGGCCACGGTGAGGCTCACCGTCTGGCCGTCGTCGGTCTCCACATTGTCGTAAATCACCTCGTCGCCGTGGCGTATCACCTCTCTAATGAGCTGAGTCTCGATGGGCGATGCCGTCAGGTGCGGGCCACCGCCACCTCCCTGTGGAGAGAGAGAGGCAGGGGCAGACAAGTCCGGAGTGTCTTGTGGAGCTACCGGCTGCACGCCCTCCACTGCCGGCTGTGACTGGTTGGGAGGCTCCTGCGATAGATGCTGCTGCTGAGACTGCTGGTTAGCATCCTTCTCCTTCCTTATGAAATCATTCATCGTGTCGAGCAGCGTCTGCTCCTTCAGCGAGAGTCGCGAGGCCAGGTCGCTGAGGTAGGTGGAGCGCAGTATGGGATTGGGTATCACCGAAATGCTCTTCACTATACCGCTGATGGCCTCCGAGCGTTTCACTGGGTCAGAGACGCCCTCCACGGTGAGTGCCGTCTTGAAGGAAATGAAGTCCTGCTGGTTCTGCTCAATATAGGTGCGCAGCTCGTCGGTGGAGTGCTTACGCGAGAAGGAGTCGGGGTCGTCGCCGTCGGGCAGCAGCAGCACCTTTATGTTCATGCCCTCAGCCAGCAGCATGTCAGTGCCTCGCATGGCAGCATGTATGCCGGCCTCGTCGCCGTCGTAAAGCAGGGTAATGTTCTGCGTGAATCGGCGCAGCAGCCGTATCTGATAGATGGAAAGGGCAGTACCGCTGTTGGCCACCACATTCTCGATGCCTGCCTGGTGCATGGCTATCACGTCGGTATATCCCTCTACCATGAACACGCGGTCTTCCTTCACTATTGCCTTCTTGGCCTGGAAGATGCCGTAGAGTTCGCGTTCCTTATGGTATATGTCGGAGTCGGGCGAGTTGACATACTTCTGCGCCACGCCCTTGGTGCGCGCATCGAGCAGCCTGCCGCCGAAAGCCACAACCTTGCCGCTGACGTTGAGCCAAGGAAAGATGACGCGCCCGCGGAAGCGGTCGACAAGGGCGGATGTGGAGGAAGCATAGCACAGTCCGGTCTTCACCAGGAACTCCTCCTTGTAGCCTTTGGACTGTGCCGCCCTGGCCAGTGCGTCGCGCTGTTGCGGGGAATATCCCAACTGGAACTTCTCAATGATGTCGTCGCGTATGCCTCGGCTGCGGAAGTACTGTTTTCCTATGGCTATGCCGTCGGGGTTGTTCTTCAGCGTGGAGTGGAAATAGTCGCGAGCCCATTCGTTAACCACGAACATCGATTCGCGCTCGTTCTGCTGCTGACGCTCCTCGTCGGTGAGTTCCTTCTCGATGATTTCTATATTGTACTTGCGTGCCAGCCAGCGCAGTGCATCGGGGTAAGAGATTTGCTCATGCTCCATGAGGAAGCCGGCGGGCGAGCCTCCCTTGCCACAGACAAAGCAATGGCAGATATTCTTCACCGGCGACACCATGAACGAGGGATTGTTGTCGTCGTGGAAAGGGCACAAGCCCTTATAGTTCACGCCGCTCTTGCGTAGCGTCACGAACTCTCCCACCACGTCTACAATCTTAGCCGCGTCGAGAATCTTATCTACCGTTGCCCTGTCTATCATTAGCGTATCACTTGGCGGGTATGTCCTCGAGTGTCTTCTTCAGCAGCTGCCAGAAGGGTGCCACTGTAGAGATGAGGGCACGCTCGGTGGTGGTGTGCGGCGAGCGCATGGTGGGTCCGAGCGACACCACGTCGAGGTGAGGATACTTGCCCAGTATGACCGAGCACTCCAGGCCTGCATGGTCTACCTGCACAATGCCCTCCTCACCGAAGAGTTCCTTATACTCCTTCATCAGCAGGTTCAGTATCTCCGACTGCGGGTTGGGATCCCAGCCGCCGTAGCTTCCTGCGGTCTCCACCTTCATGCCTGCCATGAGGAAGCAGCATGTGAGGGTGTCTACCACGTAGTCCTTCATGTCCTCACGGCTTGAGCGTGCGAGGATTTTCATCGTAGCCCTGCCCCCCTCAATGTCGATAATGGCAAGGTTGGAGCTTGTCTCCACCACGTCGGGATAGGAAGGTATCATGCGGACGACGCCGTCGTGGCAGGCGTGGATGGCGCATACCAGATTGTCCTGAATCTCGATGGGTACCTGCAGCTCAGGCGTTGCCACGTCTTCCACCACCAGTTCAATGCCAGTCTCTATCTGCTTGTACTCGTCGCGGAAAGCCTCAAGCCAGTCATTGGCTGTCTCCTTGAAGGCATCGGCGTTTTCCTTTGGCAGTGTGAGCACCACCTCGGCCTTGAAGGGTATGGCATTCCGCATGTTGCCTCCATGCCATGTGCAGAGGCGCGCATCTAACTCGTCGATGGCGTTGAACACCAAGCGGGCCATTAGCTTGTTGGCGTTGGCGCGCCCCTCGTGGATTTCCAGTCCTGAGTGTCCGCCGCGCAGTCCCTTCAGGGTCACGCGCACGGCAGCATCTTCCTTGTCGGCCTCCACTTCCTTATAGTCGAGCGAGGCTGTGACGTCAATGCCTCCGGCACTTCCGATGACGAACTTCCCCCATGTCTCTGAGTCGAGGTTCAACAGTATATCACCCTGCAGCTCACCCTCTGGCAGTGCGTTGGCTCCGAACATGCCCGTTTCCTCGTCGGCTGTGATGAGGGCGTCTATGGGTCCGTGCTTCAGGGTCTTGTCCTCCATGATTGACATGATGGTGGCCACGCCCAGTCCGTTGTCGGCACCGAGGGTGGTGCCCTTGGCTTTCACCCACTCGCCGTCAATCCACGGCTCTATGGGGTCGGTCTCGAAGTTATGTTTCGACTCGGGAGTTTTCTGCGGCACCATGTCCATGTGGGCCTGCAGTATCACGCCCTTGCGGTTTTCCATTCCCGGTGTGGCGGGCTTTCGCATCACGATGTTGTCGGCAGGGTCCTTGAAGGCTTCCACTCCCGCCTCACGGGCGAAGTCGAGCAGGAACTGCTGGATTTTCTCAAGATGCCCGCTGGGGCGGGGCACCTGTGTCAGCTTGTAGAAATTGCGCCAGATGCACTCCGGCTTCAGGTTCTGAATGTCGTTCATAGGTTTTGTTTTTTAGAGGTTATGTTAGTTTGTAAAGTCAATGCAAGCCATGCATAGATGCCAAGGGCCACCACGAGCAGGGTCTGTACGGAGTGTACGATGAGCACGAAGTAAAGGGCCTCCTCGTCGGCCACGCCGTAGAGTATGAGCATGGTCTTCACGGCAAAGTGCCACGGGCCGGCGCCGTTGGGAGTGGGAACCACAACGGCTATGGAGCCTACCACGAAAGTGACCATGGCGCAGCCCAGTCCCAAGTGTTCCGTAAACGGGAAGCAGAAGAAGGTGAGGTAGTAATGGAGGAAGTAGCTCAGCCAGATGCCTACGGTGAGACAGATGAAGAGCGGCAGGTTGCTCACGTCCTTCAGCGAGATTATCCCCTGCCAGATGCCTGTCAGCGTAGCCTTCACCTTGTCGTATATTGAGAGGCGACGCAGCAGCAGGTACAACAACACTAAGGCAGCTACGGCGCAGACAGCCGTGACAAGATAGCCGGTAAGTGAGAAGCTTCCCAACAGGCTCTCCACGCTGGTGCCCGTCTGGTGGAAGAACGTACCGAAGGTTGACATGGCAAAGAGCAGCGTCAGGCTGGTGACCACTGCCACCACTAACGAGTCGATGGCACGCTCGGTGACCACGGTGCCCAAGGCCTTGGCAAACGATGTGCCGTCTTTCTGCTTCAGCACTCCGCAGCGCATGAACTCGCCGATGCGGGGAATGACGAGACTGACGGCATAGCTCAGGAACACGGCGTTGATGCACGTCGAAGAGCGGGTATGCTCACCCAACGGTTCAAGTGTCTGCTGCCACCGCCAGCCGCGCAGCATCTGCGCCATAATGCCGAAGGGAAACGACAGCAGCATCCACCCCCACGCCATGTCGTTGCGCATGACGTCCATGACGCTGGCAAGGTCGAAGTCGCGATACATCCAGTAGAGTATCGCTCCGCCTAACAGCAGCGGCAGCACTATCTTCAGTATGTTTCCTACAGTGGTTTTCATTCTCCAACTGCAAAGATAACACCTTCCGCGCAAATGACAATGCTTTAGGCGAAGATTTTAAAGATGATTAGCAAAAAACTTTATTAATGCCCTGTGTCAGCACTGCCTGCACCTGCCATGACTTCTGCCTCGCTGCGCGCAGGCTTGCCGTTGGGAGTCTGTGGTATGCGGCCTACGGCAATGTAGTGGCGGGGCTGCCAGTAGCGGGGCAGCACCCTACGGCAGACGGCCTCGGCATCGGCAGCACTTCCCTCGGTGAGCAGCACCACAGCCTGTCCCAGGCGGCTGTCGGGGCGACGGGTGACGATGAAGGGCGCAGACAGATGGGGGCGTAGAGCATTCTCAATGGCCTCGGCCTGCAACTTCAGGCCGCCACTGATAATCACATTGTCCTTCCTACCGAGTATGCGGAATGTTCCGTCGGCCAACAGCTCGGCGCGGTCGCGGGTGACAAGTGTGCCACCGGACTGTTGTGAGCCAAGTAATGAGGGGGCACTTATGGTGAGACAGTCGTCGGCGTCGAGGCCCACGGTCACGCCGGGCAGCGGACAGTAGGCATCGGTGGCCTCAGGGCCGTTGAGGCGGCGCATGGCTATGTGCGACAGAGTCTCGGTCATGCCGTAGGTGCTCCACACGGCGTTGGGAAAGTCTCTGAGCCGCTGCTCCAGCTCACTGTCGATGGCCGAGCCGCCAATAATAAGGTGGCGCACACGGCGCAGGCGCTGCTGCTCAAGGGGCGTGGACAGAGAGTTGTAAACCTGTAGGGGCACCATGGCTGCAAAGTCGATACCTACGTCGGCAGGCAATGGCGGCGAGAGCATGGGATGACCAGAAGGGGGAACGGCAATGAGTCGCATGCCACCCACAATGGAGCGCACAACCATCATCTTGCCTGCAATATAGTCGAGGGGCATGCACAGCAGGGCTGTGTCGCCCGCCTTAAGACCAAGGAAGCCGATGGTCATCCGCGCCGAGGCCTCCATGCGCCGCTTCTCCACCCACAGCGGCTTAGGCTCACCTGTAGAGCCGCTGGTGTGGACAAGCACCTCCGGCCTGTCGTTATTCCATTCCTCAAGAAACTCTTCGTAATCCATCAGCTAACAAGTCTTCTCCACCCTCCAAAGCCTTTCGCCGCGGATTTCCAACGGCATGCTGACATTGTCGGTAAAGAGCTGTCCGGTGCCCAAGCCCTGAGCCATGCCGTCTGCATCGCCGCCATAGATGCTGCTGGCAAACTGCGCTATGGCGTCGAGGCCGATGTTGCTCTCCAAGGCAGAGGTAATCCACGACCCTATATCCTGGCTGCGAGCCTCGTCAATCCACTCCATGCAGCCGCTGATGCCTCCATGAAGCGATGGCTTGAGCACTATGTACGACGGCTTGACAATGTTGAGCATCTGGCGCTTGGCGTCTGGCGTATCTATGCCTATCAGCTCCTCGTCGAGGGCTATGGGCAGGGGCGACTCTCGGCATAGCTCGGCCATGAAGCCCCACTGCCGGGGTTTTATGGGCTGCTCTATGCTGTGTATGGCATACTGCGACAGCAGTTCGAGCTTGTAAAGTGCCTCAGAGGGGTTGAAGGCTCCGTTGGCGTCGAGACGTATCTCAAGTGTACTGGGGGAGAAGCGCTGGCGCAGCATGCGCACCATGGACAGCTCGGAGTCGAAGCCTATGGCCCCTATCTTCAGCTTTATGCACCTGAAGCCCTGCTCCACCTTCTCATCCATGCGGCTGAGCATCTCCTCACGGCTACCCATCCACACCAGGCCGTTGATGCGTATGCCCTGAAGGCCATGTGAGAAAGGTGTGTCGAAAATCACGGGGCCACGCTTCATGCGCATCTCGGCAGTCTCCAAGCCGAAGAGCATTGATGGAAAGGGGCGCATACCCTCGCGGTCTATCTGTCCCGTGCGCTCGTAGACGTCGCACCAGTGGCGCAACTGCCGCTCATAATAGGTATAGCTTCTTAGCTTTACGTCACCCTCAACTTCGCAAGGCCCGGAGGCCTTGTCTGCCGACCAAGGCAGCAGGTCGCAGCTGAGGTCGGGCAGTGGGGCACACTCGCCGGTGCCTGTGCGCTCGCCGTCGGTCATGGTGACAAGCCAGCTCCGACGCTCAGTGTAGACGCCACGCGACGTGGCTGCTGGCTGGCGGAAATGAAACGTCCGCGGGGTGATGGATACTGTCAGGGGCATGGCAACAATGGGGCTATCTGACGAAGAGCAGCTCACGGTACTTAGGCAGCGGCCACAGGCCGTCCTCGACAATCATCTCTAAATGGTCTATCTCGTTGCGTATGTCGGCCATCTTGGGACAGACAGTGTCGTGATACTGTATGGCACGCTCATGGATGGAGCCAATGCGGTTGGCTATGCGGCGGGCATCGGTAAGCTCGTCAACCAAGCGCTCGATGCGCTCCGTACGCTCGGCAATCTCCTCAATAAGCTTCATGTTGCGGGCTGAGAGGTGGGTGGCCTGCTCCGCCGGGAACACATCCTTCATGCCCTGGACATTCTTGATGAGCTGCGACTGGTAGTGGGTGGAGACGGGAATGATATGGTTCATCGACAGGTCGCCAAGCACGCGGGCCTCTATCTGCACGGTCTTGACATACATCTCCCACTTCACCTCGTTGCGGGCCTCAAGCTCCTTGCGGTTCATCACGTTGGTTGTCTCGAACATCCTCACGGACTCTTCGTCGAGGTAACGCTCGTAGATTACCGGGCACGACTTCTCCACATCGAGCCCGCGGCGGGCAGCCTCGGCGACCCACTCTTCGCTGTAGCCGTTGCCGTCGAAGCGGACAGGCTTGCAGGTCTTGATGTCCTCGCGCAGCACGTCGATGATGGCGTGGAACCGGGCCGTATGGCCAGAACCCTCAGCGTATTCCGGTCTCTCCGAGTATTCCGAGATCTTCTTATCCACGCGCTCCTTGAACGAGCTCAGGGCTTCGGCCATGGCAGCATTAAGCGCAATCATTGCCGAGGCACAGTTGACGCTGGAACCCGGCGCGCGGAACTCGAAGCGGTTGCCGGTGAAGGCGAAGGGCGACGTGCGGTTGCGGTCGGTATTGTCGACGATGAGGTCGGGAATCTGCGGTATGTCTATCTCGCGCTTCAGGTTCGATGTCTGTGATTTCAGGTTCGACGTCTGCTCGATGGTGTCGAGCATCTCCGAGACATACTTGCCGAGGAACGAGCTGATGATGGCCGGCGGTGCCTCGTTGCCGCCCAAGCGGTGGGCGTTGGTGGCACTCATGATCGAAGCCTTCAGCAGCCCGTTGTGGCGGTAGACGGCCATCAGCGTCTCAACGATGAAGGTCACGAAGCGCAGGGTCTCGTTGGCAGTGGCTTTGGGGTTGGCAGAGTCTGCCTTCACGGGGGCGTGGAGCAAAGTGCCGTTTGCCTTCTTGTTGTGTTCGGCAGTAAGGCTCCAGTTGCAGTGCTTGCCCGAGCCGTTGACGCCGTCGAAGGGTTTCTCGTGCAGTAGCACGCGGAAGCCGTGGTTACGTGCCACGCGCTTCATCAGCGACATGAGCAGCATGTTGTGGTCGACGGCCAGGTTGCACTCCTCATAGATGGGTGCCAGCTCAAACTGGTTGGGAGCCACCTCGTTGTGGCGGGTCTTGCAGGGTATGGCAAGCTCCAAGGCCTGTATCTCAAGGTCTTTCATGAATGCCTGCACACGGTCGGGGATGGTGCCGAAGTAGTGGTCGTCCATCTGCTGGTTCTTTGCACTCTCGTGCCCCATCAGCGTGCGCCCGGTCATCAGCAGGTCGGGGCGCGCTGAGTACAGTCCCTCGTCGACGAGGAAGTACTCCTGCTCCCAGCCGAGGTTGACGCTGACCTTGGTGACATCGTCGTAGAACAGCTGGCAGACATCAGTGGCTGCCTTGTCTACGGCATGCAGGGCACGCAGCAGCGGAGCCTTGTAGTCGAGGGCCTCGCCGGTGTAGGCAATGAAGATGGTGGGTATACAGAGGGTGTCGTCGATGATGAACACCGGCGACGTGGGATCCCAGGCCGAGTAGCCGCGGGCCTCGAACGTATTGCGTATGCCGCCATTGGGGAAGCTGGAGGCATCGGGCTCCTGCTGCACAAGCAGCTTGCCAGAGAAGTTCTCCATCATGCCGCCCTTGCCGTCGTGCTCAACAAAGGCGTCGTGCTTCTCGGCAGTGCCCTCGGTGAGTGGCTGGAACCAGTGGGTGTAGTGGGTGGCGCCCATCTCAAGTGCCCACTGCTTCATGCCGGCTGCCACGGCGTCGGCAATGGAGCGGTCGAGCCGGGCACCATTGTCAATAACGTCGACAAGCTTGTCGTAGACATCCTTCGCAAGGTACTTGTACATCTTCTCACGGTTGAAGACATACCTGCCGAAATACGACGAGGGCCGCTCGTCGGGCACTTTCACGGCGAGGGCATGCTTCTTGAACGCCTCGGCCACGACTTGGAATCTAAGATTGTTGGACATAAACTGTTTGTGGTTGTTGCAAGTGTTATCAGAAAGGCTTTATGGTGAAGCCGAAAAGCAGGGCGGCCTTCTTCAGGTAGGGATTGGTGTTAAGCTCGGCATACACGGGGATGGCGAAACCGCCGAGACGCACATCCTTGGTGGCACGGAGGGCGGCCTCGGTGCACGAGAACTTGTCGGCATAGTCATACTCGGGAACCTGTGTCTCACGGTTGCCGAGCAGCGGCAGGTAGACAGTCTTGGTAATCATGTGACCAGAACTCTCAAAGGGAGTGGCACCGGCACGCACCTCCCAGTCCACGCCGCCAAGGCTGAAGGGAACGGTAAGCTCTGCGTATGTGGAGTAGGCATGCTTGCCGTCGATCTTGAAGTCGTTGCCATAGAACATGCAGTAGGCTTGCAGGGAGAAATACTTGCACGTATAGCCGAGGTTGCCCTCAAACACGTGCCCGCCATTCTTCTCGTCGTAGTAGAAATAGCGGTTCTCGCTGTCTATGTCCGCAGTCCAGTAGTCGGTGACACCGATGTTGAAGCCCCACCGCTCGTAGCCCAAGGTGAGGTTTATCTCCTTGGCGTCGTTCTTGTCCAAGCCCACGCTGCCGTTCATGCCCAACGACAGTCCGCGCCACTTGAGCTCGGCCTCGGGCTGAACGGCAAAGTCGCCCTTGTCCATGCCGCGCCAAATGTAGCGGCTCACGAAGTCGGCCTTCACTGTTCCCTCGAAGTCTTTCTGTGCCAGTGCCACCGACGGCGACATCAACAGCACAAAGATGGCAATTATAGACTGATGCATTCTTTTCTTTCTATTTTCCATAACGTAATCACTTAATAAATAAATATCTTAAAAACTAAAAACCTCATAACCTACCAAACCTACAAAACCTACAAAACCTACAAGACCTACCAAACCTACCAAACCTCACTAATCAATGAACCGCCGGCTTATGTCCTGATAGGCGTCTATACGGCGGTCGCGGAGGAATGGCCACCAGCGACGCACCTGCTCACTGTGAGCCAGGTCTACGTCGACCACGGCTGTCGCCTCCTCCGTCTCCGAAGCTTCGTAGAGCAGCTCACCCTGAGGGCCGCACACGAACGACGTACCCCAGAAGTTGGCTTCCTGCTCCCAACCCACACGGTTCACAGCCACTACGGGCAGACCGTTGGCCACGGCATGGCCGCGCTGCACCGTCTGCCAGGCGTGGCGCTGGCGCTGCTGCTCGTCGGGAGCATCCTCCACGGCATAGCCAATGGCTGTGGGGTAGATAAGCATGTCGGCACCCTGGAGGGCCATCAGGCGCGCTGCCTCGGGATACCACTGGTCCCAGCACACCATGACTCCCAGACAGCCCACCGATGTGCGGATGGGGTGGAAGCCCAGGTCGCCGGGGGTGAAGTAGAACTTCTCGTAGTAGCCGGGGTCGTCGGGGATGTGCATCTTGCGATAGCGACCGGCAATGGAGCCGTCGCGCTCGAACACCACTGCCGTATTGTGGTAGACACCGGCGGCACGGCGCTCAAAGAGCGACGCAACGATAACCACGCCATGGCGGCGGGCAAGCCTGCCGAACAGCTCCGTAGAGGGGCCGGGGATTGGCTCGGCAAGGTCGAACAGGTCTACGGACTCTGTCTGGCAGAAGTAAAGGGAGTTGTGCAGCTCCTGCAACACTATCAGCTCAGCACCCTGCGAAGCCAAGCTGGCTATGCTCTCGGCAAGCCGCGCTTTGTTAGCCTCCACGTCGGCAGTGTTGTGCTGCTGTATGATTCCTGTCTTCATTTCACATTATATATTATTGCCGCAGGCCGCCGGAAACTGCATGGTACAGCAGTGCAGCGACCCATGCTGCATGATTATGCTACGGCTGTCGATGCCCACCACTGCCCGTCCGGGGAAGGCGGTGGCTATGGTGCCCATGGCCTGCGCATCGTTGAGGGGCTGGCCGTAGGTGGGGCAGAGCACGGCGCCGTTCACAATGAGGAAGTTGGCGTAAGTGGCGGGAAGGCGCTGACCCTCGGCGTCGCAGATGGCGTCGGGCATGGGCAGACGCAACAGGCGGTAAGGGCGCCCGTCTATGGTGCGCAGCGTGTGCAGCTGTTCTTCCATCAGGCTAAGCTCCACATACTGTTCGTCGGTCTTGTCGGTGCAGCCGACATATATCAGTGTGTCGTCGGGACAGACACGCACGAGGGTGTCTATATGCCCGTCGGTGTCGTCGCCCGTCAGCCCGCCGTGGTCTATCCATACCACGCGCTCCGCACACAGGTCGTGCATCAGACGGCGGGTAATCTCGTCCTTAGTCATCGGCTGGTTGCGGTGCGGTGCCAGCAGGCAGCTGCTCGTGGTGAATATGGTGCCCATGCCGTCGCTCTCTATAGAGCCGCCCTCAAGCACGAAGTCTAAACAGTCACGATACTCGCCGTCAACAGCACCAACATCATAGAGTCGGCGGTTGATGGCATTGTCGAGGTCGGCCGGAAACTTCTCACCCCAGCCGTTGAAGCGGTAGTCGAGCAACAGGGGCTTGCCCTCATTTCCCTTCTCTGGCACAAGGGTGATGAAGCCGTGGTCGCGCGCCCAGGTGTCATTAGTGGGACAGACCACGTGGAGCATGCCGGGGGCACCACCCTCGGGGGCCACCACAAGCAGGCGCTCACGAAGGCTTATCTCCCACGCCAGCTCACGATAGGTGCCTACTATCCTGTCCAACATAGGCGCCCAGTCGGTGTCACGGTGCGGCCACGTCAGCTGTACACAGCTCTGCGGCTCCCACTCTGCTGGCAGCCTATAGCCTCTTGATGCATTCATGGCTGCAAAGGTACGAAGATTCCACGACATAACTAACCTTTTTCAGAAGTTTAACGTATTGTACTCCGTGACACCCTGTTCCCACTCAATAAAGAGAGTGCCTTCGGCCATATCTTTGACAAGCAGAAATAGGCTAACAGGCAAATAGCGTAGACCAAGCAGATGGTCAGCAGATACTGTAAAGAAAGGAGCAAAGGATGGGATGCGCCTTTGAATATGGCCTTGGCGAGGAAGAACCCTAAGGGCAATGCAAATGCAGCATGCAGGGCGTAGACAAAGAAGCTGCTGTCTGACAGTATAGAAGGAAACCTGAAAGCACGGTGACCACGCAGAAAACCATCGGCAACACAGAACACGGCAAGGCAGGTTGTCAACAGGAAAGCGGGATTAGTCTGGGCACCCCAAAAAGTGTAATTGCCCAAAAAGCGAACTTGGAGAATGGCGAGGATTAGTGTAAGCATATATATCAATGCCCGAAACCGCAGGTCGCTTGGCGCAAGCGGCCACCCATTAAGTGCCCAGTATGCTCCGAAGACAAAGAAAAGGCTGACAGAATAGACAGGTATGTAGGGCCAGATACGCAGTACATACACTGCCACCAAAAGTGCCAGTCCCCAACGACCGGTACTGCGGACGTACCAGTAGACAATCGGTGAAAGCAAGCACATAACCATCAAGTCACGCACATACCAAAGGGGGTAAAGTATGGGACTGCTCTTCAACTGCTGCAATCCGAAAAGGTTGTCGAAGTCGGCAGGATGTGACGTGAAGTCCCAGAAAATATGCATCCACCTCCCATTGTGTATGAAATCCATCAGTTCGTCAATGCTCCTGGTTCCCGTCAGCGTCTCGCAATACATGGTCAGCAGCAGGAGAGGAATGCAAAGCAGGTTCCACACCACGTAAGGTATCAGCAGAGAGTGAATGCGCCTCCGTATTTTTTTGTAATATGTCTGCCTGTCCATACTATGGCTGTTGGCAAAGAACAGATAGCCGGAGATAAAGAAGAACACGGGAACGGCTACGCCGAAAAACACGCCGGAACAGGCCACCTTAAACAGATAATAACAATCCATGCCCGTGAGCTGCGACCAGTCAATCTGCGTTTCCATGCTGCCCATGCAATGAATGGCCACCACCGCAAATGTCAGTGGAAACCGTAAAAAAGATATGATTTCTGAGTTGTTTTCTTTCATCAAGTTATCTTTTTTATAGTAATTTCATTTTGACGCTGCAAAGGTACTGTTTTTTTGAGACATTCACAAGGAAAGAGGGTGGAAACTTGATCTATGGGAAGACGATGCCGTAGGCATCAGATAGGGGTAGCCAGCCATACAGCCGTGCTATAGGTACGGCGAAATGGCTGGTAAGACGGTGATGGTAACATGCGTGCCTTAGGTACGCGACAAAGAGCGCGGATTTATGGAACATGCCATTATGTTTGTTAGGCAGTGGGTCACTTCCGGGTGTGACCCACTGCCTGCAAGGCCTCTATCGGTACCAAGGCTCGGAGGCTCCCTGGTAGCTGCCTTTGGGGATATACTTAAGAATAATGTAGACACCCAAGCGATAGGTGAAGCCTACCACGGTGGTCGACTCTTCGAGAGTCTTCCCGTCGGTGCCTATGAAAAAGGCAAAGTTCTTGTCCCAGTCCACATCCCTCAAGGGAGTGTAGTGCTCTGTCAGGTAGTCGAGCAGCTCCTTCTTGTATGCCTGCTTCATCTCTATCTCGGCGTACACCATATTCAGGCCGCCCTTGTTGAAGCCGTAGCACAGGGTCTTGTAGCGGCGGGCGTCGGTATACTTGACGCTCCACTCCGCCAAGGCATCACCCGCTATCTCAGTCATCACGCCCTGTTTCTGGTGTTCCATCACGTATGTGAAGTCCTTGCCCCATGCCAACACCGGCTCGCAGAATGCCGTGTCAGCATCCTCCCCTTCCGATGGCCCGACAGGAGCCGGGGCCGGCTCCGGAACGGGCTCCACCACCGCCTCATTGTCTTTCTCACAGGCCAGCAGGCAGATGCCTGCCAGCAAAAATAATACCAGTCGTTTCATTCCTTCTCTGTTTTTTTGATAAATATACTACTTTTCGCTATTGTAAGGTGCCGCTCGTCATGATTTGAGGAATGACCCACTGCCAGAGCCTATTTGCCAGCCACACGCTTCCGTCCACCCTCAATGTACACGCCCTTCTCCGGCTT
>JAFSKJ010000048.1 GCA_017449025.1 Prevotella sp. | reverse complement strand
GTCATTTCAACCGCACAGGTCGAAAAATTCTGCCTACACTGCCTACACTTTGCCTACATTGTTTATCGTCTTGTAAACCAGAAACTTATATAATAGTGTAGGCAATGTAGGTAAAAAAGTAACATTATATTATTATTTATGATCATCCGCAAAGATACCACCAAAGCCCGAAGGGCTGATAAGACCACAGGCAGGGGTGCCCCTTTGGGGCTTTGGTGGTACGATAGCGGATAATCATTTTATTTTTTTATAAAGTATCCATTTCTTTTATGCATTCGGACGCTGCGGTTACCGAGCGTAGACGCTTTCAGCGTCTTTCAACCGCACAGCACGAAAATTTTCAACCGTAGCTTCGATACGCTGCTATATTTCAACCGCACAGCACGAAAAAAGACGGGGAAAAAGTTGGACGTGTCAATGATAATTCGTAACTTTGCAAGCGTATTGAAAAGCTAACTATGACTATGAAAAAACAACTTACCAAAAAACTGCGGGCCATTGCCATTGTCATGGCCCTCTCAGCAACAGCTGTTTCTGCTAATGACATCCATGTCGCCACCACCGGCAGCGACAACAATCCCGGCACAGAAGAATCTCCTCTGCTCACCATTCACAAGGCCGTCGAGCTGGTAAAGGCGGGCGACCGAATACTGATACACGAGGGAACGTACTACATTGACGAGCGCATAAAGATTCCCGAACTGCCCACAACCCCCGACCTGCGCTGCGAGATGCGTGCATGGCCGGACGACGCCGCTGGCAAGGTGATTATCGACGGTTCTAACATGAGGCCAGCCTCAGAGATTGCCTTCAAGCAGTCGCGTTGCATATATGTGAACCACATGGCCAACTACTGGACTTTCTACGGGCTGACGCTTCAGAACGCCAAGGACAACGGCATGAAGATAGAAGGCTCCTACAATGTTGTAGAGCGCTGCGTGTTCCGCTGGAACAACGACACAGGCCTGCAGATAGGCATGTTCAAAGATTTCTCCATTGAGGAAACCAAGTCGTTCCCAATCAGCGGGCAGCCAGAGTTCAACCCCGGCTATACCTACTGCCGCTATAACAAGGTAATCAACTGCGACTCGTATGAGAACGACGACGCAGTGACTTACACCGGCACTGACGACCATGGCGACGCCGACGGCTTTGCATGCAAGCTGTTCCCCGGTCCTGGCACTGAGTTCCACGGATGTCGCGCATGGACAAACTCCGACGACAACTGGGACCTCTACATGGTCTACCACCCCGTGGTTATCGACCACTGCTGGGCGTGGCATGCCGGCTACCAGAAGAACGGCTCGGAGGGCAAGAACGGCAACGGTTTCAAGTTGGGAGGCGGAGGCTCGGCCGGAGGTGCTGCCTTCGACCAGTCTACGGGTGCCCACGTGGTGACCAACTGCGTGGCCTTCGAGAACCTGCACAAGGGCTTCGACCAGAACAACGCCTACGAGGGCATGTACATCTTCAACTGTGTGGCATGGGGCAATGAGTACAACTACCGCTTCCCAACGGTGTTCAAGTACGGCATGATGGACATTCACAACTGCATAGGGTGGGGGGCCACGGCGCAGAAAAGCGGAGTGAACGTGGGCAATCACGAGTTTCTCTCACCCGACAAGGAGGGCTATCAGGACCCGACAGAAGGCACCACCTACAACTCCTGGACCACCATCGACGGCTGCAACCCAATCAAGGAAGGCTACAAGGAAGGCAAGACGCAGATTGTGACAAAAGACCACAGCGGCGAGTTCCTGTCACTCTCCGTTGCCGACTTCATGGCTCCCCGCGAGGCCGACGGCTCGCTGCCCGACAATAACTTCGCACGACTGAAGCCCGGCAGCATCATGAAGGATATGGGCATGCCAGTGATAGGCTTCACCCCCACACGCAAGATGACCGAGCAGGAGTGTGCCGCCGCCGGATTGGAGTATATCACTGCCGACGACATCTACATACCTTACAACGACGACGCCCCGGACTTCGGAGCCTTCGAGCTGGACGGTGTTCCCTACGAATATACAGTACCCGAGAAGATAGAGCTGAAATGCATCACGGCAAACTCCTCGCAGGAGGTGGTCGACGGAGAGACCATCGTCGACATTGTCTACCAATGGAGTGAAGCAGGAACCACGGCAACCATAGAAGGGCTGGCAGAAGGGTTGGCATACAGCATACAGGGCAACACGCTCACCATCAGCGGCAAGCCGAAAGAAGGCTGTACCTTCAAAATCACCGTGGCAGGCAGCGAAGAGGGCGTGAAGCCTGTCGCCACATCGGGCATCATCACCATAGTGAGGCCATTCCATGTGCTCACCGACGACTGGTACACCTTCCAGGACCAGTTCGATGCAATACCTGTCGACCTGCAGGGAGTGCTCGAGCTGATACAAGGCGACAACAGCGATGCATCAAAGGCATTGACATCAATTGACCCGACAAAAGAGGAGTCTGGCTCGGGCTTTGACAAGGGTGCGCTCTGCATGGGACAGAGCAACGGCGGCATGAAGCTGAACCTGAAGAACGGCGTGCTCGACCTGAAGCTGAACCTATACTTCACCGGAGGCCGAAGCTTCAAGATTTCCTATACCATGGCCAACGGCACAAGCAAAAGCGTTACTACTGAAAAATACAAGAAAGGCTCGTACGGCAGCTACGACGTGCTGACAGCGGCAGGACTCACCAACGAGGACGACCGCGTCAATGTGAGGAGCATCACCTTCCAGCAGAACGGGGCCAACGGCGGTGCCCGTGTCTACGACATGTATGTAAAGGTGCCCGCCAACGGCACCACTACGGGCATCAGTGTCACGCAGCAGGAGGCATCTCTGAGCGCATCGAAGTACATGCTCAACGGGCGCATCATCGTGGTGAAGGGCGGCATGCGCTACAACGTCCAGGGGCAGGCACTCCGCTACTAATTGTTCCATTTAAACACCTACAACCATGAAGAGGCTATTAATAATAATAGGTGTAATGCTCTGCGCTTTCGCTGTGCAGGCAGAAGACTTCACAGAAGACTTCTCCACCATACAGAAAGGCAAGTATGGAGCCAACGGCGAGGAAACCGTGTCTATGCCATCAGGCCAATGGAAGGCACTGAAGATGGAAATGAAGGAGAACAACGGCGCTAAGCAGTTCGTGTTCTCTGGTGGCACCGCCTCATACCTCGTCACGCCCGCCGTGGCCGATCCCGCCAAGATCACCCTGAACTGGGGGTCGGGCGGCAACAACAAACTCGCCATCAGCTACTCCGTTGACAACGGCGCGTGGCAGCAGCTCGACGAAATATCTTCCGGCGGCTCCGGGACCAAGACCTACACTGCCAAGACCGGACTCGACGGCCAAGCCAACGTGCGCTTCCGCTTCGCAGGCAGCTCCACCAACACCTACGTGTCGAAGGTCGTAATCAAGTCGGCAACAGTCATTCCCGTCGACCCCGACGACCCGACGTACATCACCGAAGGCGTGTGGGTTCCCACCAAGCCCTTCCCGGCGGCAAAGAACACCTACTACATCTCGCCCGACGGCAACGACAACACAGGCGACGGTTCAGAAGCCAGGCCCTGGTTCAACATTGCAGTGGCATACGCAAAAGCACAGGCCGGCGACCACATAGTCTGCAAAGGCGGAACTTACAAAATCAGCAAATACGGCAGCGACGGCAAGCTCACCGTCCGCATGAACAAAGCAGCAACCGAACAGGCACCCATAGTCATCCGGTGTGAAGACGGAGAGAAGCCTGTCTTCGACTTCGAGCAGCAGCTGCTCGACTGCAACAGACAGACATCGAAGGTTGGTGACCGTGGCATACTGCTCACAGGCGACTACCACATCATCTTCGGTATTCATATCATGCATGCTGCCGACAACGGAATAAAGCTGGAAGGCAACCACAACCGCATTGAGCGCTGCGAGTTCTCGTACAACCTGGATTCAGGCATACAGTTGGGCTTCGGCCATAAGTTCAGCGACACCCATCCGGGAATAAGTCAGAACGACGGCACATACTGCTGCTACAACGACATCATAGACTGCGACTCCCACCACAACTGCGACTGCGATGCCAACTACGGCTCTGATGCCGACGGCTTTGCATGCAAGATGCACAATGGCATAGGAAACCGCTTCATACGCTGCAGGGCTTGGAGAAACAGCGACGACGCCTGGGACCTCTACGAGACCGACTACGACGTGGTGCTGGCCGAGTGCTGGGCCTGGGAGTCGGGAAACGCCGAAGACCATCTGTGGGTGAAGGACTATCTGAACACCTCAGCCTCTTTCTCAGGCAACGGCAACGGCATCAAGCTGGGAGGAAACGGAGAGGGAGGCAGCTCGAAAGGCGTTCACTATGCCTTCAACTGCATAGCCTTCGGATGCGACAAAAGCGGCTCCGTGAAAGGCTTCGACTGCAACAGCCACAAGGGCGGCCACGTGCTGGTGGGATGCTTAGGCTTCGACAACGGCTACGACTACATGTTCGAGAGCGGCGGTTCAAACGAAAACACATTCTTCTATAACAATGTGTGCCTTGGAAGGCAGGAAATCATGGTGGGAACCGACAACTATAACGCCATAGCTACGCCCATGTCGAAAAACGGCTGGACAAACCATTTGGTGACAGGCGTCTCTGCCGCGAACTACATCACCCTCGACGAGGACGACGCCCTGTTGCCACGTGACATCAAGGGCGGACTGCCCCGCAGGTTCGGAAGACTCAACGCCGACCCGGAAAACGTGCTTACAGACGCCGGGCAGGCCTCACTCGACAATGTAGATGGCGTATGGCAGAAACTCGCCAGCGACTTCCCCTTCCTGGCACGGACAGTCAACGGCTCCGCCCGCGACCTCGGACCATACGAGAGACCCTCGAACACACCCACGGCAGTCACTACCCCCAACGCCCTCTCCAAGGGGCAAGAGGGTACACACCGCAAGGCGCTCATCGGCGGCCGGCTTGTCATTGTCAAGGACGGACAGCATTACAATGCACTGGGACAAGCGCTAAGTAGGTGAAGTCAGATGAAAATTTGCCCATCTCTTAACGCGCGCGTAGAAAGCCCCCTCCGGTGTTTGTCGCCTACCTACGAGGCAGGCATTCTTACCTACGACGTTCCACCAGCCATACAGCCGTACCTCTGGCACGGCTGTATGGCTGGCTACTCCTATCCGATGCCTACGGCATCGTTATCCTATAGATCTGTATAGGGAATATGGGACATACCATAAATGAGCCCACTTTAAAAAGTCAGAACCATGATTAAGACGGCAAAAAACGGAGCGCAGCCGCTCCCCTCCCATCAAGGGGAGGGGCAGGGGTGGGGTCTGTAACATCCTGACAGCGAAGAAGATACTGACCCCACCCCCAACCCTTCTTCACCCCGCCCCGGCCTTCGGCCACCCCGCCCCTCAGAGGGGTGGGGAGTCGAGGGGAGCGGCTGCGCGTAGTTTTTTAGTTGTTGCTTCCATTTGTTGACTTTTTAAAGTGGACACATAAATGTATGAAAAGAAAAAGGGGGAAAAATTTGGTTGGAAAGAAAATATTTCGTAACTTTGCCCCCGCCTACCATGTACTGGCGGGTGGCTGCAATGCCGAGGCTGAGTCCCTGACGACCATCTGAAAAGGCGGTGGAGGCGGGGCGGGAGCTTCTTTCGTGGGAATAAAAATGAAGCGTTGTGCTTCTATCTTGTGAATTGAAACCTGAGAAATTTCAAAAACCGAAAACAAGATGGAGTGACAATGGTTCGCGTGATAGCGTGGACTTGTTATGTCTGTATCTTTTTTCGTGGGTTTTCTCAGGACCTCAATTCAGGGATGTGGAACGATAACAGCTCCACGTTTCTGCGTATATACGGGTCAAGACATAAAAGGAAACTATATTTATTCACTTTAAAACGAAACGATTATGAGAAAACTTAGACTTCTGCTTGCACTCTTCGTGGCAAGCATCGGCGCCTTGCAGACGGCAACGGCCCGTGTAGCACCTACACTCCCCGAGGCACAGACTCTCGTGAGCGGGCAATCTTACTATCTTTACAATGTGATGGAGGGCAAGTTCCTCTGCCGCAGCACCACCAGCACAAGTAATGCAGCTATTGGCACCTATGGCGACAAGGTGACAATAACTTCCACAGGAACTGAGGGCGAGTACTACATCAGGTGGGCATCGAACAAGTACTATTTATATGCTTACGACAGCTATGTCACTTCATATTCTTTTGCTGATAACACTGCCAAATTGACCATTGCCGAGTCGAGCAAGGGTTATACCATCCAGCGCTCGCCGAGTAACACCACTTATTACAAGTCCGACGAGTTCATCGGCTACGACGGCAGCAATGGCGACCGCCTCACGCCTGCACTTGCCGAGGGCAGCATCCACTGGCAGCTTATCTCGGTGGACGATGCAGAGTATTACTTTGCCAAGCACAAGCTGTTTACCTATCTTGAGCAGGCCGACCAGTATAACTTCTACGTTACCCAGTATGAGCAGGTGTACGATAATCCTTCCAGCACTACCGCCGAGTTAGACAATGCACAGACTACGCTGGAAAACGCCCTTGCGCTCTCCGGCAACTACGTGTCGCCCTCATGGACAGAGTATCCAATATTATTCCAGAACAATACAGACAACAAGTGGGAGCTGGGGACTTATGACAAATCGATGTTGTTCTGGGATTTTTATGGCAACAATGGTGAGATAAAGACATCAACGCTTACAGCTACGGTAAACGTTGACAACAATGCCACCCTGGTTTTCACGTATAATACTAATAGCGGTTACACTAACCTGCGCTTCTTCCTTGACGGCGAGCTTGTACAGGCAGTGAGCAACAACCAGTCATGGGGCAAGGAACGTCGCTACTATGTAGAGCTGACGCCTGGCAAGCATGACATTACCTGGACATGCGTCGGCAATGACCCAGGAAGCTTCTATAGTAACGGTTGCTATTTGGGTGGCATCGGCATTGTTAACACCCCAACACTCTTTCCCGCCGCCACCACAGTAGAAGGACAGCTCGGCACAGAGATGCTGAAAGTGACAGACCCCATATCTAAGACTCGCAAGGTGGTGATCAATGGCGTCATCGGCGATGACGACTGGACCACCATCGGCCTTATGGTTAATGCGTTCAGCATAGACATGTCTGGCGCTACTGCCACGGCTCCCATGCCCGCCAACATGTTTACGGGCAGCAAGTTCCCCTTCCTTCACGATGTGAAGCTGCCGCAAGGGCTGACAGCCATCGGCGAATCTGCCTTCTCTGGATCGGATGTGGAGAACGAGATGACCTTCCCAGAGACCTTAACATCCATAGGAGAGTATGCCTTCTATAATTCCAAGCTCAAGGGCGCCTATATGCAAGACGGCATAACGTCAGTAGGTAATTATGCATTCCAGAATTGCTATTATTTGGAAAATGCCACTTGGCCAGCTACGGCATCTACAATTCCTGATAATTGTTTCTGTAATGCTTACAATTTGCGCACATTCACCATTCCCGAAGGAGTGACTGAAATCGGCCAAAACGCCTTTTGCAATTGCGAGCAGTTCAACCCTCGCTTCCCGTCGACAATGGAACATATTAATAGTTTTGCTTTCTATAACACTGCCACCGACGAACTTGTAATTACCGAGGATATGACAGTTAATCACAGAGCATTTGACAATTGTTCCAATCTCGTCTATGCGGAGTGGCCAACCTCTTTTGCTACTGCAGAACGATATTATTATACAGATGGCACCAATGGGGTAGTGACGAATTGTCCTAAACTGAATACGGTGAAGCTGAAGTCGCCGACGATGGTGAAATACGATTCTCAAAACTTTTTTGAGGGCAACAGTCTCAGCAATATCACCCTTCAGGTTCCTGATTATTTAGTCAGTGCCTATAAGCTCGACCCCTACTGGTATCAGTGCAATGTAGTGGGCTTCAACTCGGCAGACCAAAGCGACTGGATACTTAAACAGCCACTGACACTCAACGAAGGCCAGCGAATAGGCGGTACACCCAACATCGACATGCAGCAGCAAAGCATGTTAATCGTAAATGGTGAAGCTGTACAGACACTTGGCGACCTGTATTTCTGCAAAGACTGGTATGACATCGGTAATTGGAATACTATGATTCTGAGCAATACAAACAGCGTGAACATAAACGGAAAGCTGACCTATCGTGCCTATACGCCTGAGAAGGTTTGGGTCTTCTTCTGCCTGCCCTTCGATACAAAGGTCGGCGACATCAACAGTGGGGCCAGTTATGCCATCCGCTACTACGACGGAGCCTCGCGTGCCAACAACGGTACTGGCGGCAACTGGAAGAACTACTCTGCCGACGACATCATCCCAGCCGGAACAGGATTTATTCTTCAGACCAGCAAGCAGTGCTCCACCTGGTTCACTGCTCAAGACAATGCCTCGAAACAGTATGTGGTAAGTAATAATGAGTTTGTTAAGGCTCTGGAGGCCAATCCATCAGACGTGAATGCCAACAAGGGCTGGAACCTCGTAGGCAACCCCTGGCCTACCTATTATAATATACATAAGCTGAACTTCACCGCACCCATCACCGTATGGAATGGAGACAGTTGGAGCGGCGGAAACTACGAGGCCTACAGCATTATCGACGACGACTACGCCATAAAGCCCCTTGAGGCCATCTTCGTGCAGTGCCCCGACGAGCTGAATGAGATTTCGTTCCCCATCGACGGTCGCCAGCTGACTACCGAGATTGAGAGCCAGAGCGGTGTGCGCGCCCAGGCAGCAACGGCGAAGGCTCGCAGGCTGATAGACGTGGTGCTGAGCGACGGCGACGAGCTGTCGGACAAGACCCGCGTGGTGATTAACGAGCAGGCACAGCAGGGCTATGAGCTGAGCTGCGACGCCTCGAAGTTCCCGGCCATGAGCAGCGACGTGCCCCAGCTCTACACCATAGGCAGCGACGACACCCGCTACGCCATCAACGAGCGCCCGACGGGCGAGGGCGTGGTGACGCTGGGCTTCTTCGCCCCGAAGAGCGGCAGCTATACGTTTGAGGCCAACCGCAACGACTTTAAGAGCATCACCCTTGTTGATAACGAGACAGGACTGAGCACCGACCTCTCGCAGCAGAGCTACACCTTCACAACGGAGGCAGGCACAAACAACAGCCGCTTCTACCTGCTGATAAACGGCAACGGCGGCGTGGTCACCGGTGTAGAACCCGTGGCAGCAGCACAGCAGCAGGGCGGTCAGGTGTACAACCTGCAGGGCCAGCGCGTGAGCGGCGAGAAGAAGGGCCTCTACATTGTAGGCGGCAAGAAGGTGGTGAAGTAACCAACGATTATTCTCCTGATTATTTCTTTCTAAAAAAAGAGACTGACTATGACAAAGAGAATAAGATATCTGACCATGGCGTTGGTGCTGCTGATAACAGGCGGCAGCACCAACGGCTGGGCTCAGGAGGGCAGTGGGTTCAACCCCACCAGCCCCGATGAGCCGGGACAGCCGCCCATGAAGCTTGAGGTGACGGTGAGTCCTGCCGAGGCCGGATCGGTATCGGGCCAGGGGCGCTATGCCGAAGGCACCCGCGTAACGTTGACGGCCTACGTGAACACCGGCTTCCGCTTCGTGGGATGGGTGGACAAATCGGGCGACGTGCTGAGCACTTCAACCTCCTACGCCCACGTGAAGCAGGCCGGCCACGAGCGCCTGACGGCCAAGTACCAGTTTGACCCCACGGCCCCCGATGAACCTGACGACCCTGCCAACATTATGTACTACCAGCTGCAGGTGAACACCACCGAGGGCGGCACGGCCTACGGCGGCGGTCGCTATCTGGCCAACCGGAAGGTGACGCTCAGCGCCTACGCCGACGCGAAGTTCGACTTTGTGGGATGGTATGACGATGCCACGGGCGAGGAACTGTCGACATCGTCGTCATTCCGCTATACCACCACAGCCAAGCACCGCTCCATCACGGCGCGCTTCCAGTTCAACCCCGACAGCCCAGATGAGCCGAGCGAGCCTATAGTACACCGCATGGTGACGGCAACGGCCACCGAGGGCGGCACCACCAACTTCAGCTCGAAGCGCGTGCTCATAGGCAGTAGCACCACCCTGACAGCAACTGCCAACACCGGCTATGACTTTGACGGATGGTACCGCAACGGTGAGCTTGTCACCAAGCTGAAAAGCTTCTCCTACAAAGTGACCGCCGACTATGGCCAGGACTTCGAGGCCCGCTTCACGTTCAACCCCTCCGACCCCTCCGACCCCGGTATGCCTACGACAACGCGCCATTCCATCTTCCTGATGAACAAGGTTACGAAGCCCGGCTCCACGGTGAAGTTCCCCGTCTACCTGTCGAGCATCGGTACGCTGACCGACATGACCTTCCAGTTGGAGTTTCCCGAGGAGCTGACACCCGACTTCAGCAGCGTGGAGATGTCGGAGAAAGCTGTAGGCTACAGCATATCCTACAACCAGCAGGACTCGAAAAACTACATCTTCACCCTAACCGGCGGTTCGGTGCCAGCCGGCAATGCCGCCCTGCTGGTCTTCACCATCAACGTGGCCGACGACATAATCACAGCCCTTGACTATCCTGTGAAGATAAACCTTGTGGAGGTGACCGAGGAAGACGGTACTGTGACCACGGCCTCCACCCGCAACGGTCGTCTGTCGGTGTACAAGGCTGGCGACGCCAATGGCGACGACAGCGTCAACCTGACCGATGCGTCGTGGATTGTGCGCCACTTTGTTGGCCGCACTCCCGACGGTTTCATAATGGAGGCTGCCGATGCCAACTATGACGACCAGGTGAACGTGAGCGATGCCCAGAAGGCCGTGCGCATTTTTGTGGGCAAAGAATAGACAAACGACAAAAACGAAAAATATGAAGATGAAAAAAATGATTATCACCCTGACCGCCCTCTTCGCCTTGTGCGAAGGGGCGGCAGCACAGAGCGTGAGCGCCACGGAGATGGAGGCGCTGCCCGGCGAGACCGTGTCGCTGACAATGATGATTGACACCGACGGCGGCAGCTACACCGGACTTGAGTTTGACATTCAATTCCCCGCCGTAGGATTCATCACCACCGGCAAGGCTGCCAACAAGGTGGACAACTGGGACGGATCGTACACCATTGGCGATGTGGGCGGAGTGAACATCGACAACCTTGCGCGGTGCGCAGTGCTGTCGTATACCGACACCACCATCCCCGGAGAGGGACTGCAGACCTTTGGTACGGTGGAATTTACCGTGGGCACTGACGTACCTTTGGGCGACTACACAGTAGAGCTGAAAAACATGACCCTCATTGGCGACGGTCGCTTCCCGATAGAGTCGGCCACCTTCACACTGCACGTGGTGAACGTCCACACCATAGTGCTCGACGAGACAAGTCCCGACCCGATAGCCGATGCCACAGGAGTGAACGTAAAGGTGAAGCGCACCATCAAGGCCGGCGAATGGAGCACCATCTGCCTGCCCTTCGGCATGACGGAAGAACAGGTGAAGACGGCATTCGGCAACGATGTGGAGATAGGTGACTTCGTTGGTGCCGAGTCTTCGTCCGATGATGACGGTAATATTGTTGGTATCAATGTTAATTTCAACGATGCAACAGCCATCGAGGCTAACCACCCATATATCATCAAAGTGGCATTGGAAAATGACATGGAAGAATTCAGTGTAAATGGTGTGAACATCACCCCAACGGATGAGTTGTCGGTTGACATGGATGAGACCAGAGTGAAAATTGGAAGTAAATGGTTTACATTTTATAACAGTTTTATCGGAACCTATGCCGCCAACACGGAAGTTCCTGAAAACAGCCTTTTCATAAGTGGCAATAAGTTCTGGTACTCGACGGGTAAGACCAAGATGAATGGATTCCGCGCTTATTTTGATTTCTATGACGTGCTTACATCAGTGGCGGGAGGCGAAGCAGCCCGCATCAGCATGACGTTCAGCCACGATGGAGTTGTCACGGCCATAAGTGGCAAGGGGATTGTTGAGAGTGAAGAGTCTGCCACCGACATCTACGACCTGCAGGGCCGCAAGGTGAGCAAGCCGCGTAAGGGGCTGTATGTAAAGGATGGCAAGAAGCTTTTTGTGAAATAATAATCAGAGGACTATTCTATGAAGAAGAGATATGTAAAGCCAATGGCGGCACCGACGGCTGAAATATTGGATGCCGCGCTGATGGAGATGTCGGGAGTGACAAGTGACAAGGGTATAGGCTACGGTGGCGTTGACAACGACGGAACCGTAACCCCGTCAGCCCGACGTGATAACTTATGGAACGACGAAGATACGGATGACGAGGAGTAGCGATGCTGCTCTTCCGCAAGACAAGGGAAGCCCGACAACCGTCGGGCTTCCCTTGTTTCCAAGTCTTCCTATTAGGAAGAGATGCCGTAGGCATCAGATAGGGGTAGCCAGCCATTTCGCCGTACCTCTGGCACGGCTGTATGGCTGGCTACCCCTATCAAGCCCCGCTGGGGCTTTCCAAACTCATTGTTAGCAGGTGTATCTGAACCCGACGATGCCTCGGCATCGTCTTTCAATAAACGCCATAAGCCCCCGCCCCCCTAAAGGGGGCCTGGTAAATGCTCAGGGCCTCCCCCTTTAGGGGGGCGGGGGCTTGGTTAGTCCGGGGGGTTTGTGCTTCGGCGAGAAAAAACATGGGGATTGATGCTTGTATTAAAAGAAAAATGCTTAACTTTGCGGCATAAAAACTAAAAAACCAGATGCTACTAATGAAAAAACTTACGATTTTAGTTACTTTACTGGCTGTTTGCAGCATTGCCGCAGGCCAGAGGAAAGCCGTGTCCATTCTCGGCGACTCGTATTCAACCTTTGAGGGGTTTGTGACTCCTGCCACCAATGAGCTGTGGTATTATGCCCAGGGCGAGCGCGGACGTACCGACGTGATGGACGTGAGCCAGACATGGTGGCATCAGCTGATAGCGAACCAGGGGTGGAAGCTGTGTGTGAACAACTCGTACAGCGGGGCCACCATCAGCTATACGGGCTACAGCGGCAATGACTATTCGGCGCGCTCGTTCCTCACCCGTATGAAAGACTTGGGGTGTCCCGACATTATTTTCATCTTCGGAGCCACCAACGACAGCTGGGCTGGCTCGCCCATTGGGGAATACCAGTACGACAATCTGGCGAAGGCAAACCTGTGGAACTTCCGGCCGGCCATGGCCCTGATGCTGGACTGGATGACCAAGCGCTACTTGGGCGCCGACATCTACTTCATCCTTAACGACGGCCTGCGGGCAGAAATCAACGAGAGCGTGAAGACCATCTGCCAGCATTACGGTGTTAAGTGCATAGAGCTTGGTGGCATTGACAAGCAGAGCGGTCACCCGTCGGTGAAGGGAATGAAGCAGATAGCGGAGCAGGTGACGAATGCTTTGAAGTGAGACGATGGGCATGGTTTTGAGAAAGACACTTCTGGCTTCTTGCCTGTTTACCTGGTTGAACATGGCTGTTGCCGCCGACTATGACATTGTGAGCTATGGTGCCAAGGCTGACACCACGGTGCTGTCAACAGCCGCCGTGCAACAGGCCATCGACGCCTGCTCAAGGGCAGGCGGCGGCAGGGTGGTGGTGCCCACGGGCAGCTACAAGATAGGCTCGATAGAGTTGAAGAGCAATGTCAACCTGTATTTGGAGCTTGGCGCCACGCTCTATGGCAGCACCCGTATAGAGGACTACCGCCCCATGAAGTCGGACTACGTGTCGCTACGCACCCAGACCACCACCATCCAGCTCATCTATGCCGACAAGGTGAGCAATGTGGCCATCAGCGGCATGGGCACCATCGACGGCCGTGGCAGGGCGTTCAGGAAAATGTCGTGGAACGACGAGGGCATCACCCGTCCCCACCTGATACGCTTCATAGAGAGTGAGGACATTACCATAAGCGGCGTTACGCTCAAGAACAGCGGATGCTGGATGCAGCACTACTTGGCCTGCGACCGCCTGAGGATTGACGGCATCAGGGTGGTGAACCGCAACAACTATAATAACGACGCCCTGGACTTGGACGGATGCCACGAGGTGCTGGTGAGGAATGTCATTGCCGACTCTGACGACGACGGCATAACCTTGAAGTCTACCTCGCCCCGGCTGTGCGAGAACGTGCAGATAAGCAACTGCGTGGTGTCGAGCCACTGCAACGCCGTGAAGCTTGGAACGGAGACCAATGGCGGTTTCCGCAACATCAGCATATCGGGAATAGTGGTGAAGCCCAGCACCGACCAGAAGGAGAAGTTCTTCGGTCAGTGGCGCGGCACGTCGGCCATCTCGTTGGAGATTGTAGACGGCGGCACGATGGAGAACGTAAGTGTAAGCGACTTCACCATAGAGGGTACGGAGTCGCCCATCTTCATCCGGCTTGGCAACCGAGGGCGCGGCTACCAGTTCAAGAAAGACGGGCAGAAGACGCTCGACGGCAAGGGTAACGACGATACCATAGGCTCGCTCATCCCCATAGACCATGTGGGAAAGATGCGGGGACTATACCTTAATAATATACACGCGCGCGAGGCGGGAAGGACTGGATGCTCTATAACGGGATTGCCGGGACACATGGTCGAGGACGTGTGGCTGAGCAACATCACCCTGCACCACCGTGGCGGAGTAGCCCGTGAGGAGCTGGCGAAGATTGCCGAGGCACTGCGCGACGAGAAGGAGCGTGAATACCCCGAGGCCACCATGTGGGGCAACCTGCCCGCCAGGGGCTTCTACGTGCGCCACGCCCGCAACGTGAACTTCGACAACGTAAGCATTGCCACCGAAGCTCCCGACGCACGTCCCGACTTTGTGCGTGAGGATGCCGGCGAGCAGCCAAGAGCCAATGGCGAGCGTCCGTTGTCGTGGGGCGACCAGAGCGACGGCACTTTCAAGAATCCCGTGCTGAACGCTGACTTCTCCGACCCTGACGTCATACGTGTTGGCGACAAGTTCTACATGGTTGCCTCCGACTTCCACTTCATTGGCATGCAGGTGCTGGAATCCGACGACATGGTGAACTGGCATTATGTGAGCCAGATATACAGCCGTTTCGACGAGCCGGGGTGGGACAGCAACGCCCACTACGCGGGTGGCTCGTGGGCTCCCGCCATCCGCTGTCACGATGGCCGTTTCTACGTGTACTTCTGCACTCCAGACGAGGGCCTGTATATGTCAACCGCCACCGATGTCCGCGGCCCTTGGTCGCCGCTGCACTTGGTGAAGAGGGTGGAGAAGTGGGAGGATCCCTGCCCGTTGTGGGACGACGACGGCCAGGCTTACTTAGGGCGCAGCCGTCATGGTGCGGGTCCGATAATTGTTCACCGGATGTCGCCCGACGGCCGTGAGTTGCTTGACGAAGGCGTTACCGTCTACACAGGCCCTGTGGCCGAGGGGACGAAATGGCTCAAGCGCGACGGCTATTACTATCTGATTATTCCTGAAGGCGGAGTGGGGCAGGGGTGGCAGACGGTGCTCCGCTCACGCAACATATACGGGCCGTATGAGCGACGTGTGGTGCTTGAGCAGGGTACTACCAGGGTCAACGGACCTCATCAGGGGGCACTTGTCGATGCTCCCGATGGCTCGTGGTGGTTCTACCACTTCCAGGAGACACCTGTCCTGGGGCGCGTGGTACACCTGCAGCCAGCACGCTGGCTTGACGGCTGGCCACTCATGGGCATCGACATCGACGGCAATGGTGTGGGAGAGCCTGTCAGCGTGTGGCAGAAACCAATGGCCGGAAAACCTTCACTTCCGCAGACCGACGACGATTTCTCTGGTCCGCTCGGACTGCAGTGGCAGTGGAACCATAACCCTGAGAACCGCAGCTGGAGCCTTGACGAGCACCGTGGGTGGCTAACGCTCCATGCCCTGCCTGCCGACAGCCTGAAGGCCAGCCGCAACATGCTCAGCCAGAAAGTGATGGGCTATGAGAGTGAGTCCACCACACTTGTCACCGCCAGCGGACACTGTTTCTCCGGCCTCTTCTGCATAGGCAAGCAGTTCCGTGGCGTAGGCCTCTGCCAGCAGGGAGTGTTCGTTGAAGAGGGTGGGGTGAGGACAATTGTCAGGCAGGGACGGTTCAAACAGCTGTACTTGCGGGTGGTGAACAACTGCACGCAAAACTGTCACCAATTCTACTATAGCGTTGACGGAGAGCAGTTTACCGCAGCAGGAGACCCTTTCAGCATGCGCGGCGGATATTGGAAAGGCATCCGCGTAGGCGTTTTCTGCTACGGCAGCGACGGCATGGCGCAGTTTGACTGGTTTAAGACAAAACAACTACAATGACTATGAAATACTTAAGCAAATGGATTTGTGCGGTCACTATGACCGTAGCACTGTCTTCAGCTGAAGCAGCCGACTTTGGAAAGCCGGTGACGTGGGATCGCCATAGCCTGATTATCGATGGCATAAGGGTGTGCCCCGTGATGGGAGAAATACACTATTCGCGACTGCCCGTTAGTGAGTGGCAGCAGGAAGTACGCAAGATGAAAGAGGGCGGCGTCACCATCATCGCTACATACGTGTTCTGGAATCATATTGAGGAGCAGGAGGGCATTTTCCGCTGGGACGGCCAGCGCAACCTGCGCCGCTTCATAGAGATATGCAAGCAGGAGGAGATGCCCGTGGTGCTCCGCTTAGGCCCGTTCTGCCACGGTGAGGTGCGCAATGGCGGCATTCCCGACTGGATGTTCACCAAGGGCTGCAAGATGCGCGACGGGAATAACGTGTTTCTCGGCTATGCGGAGAAACTCTACCGCCAGATCTTCACTCAGGTGCAGGGATTGCAGTGGAAGGACGGCGGGCCTGTCGTTGCCGCCCAGTTCGACAACGAGTACCGCGGCAAGGGAGAGTATCTGATGGCCCTGAAGAAGATAGCACTCGACGTGGGCTTCGACCTGCCTTTCTATACCCGCACAGGATGGCCCGAGCTGGCAACGCCGGTGCCTTTCGGCGAGATGCTGCCGCTCTACGGCGACTATGCCGACGGCTTCTGGGACCGCTCCATAGCCGAGACCGCCGGCAACTACTATCAGGCTTTCAATTTCAAGGCCTACCGCTCGTCGTCGGCCATTGCCACAGAGCAGATAGACTATTCCAAGAGCTCAAGCCAAGACACAAAAGCCTCAGCCCAGGAATATCCCTACTTCACCTGTGAGCTTGGCGGCGGCATGGCTACGGCTTATCACCGCCGGCCCTTTGTCTATCCCGAAGATGCCTACTCCATGGCCTTGGTGAAACTCGGCTCTGGCTCCAACCTGCTGGGCTACTACATGTACCATGGAGGCACCAATCCCGAAGGTATCACCTATCTTAACGAGAACCAGCGCACTGTGGCTACCAACTACAACGACTTGCCGGTGAAGACCTACGACTTCCAGGCCCCTCTCGGTGAGTTCGGGCAGACTTATCCGCAGTACTACATGTTGCGCCCGCTCCACCTCTTCATGCGCGACTGGGGAGAGACCCTGGCCCCGATGGAGGCATCGTTTCCTGCACCCCAAGACCTGAAGAAGGGCGATAACAGCCAGCTGCGCTGGGCTGTGCGCAGCATGAACGACTCTCTCGGCCCCGGACTGTCGGGCTTCATCTTCATAAACAACTACGAGCGCCTGCAGAATATCACGCCGAAGAAAGACGTGGAGTTGGAGGCCTGCGGCATCAGGCTGCCCAAGATGACCATTCCTGCGGGTGCCATGGCCATCTTTCCCGTAAATGTCGACGGCATACGCTATGCCACCGCACAGTTTGTGGCACGGCGCGACGGCAAGACCTACATGATGCAGATACCTGGCATTCCAACCGTCATCAGCATGGCCAACGGCAAGATGCTCAGAAACGTAAAGCCGAGAGGCAAGGATAAGCCTGTGTATGGCAACATCTACCTGCTGACACGTCAGGAGGCTGAGCACCTGTTTCTTGAACAGGAGACGGCTCGGGAGGCTATTCCCGTGAGCGTCAACAAGATCAGTGAGGCAGGAACGCCGCGACAGATAACCATTGGCGTGCAGAAAGTGGCCGAAGAGCCTCAAGACAAGGACTTCGACCAGGCTGCCGTCTACAGGATTACGCTCCCTACGGGAGACATGTCTGGGAAAATGCTCTCCATTACCTATCGCGGCGACGTTGCTCGCCTGTATGCCAATGGCCGTCTTATGGCCGACAACTTCTATTATGGCCGTCCTTTCCTCTACGGATTGTGGCGACTGCCTGAGGGCGTCACGGAATTGGAGCTGAAAGTGCTGCCCCTTCAGAAAGACATGCCTGTATATATGCCTCGGGAGGCTGACAAGACTCCGGGCGAGGAAGTAATAAAAGTAGAGATAAAATGAAGAAACTGCTGATAGCCGTATGCGTGCTCTGTGGGCTGGATGTCAATGCCCAGGAGATTATCGACCTGTCGGGGCCGTGGGACTTCTCGCTTGAGCAGAAGCCCTTAGCCGTAATGTCGAAGACCAAGGGTGATGGTAAGGACACTGTGACCCACGTGAAGTGGGATGACTATGTTGTGCTGCCAGGCTCGATGCTCACCAATGACAAGGGAAACCCCGTGAGCGTGAAGACCCAGTGGACGGGGTCGCTCTACGACTCGTCGTTTTATTTCAACCCTTACATGGAGCGCTACCGTAGGGAAGGGCAGATGAAGTTCCCGTTCTTCCTTACCCCCGAGCGCCACTATATTGGCAAGGCGTGGTATCGCAAGAACGTATATATTCCCCGCGACTGGGACGACCGCCGCGTGACGCTCTTCCTTGAGCGCGTACACATAGAGTCGCAGGCATTTGTCAACGGCCATGAGGTGGGTAGGCAGATGTCGCTGTCCACGCCCCACCGCTTCGACGTTACGCCATACATCAATGCCGGGGCCACCAATGAGATTGTTCTCTGCATAGACAACAACATCGGGAACGTATGCGTGGGACAGGACTCACACTCCGTGACCGACCAGACGCAGGGCAACTGGAACGGCATGGTGGGGCGCCTTGAGTTGCAGGCTCAATGGAAGAAGCTAAGTATTAATAAGGTACGCGTGACACCCGATGCCGCTAAGAGTATGGTCGACATAGAGGTGAAGTTCGACAGGCACATGCGCTGGATTGCCGAGACCCATTTCTTTGTTACCGCCTCGGTGAAGGTGTCGCATGGGCGGCGTGCAGGAAAGATCGTTGGTTTAGGCCGTAAGGAAATACTCAATGGGGTGGAGCAGCTACAGGTTAAGCTCACCGACAGCCTGCAGCTCTGGGATGAGTTTTTCCCCAACCTGTATGAGCTGACCATTGATGCAGGCGACGATCACTATGTTACCACCTTCGGCTTCCGCGACATAGCCATAGAAGGCCGCCAAATCTACATCAACCACCGCCCACTGTTCCTGCGCGGCACGGTGGAGAACTGCTGTTTCCCCGAGACTGGCTATCCGCCCACCGACGAGGGGTCGTGGCTGAAAATCTTTGCCAAGTGTGCGGAGTACGGCCTTAACCACATGCGCTTCCACAGCTACTGCCCTCCCGAGGCTGCCTTCGCCGCTGCCGACAAAATGGGCTTCTACCTGCAGACAGAAGGGCCTTCGTGGCCCAACCACGGTGTGCGCTTGCGTCGCGGCATGAAGATAGACCAGTACCTCTTGGAGGAGTCGAAGCGCATAATCGACGAGTTCGGACACCATCCGTCGTTCGTCATGATGGCAGCGGGCAATGAGCCTGCCGGCGACTGGGTGAGCTATTGTAACGACTGGGTGAAGGAGATGAAGAAGTATGACCCGACGAAAATCTATGCCGGTGCCTCCGTGGGTGGCGGCTGGGCTTGGGACGACGGCTCGGAGTATCACGTCAAGGGCGGTGCCCGCGGACTCGACGAGTGGAACCGCCGTATGCCAAGCAGCGACGACGACTACTACAGCGGCATCCTCTTCCCCCGCAACTATAATGACATCGTGCCAAACCAGACACCTATCATCACTCACGAGAAGGGACAGTGGTGCGCTTTCCCGGACTTCAAGGAGATTCCGCAGTACACAGGGGTGTATAAGGCACGCAACTTTGAGATTTTCCGCGACCTGCTGCGCGACAACGGCATGGAGCCGATGGCAGAGAAGTTCCTCATGGCCAGTGGGCATCTGCAGACGCTGTGCTACAAGTATGAGATTGAGCGTAACCTGCGAACGCCTGAGTATGCCGGTTTCCAGATGCTCTCACTCAACGATTACAGCGGACAGGGTACGGCGCTCGTGGGGCCACTGAATGTGCACTGGGGCGAGAAAGGCTACGTCACCGCTGCCGACTGGCGCGAGTTCTGCTCCATACTGGTGCCTCTGGCCCGCTTCCCGCGCTTTGTGTACACCAACCGCGACACCTTGCGGGTACCAGTAGAGCTTTATAACGCATTCTCAATGACGCTCACCGACGCTATCGCCACCTATTATATTGCCGACGACAGCGCAAGGGTTATTACCGGCGGAAAACTGTCTTCTGCCGACCTTCCTATAGGAAAGAACATAAAGCTTGGTACTGTGACATTCCCACTTGACACCATCAGTCACCCCACGAAGCTCACCCTGTACGTGCGCTTCAACAAGAGCTGGAAGAACCACTGGGACTTCTGGGTGTATCCCGCAAAATCATCAGACGACTCGGAAAATTCGGAGAAATCATCCTCGTCGAAGTCCAAGCTTGTGGTCACCGACGACTACTCTGCCGCGCTGACAGCCTTGAAGCGCGGCCGCACGGTGCTTCTGCTGGCTGCAGGCAAGGTCACCCTCGGCAGCGATGTCAAGCAGACATATCTGCCGGTGTTCTGGAACACCTCGTGGTTTAAGATGAGACCGCCGCACACCACAGGAGCGTATATTGACACCACGCACCCGCTATTCAAGCACGACTTCCCCACTGACTCCTGGGCAAACCTGAACTGGTGGGAGCTGCTAAACAAGGCGCAGGTGATGAACCTTATGGAGATGCCTGCCGACTACCAGCCGCCGATACAGCCCATCGACACGTGGCACGTGTCAAGGAAACTCGGCATGCTAATAGAGGCTAAGGTGGGGAAAGGGCGACTGCTGATGACCACCATGGACTTGAGCAGTGACCTGAGCCACCGCCACGTGGCTAGGCAGATGAGAAAGGCTGTGCTGAGCTATATGCAGAGCGACGACTTCCAGCCTGCTGTAAGCATTACGCCGCAAACCGTTGCCGACTTCTTCACCCGTCAGGCACCGGCGGTGAACATGTTCACCAACGATTCGCCCGACGAGTTGAAGCCCAAGCTGAAATAAACCAACAACCGCAATTGTTATGCATACCATAGACCTTATAGTATTTCTCGTATTCACAGGAGGCATAGTGCTGTTAGGGGCATCGTTCTACAAGATGCGCTCTTCTGCCGACGATTTCACTTCGGCAGGCCGCTGTCTGCCTGGGTGGGTGGTTGGAATGTCGATATTCTCAACCTATGTCAGCAGCATCAGCTATCTCGGCTATCCAGGCTCGGCCTACAGCTCCAACTGGAATGCCTTCGTGTTCAGCCTCTCCATACCCATAGCCTCTTACATTGCGGCAAGGTGGTTCGTGCCGTTCTATCGTAGGCAGGCCAGCGTGTCGGCCTACGCTTTCTTGGAGAGGCGCTTTGGCTTGTGGGCAAGGTGGTATGCGGCATTCTGCTATCTCATCACACAGGCTGTACGCACGGGAACCATAGTGTTTCTTCTGGCAATGCCAATGAACTTGCTGTTGGGCTGGGATATGCAGCTTGTGATAGTGATAACCAGCGTGGCTATAATCTTCTATAGCATGCTTGGCGGAGTAAGGGGAGTGATATGGACAGAGGCCTTGCAGGGCGTGATAATGATTGTTGGTGCGCTGATATGCCTGGGCATACTGCTGTTCACCATGCCTGAAGGCCCGTCGCAGACATTCTCGATAGCCATGCAGGCCGACAAGTTCTCGTTGGGGTCGTTTGGCCTGGGGCTTGGCGAGTCCACGTTCTGGGTCTGCATGGTTTACGGCATCTTCACCAACCTTCAGAACTATGGTATCGACCAGAACTACGTGCAGCGTTACCACACGGCACGCTCAGACAAGGCCGCCCGTTTCTCGGCGCTCTTTGGCGGCTATCTGTTCATACCCGTCTCGGCAGTGTTCTTCCTGATAGGCACGGCACTGTTCTCATACTACCAGGTGTTTCCCGAGCGCCTTGCCGATTCTGCGCTGAAGGGCGACTATGTGTTCCCGTACTTTATTGTCAACCAGTTGCCGTCGGGTTTCTCCGGCCTGCTCGTTGCGTCGATTTTTGCCGCGGGCATGAGCACCGTGGCCACCAGCATCACCAGTGCGTCGACGATAGTGCTGACCGACTTCTACAGACGGCTGCGTGGCTCCGACATCTCCGACGACGAACAGCTGCTTGTGCTGAAGGGAGCGGGGGTAGTTATCGGAATGATAGGGATATTCATAGCCCTTGCGCTGGTGAATGTAGGCAGTATCCTCGATGCTTGGTGGAAACTGTCGTCAATCTTCAGCGGAGGCATGTTGGGCCTGTTCCTGTTGGGATTCATCTCGAAGAAGGTGCACAACGCATACGCCGCCATAGGTGTGGTGTGCGGTGTGCTTACCATTGCGTGGATCTCGCTGTCGGGACAGACTGTCATCCACGAGTTCCTCTCAATAGTGTTCGGAACCGTAGTTATTTTCCTTGTGGGATTCCTCTTGGCGAGACTTTTAGGTTCTCGATAAACTTGTCTATCTTTGCCAGCTCCCGTGGAATGCGTATGCTCTGCGGACAGTGCGGTTGGCATTGCCCGCACTGTATGCAGTGGTCGGGCTGGCGGTCGCGTGGAACGGCGCGGTCGAGTGAGATGAGGTATTTGCGACGGTTGCTCATGTAGTCCTTGTCGCCGGTGTCTACGGGCAGCATGCCCTCGTTCTTGCACTTGTTGTAGTGTACGAAAATGGCAGGAATGTCAATGCCGTAAGGGCATGGCATGCAGTATTTGCAGTCGTTGCAGGGTATGTTCTCCAATCCCACTATCTTGTTGGCTATGTCTTGATGCAGGTATTCCTGCTCTTCCGGCGTTAGCGGCTCTAACGGGCAGTAGGTGAGCAGGTTGTCTTTGAGGTGCTCCATATAGGTCATGCCTGAGAGCACGGTGAGTACGCCCTTGGGAGTGCCGGCATAGCGGAAGGCCCACGATGCCACCGACCGTTCAGGCGCTTTCTGCTTAAGCTCGGTCATCAGGTACTGTGGCAGGTTGGTAAGGCGTCCGCCGAGCAGCGGCTCCATCACCACGACGGGTATGTGCTTCTTCTCTAACTCTGAGTAGAGGTAGCTCGCGTCAACATTCCTGTCGCTGATCTCGTCGGCGAAGTCCCAGTCAAGATAGTTAAGCTCAATCTGTACGAAGTCCCAGTGATACTTGTCGTGGCGGGTCATCATCTCGTCGAACACGCTCTTCTGCCCGTGGAATGAGAAGCCGAGGTTGCGGATGCGGCCGGCCTCGCGCTCCTTCATCAGGAAGTCCAAGATGCCGTTGTCCACGTAGCGGCCGTTGAACTCGTCCATGCCGCCGCCGACGGCGTGGAGCAGATAGTAGTCAATGTAGTCCACCTTAAGCTCCTTCATGGAGTTGCGGTACATTTCCACCGACTTCTCGAAGGTCCAGTAGTCGTGGTTGAAGTTCGACAGCTTGGTTGCAACATAATAGCTGTTGCGGGGATGGCGGCTCAGGGCTATGCCCGTGCATCGCTCCGACAGTCCCTGGCAGTAGACAGGGCTTGTGTCGAAATAGTTCAGTCCGTGCTCCAGGGCGTAGTCCACTTGGCGGTTTATCATGTCCTGGTCGAACTCGTTCTCGTTGTCGGCCTTGGTCGGCAGGCGCATCATGCCATAGCCCAGCAGCGACACCTTGTCGCCGCCGTTGGGGTTGGTGCGGCAGGTCATCTTGCCTACTGGCGGCTCCACTTGGTTCTTGTATTCGTTGGCGGCCTGATAGCCAGCCTTGTCTTCCTGTCTGCAGCTTGCCAGCGTTGCTGCTGTTGCCACGGCACCGCCGCTGAACAACTTAAGGAAATCTCTTCTTGTTATATGTCTCATTGATTGTCTGTTTACGGATATGCCATTTTCTAAATCTTCTTGTGGACCTCATGCCCCTCTACCATGATAGCAGAGAATGGGCGTGCAGGGCACACATACTCACAGGCGCCGCAGCCTATGCAGCGGCTCTCGTTGATGGCGGGCACCATTGGCGACTCCTCGTCTTCCTCGTCGAGCATCACCATCTCAATGGCTCCCGAAGGGCAGTGGCGGGCGCAGTTGCCGCATTCCACTCCATCGGTGATGGGCACGCAGTTCTTTTTTATCCAGACGGCATGGCCTATCTGTATGGATGATTTCTCGGGCTTGTCGAAGGCCTTGATGGCTCCGGCCGGACACACCTCGGAGCAGCGAGTACACTCAGGGCGGCAGTAGCCGTGCTCGTACGACATGGTAGGCAACATCAGGTGCATAAGGCTTGTGCTGGGGCGGAGCACCTCGTTGGGACACTGCGCAACGCAAAGCTGGCATCCCGTGCAGCGCTGGGCGAAGTTCTGCATCGACAGTGAGCCTGGAGGCGTGAGCGGCGTCTGCCGCTCGGGAGCCACCTTCTTTTCTATGTCGGCGAGTCCGCCGTCCATCAGCTTTTCTTTCTTCTGGGCCATAGCGGCTGTGGCGGCAAGGGTGGTGGCAAGTAGGAAGGAGCGCTTGCTGGTGTCAATGGGCTTATTGGTCTCATTGGTCTTATTGGCCTTATTGGTCTTATTGGCGCCGACCCTGTAGCTTAAGGCTCCGAACTTGCAGCTCTCGATGCAGTTGCCGCAGGCCACGCAGCGCGAGTAGTCAACGGTGTGGGTCTTGAAGTCTATGCACGAGGCTTTGCAGTTCTTGGAGCAGAGGGAGCAGTTGCGGCACTTGTCGGTGTTGAAGTGCACCTTCAGCAGCGAGAAGCGCGAGAGGAACCCCAAAATGGTGCCCACGGGGCAGATGGTGTTACAGTATGTGCGGCCTCCTTTCCAAGCCAATATGGCAAGCAGCAGCAGTGTTGCTGCCGAGATGATGAGCACAGGCAGTGAGCGCATCCACGTGTCCACGCTGTAGAAGGCGTAGCTGTCGTAATGCTCGGCGATGGCTGCCAGCAGGTTGTTGCCGGTCTTCCACAGTGGCTGTAGTATGGTAGTGGCAATATAGCCGTATGAGCTGTATGGGTCCAGCAGTTGCATAACCGACCCTATGCCGGCCACTGTTGCTACGATGAAGAGCACGAGCAGCGGATAGCGGAGCCAGCGCACCTCCTTGGAGTAGGAGTACTTGTTTTTCTTGCGCCGCAGGTGTGACAGAATGTCCTGGAGTACGCCTAAAGGGCATATCACGGAGCAATAGATGCGGCCGAACACCAGTGTGGTTATGGCCAGTGCAGCAACAACCACAAGGTTAAGGGCCATTACTGCAGGCCAGAACTGTACCTTTGCCATCCAGCTGAGCCAGTGGTGCAGGGTTCCGGTGAAGTCGAGGAACAGTAGCGTGATGCCGATGAACATCACAGCCGCCAGTACGATTCTAATCTTTCTAAGCATAAAGTGTATTGTTTATTTGTTATTCTCTATCCCTGTTTGTTTTTCGTCTTTCATCATCGAGGCACCATTGGCCCAGCGCACTACAATGATGCTCAGCTCGTAGAGCAGCCAGATGGGCAGCGCCACAATCATCAGTGTGAAGGCATCGGTGGTTGGAGTGATTATTGCCGACACAATGAGTATTGCCACCACAGCGTGGCGCCGCCACCGCTTCATCATCTTAGAGCTGATCAGGCCCATGCGACCTAAGAGCCCGCTCACCACCGGCAGCTCAAACACAACGCCGAGCATAAGGCTCATCGTGAGGAGCGTGTCAATGTATGACTGCAGCGTGAGCATGTTTGCCACGTCGGGACTTACCTGGTAGGTGCCTAAGAACTTCACTGTCAGCGGAAACACCAGCAGGTAGTTGAGCAGTGTTCCCAGCATGAACATCAGATAGCCGCTGCCCACGATGGCCGTGGCGTAGCGACGCTCGCTGTCGTAAAGCGCAGGGCTGATGAAGCGGAACAGCTCATACAGAATGTAAGGTGAGGCTGCCAACACTCCGGCATAGGCTGCTGTGCGAAGGTGAATCATGAATTGCTCCGTAAGGCCTGTGTTCATCAGGTGGATGCTGAAAGGCTCAACGCCCATCAGGCGGTAGGTGATGAACTCGCTGCTTCGCGGTGCAAGCACCACGGCAAACAGCTCGTCCTTCAAGCAGAAGGCCACCACTGCAGCTACAGCCGTGATGGCGACTATGCGTATCAGCACTGAGCGAAGCTCGTCGAGATGATCCCAGAAGGTCATTGTCGGCTGACTACTCCCTGCCATTGCTCTTTTTGTCGTCCTCAAGTATGTTGGCAGAGTCCTTCATGTCGCTCATGCCCTCTTTGAAGCTTTTCACTCCCTGGCCCAGCCCTTTCATCAGCTCTGGAATCTTCTTGCCGCCGAACAGTAGCAGTACTATCAGCGCAATGACCAGTATCTCTTGCATTCCAAGTCCAAACATCTCCTCTGTGTTTTGTATGTTATTTAATTGCAAATATTGTCAACAGCCTATAGTGTAGCCACGATGGTTAACTCATCTTAGGGTAGCGGCGCGTCCATCCGTCCCAGCGCAGTCGCATGACGCCGAAGAATGCTTCGCCGAAGATGCCGCCGGACATCTTCGACGTACCTTCACGCCTGTTGACAAAAATGACAGGCACCTCCTTTATGCGGAAACCAATCTTGTAGGCAGTGAATTTCATCTCTATCTGGAAGGCGTACCCCTTGAAGCGTATCTTGTCCAGCTCGATGGTCTCAAGCACACGGCGGCGGTAGCACTTGAAGCCCGCCGTGGTGTCGTGGATGTTGAAGCCGGTAACAAAGCGTACGTACTTTGATGCGAAGTAAGACATGAGCACGCGACCCATGGGCCAGTTAACCACATTCACTCCGCTGACGTAGCGAGAGCCGATGGAGATGTCATAGCCCTCCTCGGCACATGCTGCATAGAGACGGGCCAGGTCGTTGGGGTCGTGGCTGAAATCTGCATCCATCTCAAACACATACTGGTAGTCGCGCTCGAGGGCCCATTTGAAACCTGCAATGTAAGCTGTTCCTAACCCGAGCTTACCGCTGCGCTCTATCATGAACAGCCTGTCGCTGAACTCTTCGGCCATCAGTCTTTTCACAATCTGGGCCGTTCCGTCTGGCGAACCGTCGTCAATAATGAGAATATGGAAACACTTCCCTGGGTGTTCGGCATCTGTGGGCTTGTTCTCTAAGCTGAACACTGCACGGATTATGTTCTCTATGTTCTCCTTCTCGTTGTACGTCGGAATGATTACGATACTATCGCTTTCGTGCATAATAATAAATATGTGTGTTGTTTATTGTGCAAAGATAATAAAAGATGTGCAAAGACAACTATGCGGAGCCATCTTTTTTCGATTATTTCGCCAAATTACACATTTATTCGGAATTCTGCCTTACTCAAAGAGATTGTCTATCTCTGCTATCTCATCTTCGTCGAACCACTTTCCCAGTTTCTCCTTGGCCTTTAGCTTTATTTCCGGGTCAACGTCCACCCACACCTTCTTCAACACATACAGCAGCACGGCCATGTCATCGGTAAGTCCGGCAATGGGTATGGCATCTGGAATTACGTCGATGGGGCTTATCATGTAACCTAACGCACCTATGATTATTGCCTTGTCCTTACTGCTGATTTTGTTGCTCTGCAGGGTATAGTAAAGAATCAGGGCTGCATACACTAACTTGGCGCCAGCCCTCTTGGCTATGCGCGAAATCTTCTCAATAAAGTCTGCCGACGAGAAACGGTTGGCATAACTCATGAAATCAGGTAGTTCCATATTGCTTTCTGTTTTTATTGGTTTTGTTTTCTTTTTTTGTTATTTTATGCGCACCACCCTTATGCCTGTGTGAGTGGTGTGGCGTTTCAGATAGTTCTTTAGCGTCATTGGCTCCAACACCACTTTCTTGTGCAGTTGTGAGGCGTTAAGCAGGTGCAGCCCGTCGGCCTGCCATACGGCGAACCCTAAATGGGCAATGTCGAGGCCGGGCTTGGAGCAGGTGATGGCTATTATGTCGCCGTCGTGTATCATCTTGCGCAGCTGTTGCGTGTCTTCCACCGCTGCCTTTGGCAGGAATGTGAAGACGGTCCCGCTTAACTGTTGCTCTTGGTTGCGTATTTCTGCTGTAAGTTCTGGGTGGAGGCGCAGTGCCTTGTATGAGTTCGGATGGCTGCTCATGTACGACAAGCTGACCGTCTGCTTCCGTGCCTTGGGAATGCTGCTTAGGTCAATCTCGCCGACAAGCCCCAGCCTGCTGTTGTCGGCTATCCAGTCGCTGAAATAATGCAGGCGGCTGGCATATCCGTTGCGATGCCCGCCGCGATAGCGCAGCTTGGTTAGCATTTGCCGGAAGTCTGCCACGCTGTAGTGTTCATTCTTCACACAAAGGGTAAGGGCGGCAACCGTCTCGACAAGGGTGGTGCAGTCGAGTTGCCTGAGGTTGACAACGAGAGGCTCTGCGCTGTCTGCCACCTCAAGAGTATGCGCCACATAAGGCTTGTTTAACAGCTTTTTAGCGAAGAAAAGCTCCAGGCTCCCCTTTGGCCTGGTGCGGTGGGCTTCGGCCAGCAGCGAAGCTATGGCCATGCTGTCGCCCTTTGTCATAACCAGCTCTGTTGCAGGCTTCTTTGCAGCTGGAGTTGGAGTGATGCTTCTGTTGCCCTGCAGGGCTGAGGCATGCAGAAGTATCGCCGCTATGGCAGTTATGCAGGTTGTTGTTCTTCTCATCTGTTACGGTATTTTTTCCTTAGTCCGAAATTGTATCCTAAGTATATGTTGAAACTGCCGAAAAAGTTGCTTGTCGTGAAACGGGCCTTACGGTAGTTGTTGGTGTGTACGATGAGGCTGGTGCCGGTGTACCAGCGCATGTTGTTGTATACCAGTCCGAAGCGGCCAATGCCGTCAATGTTTATGTTGTCGAACTGGAAGCCCCTTTGCCCATCGCCATTGGAGTTGCCGCTGCTCTTCTTGTAGGCCAATGCTGCCTGTCCGCTAATGCCTAAGAGCCAGTTGTGGGGAAGTACGAAGTTGTAGGCATAGCCGGCAGAGATGCTTATGTCGTGGTACTTCACCTTTGGGAACATCAGCCCGCTGTCTACCTTCACCTCTCCTGCGCCATAGATCTTGTCGATGGTGGCTTGAAGCTTGGAAAAGTCGAACGACAATGAGTTGCGAGTATACCCGGCTCCGGCTATGAACGACCCGCAGCTCACCTTCTGCAATGTGCTCTGGCTGAAAGCCGCAGGGTAGGAGAAACGCTTGTGGTTGAAAATGTAGTAGGCATCGATGCCGGTGATGCCGGCTATTACTCCGTCGAAAGCAGAGCCTTCAAGCTCGTCTGTTTTTATGCCATTGCCTAAGTTCACAGAGCGCAACTTGTAATCGTCGCCTGTACGCCTGTAGAATATGTCTACGCCTATCTTCGACGAATAGATACTCAGGTCAAATTGCAGCTTCTTCTTGTTGTTGAACAGGCCTATGTTCTTCAGGTCAAACGTGTAGCCAAAAAACATCCATCGCCAGCCAAAGTAAGGACCGAGCTTCAAGGTCAGGTCTGGGGCGAGTGTGAGGCGCTGCCCGTCAGCACTGCTGATGATGAAGAGGTCGTAGGCGGTGGTGGCCTGCATCATCACCGACCAGTTGTAATGCTGCGGCTCAATATAGTCGGTCTCCACGCTGTCCAGCTCCTTCAACGTGAGCTGGACAGCTTTCCAGCTCTTCTGGGGAAGAGAGAGCGAGTCGCTGCGCGTGCTGTCGGCCATAGTCTGCCTAATGCGACTAAGCGGAGTGACATCGTCGCCGCTACCCACGGCGGCCGTAATCGGTGCCACAGCTATCAATGTTGCCAGTATGATATGTCGAACAGCCTTAACCACAGTTTCCTAACGTCAGATTTTACCTAATATGCGGTCAAGAGCCCAGTTGACGGGTGTTGCCGACACGCTGGTGCATGAACACAGAGCCAGTCCCTGCAGATGCTCAATTACATTCTTTATAATAGGGTACTGCACATACGACGGGTTGGCTACGCTTATTGCCTCATGTCCATGACTGGTGTAGAGCTGAATAGGCGAATAGTCGAACACGGCAAATGTCAGGCGGCCGCGGTCGCCTATTATCTCCACGCAGTCCTCACGCGCCGACTCATGAACGGTGAAGCACCAAGAACCAGACCCCGGAAGACCGTTCTCGAAGCGGAAGCAGGCGCTCACGGAGTCCTCGGCCTTGTACATGCCGCCACGGTTGGCGCAGATGCCGTGGGCATCGATGATTACTCCGAACATCTCCTGCAGCAGGTCAAGCTGGTGGGGAGCAAGGTCGTAGAAGTAACCGCCGCCGGCAATCTCTGGTTGCAGGCGCCATGGCAACTCTCCTTCGGGCATGAGGTCTTCTGTGCGAGCAGGAACAGCAAAGCGCACCTGAACGTTTACCACCTTGCCTATAGTGTTGCTCTTGACAATCTCCTTAACCCTCTGGAAATATGGCAGGTATCGCCTGTAGTAGGCCACAAAGCAGGGCACGCCGGTCTGCTCGGAAATGCGATTTACGCGCGCGCAGTCTTCATAGCTTGCCGATAGCGGCTTCTCCACATACACAGGCTTGCCAGCTTTCATGGCCATGATGGCAAACGTGGCGTGGCTCGACGGAGGTGTGGCCACATAAACGGCATTCACCTCCGGACTGTCTATGAGCTCCTGGGCATCAGTGTACCAGTGCGGCACACCGTGCTTTACGGCATAGGCACGTGCACGTTTCTCTGTGCGGCTCATGACTGCCACCACCTGCGAACCTTCCACCTCGCTGAAAGCTGGGCCGCTCTTCAGTTCGGTCACCTCGCCGCAGCCTATGAATCCCCATCTTATTTGTTTCATAACACAGGTATTAAGCAATCTACTTCTTGTCGCAATTTTGGTGCAAAGTTACAAAGTATTTTCGTAAAACGCAATTTTCTGCCTAAAAACATTACAAAGGAATATGATATTTTGCAAATGGATGCCGTTTTAGGATATGTTGTTTTAGTTGTCCAAGTTGTGTAAATGCTCAGCACCCTCAAGATGAGTGCCCCATTCGGGGCAGAAATCAAACAAATCTGACCAAATCTTACAAAAAGAAAAAATCGTTGTTCTGTAGGGACTTACTTTATGTATGTCCGATTCTATGCGGTTTTGTTGTTTTAGTTGTCCAAGTTGTCGTTTAATGATAATTCTGCCTAAAAACATTACAAAGGAATATGATATTTTGCAAATGGATGCCGTTTTAGGATATGTTGTTTTAGTTGTCCAAGTTGGTAACTACTCAGTCCCCTCTTGGAATATGATTTGCTCATTCGGAATGCAGTCGTTATGCCGTTAATAATTCATAACGAGCACTTGCTAAGACGAATGAATAGCGTTGTGTAAAAGAGGTTGTAATTTGTTTAATAACCT
>JAFSKJ010000047.1 GCA_017449025.1 Prevotella sp. | reverse complement strand
GAATACAAGATTCTTCGTCCGGGAAACGTTTGGTGAACTCTAATAGTTTCATGCTAACCCTTATTTTTCGGCAAAGGTACAACTTCTTGGCCACCTGGGCAAATCCACTCAGTTAAATAACACTAAAATGCGGATAATCATTTATTTATTTTCGTTCTTTATCTTGTCACTCGCTCCACGAGGCTTTCCAGATTGCGGCGCGCGTCCCAAATATCTTCGATGTAGACCGTGTCTGTTTCTTCATTTATCTTTGTTTTCCAACATCTGTGTCTTGTTTTTCCGCTACGGGAGGCCCGGCCTCTACGCGCGTACATTATATGTATTATTGTAGCCTGGCGGGGAGTCGAACCCCGTACGAGCTTGATTTCCTCATTCGTAGGGACTTACTTTATGTATGTCCCTTTTGTTGGCGCCGGCGGACATACATAAAGTAAGTCCCTACCGTGCCCCCACAGGGAGCGTGGTTTAGCCCCATCCCCTTGGATCGGAGTCCCCGCGCCTTGGGGATGGGGAGAAAGAGTGTTACTCCACCTTTATGACCTTGGTGTAGTAGACACCGTTGTTCTTGGTGTACTTGTCGAAATAGAGCATGCCATCGATGGCAACGTCTGTATCCTTGCAAGCCCACTTCGACGAGGTCTTGTAGACCATCAGTCCATCCTGCTGCTGCGGCAGTATTACACAGTAGGTGTAGGTATAGTTGCCTTCTGTTCCCGAGCGCTTGTAGTAGGCCGTGCCGTTCGCTGGTGCGGTGCTGGACTTTGCCGTCCATGTGGCATCAGTATTTCCCGTACCAATGTCTGTTGCTGTTGCGAAGTCTGCGTATGCAATATTCGCAGCCTTGGTGTAGGTCATGCCGTTGTCGGTGGTGTAATAGTAGTCAGTGCCTGTGGCAGCATAGCCTGAGGCAATCGTCGTACCTGTATTATCGAGGTAGAGGTTGTTGACTGTCTGTCCGAGGAAGACGGGAACCTTGCCCGAAGTGTTGCTTGTGAAGTAGACAACGTCCTTCTTCACATCGCCGCTGCCGGCATTCTGCAAGCCGCCACGGTACAGTCCCTTCACGCTTTCGCCTACTGCTACGCTTACGAGCTGATACTCATCAGCGGTGGAGTTAGCTGCCGTCTTAGTGTAAACGAAGGCGTAGGTTTCTGCTGTCGGGGTGAACTTAGCGGCCTGGTCACCATTCAGCGTGATGGTGTTTCCGTCAACGCCATACTCAATAGTGCTGGTCAGTGTCAGCTGCTGCTTGGTCAGCACCAGCCCGTTGCGTCCCTTTATTGTGCCTGCGTCTGCAATGTCATCACGCAGAGAGAGAGCATCGATAACCTCAGCCTCTGTCTTGCCGTCGGGAATGGTATACAGGGCAGCATTGTCGGTGGTCAGGGTGATAAGGTGCCCGTTGGCAAGGTCTGGCGTGCTTGCTGTGTTGCCGTCGTTCACGGTGACGTAGATGTCGCCGGTGGCAGCCAGGTACTCATTGTTGTCAACAACCTTGGAACCCTTCTGGTAGGTGGTGATGCTGGGTGTGGAGACGAGGGTGATGGTCTCCTGGGTGGCATCCTCCTCTGCGTTCACCACCACAGCGTCGAAGGTGATGGGATAGAGGCCGGCGGGGTCGCTGTTCACTGTTACGTCGTCGGGGTTGGTCGGATCGTACGGTCCGGTGTGTCCGTTGGTCTTGTCACTAATCTTAAATAGGTACGTGTACGCGTAGCCTGCCTTCCACTGCGTGTAGATCAGGGGCACCTGGGCGGTGGCTCCCTTCACAACGATGGTCTCGCCCGAGCCGTCGATAGACTCTAAGGTGTAGTTCACGCGGAGGTTCAGGTTGACACCGCTCTCGTTGGGCAGGTACTGTGTGTAGTAGTTACCCTGAGCCTGTCCGGCCATGGATGCCGTGTTCGACGAGCGTCCGAGGAACACATCGCCGGGGGTCTTCTCGCCGTCCTCGGCAATGGTGTACACCAAAGAGCCGAACTCAACGGTCGACTTCTGTGAAGCATTTCCTGGGGAGAACTTGATGTGAGCCTGATTGTTGTCGGAATTAGAGGTTTGATCCACGGTGGGGAAGTAGATGGTGTAGACGCCCTCGTTGTAGATGTCGTTGGCACCGATGGTGAAGAGCATAGGAGTAGTGCCAGCATCGTTGGTAGCGGCACCGCTGTAGAACTCCACGTTCTTCACAGAATATCCGGGCACGGTCTCGTAGATACCCATGCGCACCTTTGCGCCGAGCTGACGGAACCTCAGCGTAACGGTTTTCTGGTATTCGGCCTTCTTCACTGTCACGAGGTCGGCGATGTAGCAATTGGTCAGGTCGGCAGCAGTGCCTGTGAAGGTGTAGGCCAGCTGGTCAGAAGTTGTTGCCTTATCAGGGGTGATGGCCGATACGAGCACCTTGCCGTCAGAGGGGTCACCCTCGTAGATAGGTGTGACACCGTTTCCCACTGCCCATGCAATGAAGTCGTACTGATCCTGCGAGTAGTCCCAGTACTTGATGGACTGCTGGGTTACGCCATTGTCAATGGCGTGCTTGATGCGATCCTGTCCCACATACTCCCAGTTGGCGGAGTTCGACTGTGTGGTGTTGGCAGTGTTCTCATAGTACTTCACCACGTAGTTGTCGAACACGATGTTGTTGCCATTCCATTCAGACTGCGCCCCTTTGTAGCCGCTTACCACGAACTGTCCGCCCAGCATGCCTGCTGCATCGGCTCCTGTGATGTCGGCACGGGTAATACCATTGTTCATCGAGCTGAACACGATAGGCATCTCCATTCCGTCGTTGATGTCGACAGGCGGGATGTCAGCGATGTAGTCATCGCTTGTGCAGCTGGCTATTGCTATTGTCGCCAATGCTGCAAAGATGTAATGTTTCTTCAATTTCATGTTTGATAAGTGTTTAAATTTGTCTAATGTTTTTTCTTATGTTATATCTTGAGAGAGGTTTGAGGGTCTGTAGGCCCCTTGCTTAAATATCGAATTCGTGGGTTCCGCCGTCCTTTGTCTCCTCCACCACAGCGTCGAAGCCGGAGCCTCCCGAGCGTGTGGGTATGGATATGGTGTCTACGTCAAGCTCAACGGTTATCACTCCCCCCTTGTACCTCTTTCTCACCTGTTCCGTCACGTCGAAGACGAAAGTGGAGTCAGTACCATTGTTGAACTGCATGGTCACGTCCATATAGTGCCGCTGTCCGTCGGTCACCTCGCTGCGGCTGCGTATGGTGTTCGGGGCTTGGTTGCACATGCCGAAGGTAACAAGCCTGCCGCCTATGATGTCGACAATCTCCACGTTGCCGTAATTCTCCGGCATGCCGTTTGCCGTCACCTTATAGGGCAGCAGCGGGCATTCGCGCTTCATTCGCGAGTTGTAGTAGACGGTGATGGCGTCTTGTCCGGCAATGCCGGTGTTCACCGTAGTGGTACGCGCCATCCCTGAGAGGTTCGACGAGCCGTCGATGGCGGCTATGCGCCCTTTGTTGTGATGCAGTATCACCTGCGTCAGGTATATATATGTTATTGGCAGGAGCATCATGTTGAGCTTCCTTGTCCATACCTTTCGCTCCGTGTCGTAGGTGAAGCTGTCAAGATTGCGGTTCACCTCTATTCCCCTCTCGTAGGCCGAGAACAGTGGTTCGGGCGCATAGAACGACCTTGTGTACTTAGGTGCATGGTAGCGGGCCGTCTGCATCGACTCGTTGGTGCGGGCAACGACGCTGTCGAGCGATGTCTGCTCGTCGAACACAAGGCTCTGCACACCGTCGATGGTGCTGATGCGGTTCCATACCAGCAGGTCCCAGAAGCCCCAGTCGTAGCGGCCCTGATAGTGCCTGCCTTCCACGGTGTTGACCACGACGCCTGTGTGGGGTGCCAATGGCGTGATGCCTGTATAGTATCGCCTGAGGTTGAACACCGTAGGCTCTGCGTAGCCCAGCTCACCGAATATTCGGCGGTCGCTGTCATCCCATCCGTAGTACCACTCGTCCTGCCAGTCGTAGCCGTCGCCATAGTCATTGTAGTCCCAGTAGACATCCAGCTCAAGGTCGATGATTGGCAGGTCCATCATCACCTCCTGAGCATCGTAGAGATGGAGGGGCGGCTCGGGCGAGCACGACTGAAGAGTGAAGAGCGAAGAGTGAAGAGCAAAGAGCAGCACCACAGCAAGGCTAATGAGCCTCATGGGGTTCATGGGGCTCATGGGGTTCATGGGGCTCATGGGTCTCATGGGGCTCATGGGGCTCATGGGCCTAATAGGCCCCATCCAACACCTTAGGCAGGAGAACAGCTTTTTCATTGGGCAGCCCTCCTTTCTTTCCACTTGAAGCTCGCACCGCGCTTCTGTATGCGCCGGTAGAGCAGATCATAACTCAGGGTTATTCCCACGCGGGTGGGGCCAAGCCAGTTCCATCGGTACTGCCTCTTCTTGAACAGCTCCGGCTTGCCCGTCCACTTGTAGTAGTAAAGGTCGTCGTGGTATGCCGGGTTGACGGGATTCTCATACTTGTACGGGTCGTACTTGCAGCGGAAGAACCCTGCCTGCAGCCCCAGCTCTAACCGCCAGTGGCCGTTCTTGCTTAGCGGCATCACATAGCCGCCTCCTATGCCGGCACCGGCACCCTCGCCCACCCATCCGCGGTCGGCATCGAAGCAGATGCCGAAGACTGCAGCATGCACGTATGCCGAGAGGTAAAACCCCTTGAAGGCAGCACCATTGGACCCATAGGTCTCATAGGCCCTATTGGTCCTATTGGTCCTATTAGTCCCATAGGACTCATTAGCCTTATTAGCCCTCAGATAATATCTCCCCTCCACCTGATAGTTGCGCACCTGGAAATACTTGTGTTTCCGATAGTTCTGCCACCAAGGCATGTCGAACGATGCTCCGAAGGTGATGTGCCCGCTCTTGGGGTAGTATTCAAAGGCTATATTCGGTATGGGGCACCATCGGTTGTAGCCGGGCATGTAGGCAACGTCGAGCAGCAGGTTGGTCTTGATGGAGAGCAGCTCGCGGCGCGGCAGTGTATCGGTGGAATATAAGGACGAGTCGGCAGGAAGAGTGTTGGCTAACACCCTTGTTGCTGTCAAGAAAGCAAGAAAACAGCAAAAGACGAAAATCCTCTTTATCCTATTCATAGCGATTTTTTTGCATTTATAAAGAGCAAAAGTAACATTTTTTTCAATATAACAATGTGCGCATACGCAATGGAGCGTACATATTTATACTTTCTTAACGCTTTTTTTTTTGCGTTAACGTAAAATAAGACACAGTAACTGATTTTGGCCTGTGTCTATTAGGTAGCATTGGAAGAAGATGCCGAGGCATCGTTGCCCCAAAACAACCGACTTGTAAAGGTAGCTAAAAGTTTTCGAACTGTACGGTTGCCAGGATGTATGACCGCAAAGCGGTCGCCGCTCAGTAACCGGGTGGTGCGAAGTACCCCCGGAGAAGAAGGTAAAAGGCGACATCGACCCCAAAGGGGTCGCCCATTGGCGTAGTTGGGGCACTCTTCCAGAGTGCAATCCGCGGCGTTCTTTTTTCCG
>JAFSKJ010000046.1 GCA_017449025.1 Prevotella sp. | reverse complement strand
GCCCGCCACCATTGCGGGCGAGGGCGCCTCGCTCCCGAAGCGCTGCTCCATGTTCACCACCTTCTCGGCCACCGACTTCGTCATGAAGCTCATCAGCGACCGCTGGTACGCCTCGTCCAGCGTCGTGAACGCCGTGTGGAACGCCGTCCTTGAGGCAATCCACTGCTGGTTCTCCGTCTCCACCTCTGCATTCCTCTGGTCGGTGGTGCGCATGGCGGCGACGAAAAAGGCGTTGGGCGTGTTGGCCCAGCCCGATTTGTTGATTTTTGTTTTTCCCATAATAAAACCAGTTTTAAAGTCCAAAAAATATTTTTTCTGCATCGAAACCCGCCTTTTCTCGCCGAAATTTTTTCAAAACCGCGTCGAAACCCGCCTTTACTCCATGTTCCGAAAACTTTTGGCCGTCGAAACGCGCCTTTTCCCCACGCTTTGAAAAATATCACCGTAGCGACCTCCAGCGGAGGGCACTGAGACCAAACGGACGCCGCCGGGACTCCTGCAACGGAGCCTCGGCGGCGGATAATTCTTCAGTGATGGGCGTCGGCCCCGTCAACAACAGGTCAGAGCAGACCGTTCATTCTACACTCCCATAATCAGTTTCCTTTGATTATGATGTCTTGATGGTGGAAATAGATAATCGTGCCTATGAATGCTACGAGGCCAATAAGACCTACAATCGCAAAGAATGATGTCAGTGTCATAATACTATCTCCTATGTTTTTTAGATCTCTTAATCAAATAAAAGCCGAACGCCACAAACAGCAGCACAACCCCAGTCCAGTAAGGAAGAGAACTCAATGCTCTGCTGCATGATGCCTGCCAGAATCGCACCTCCAAACACCAGCTTGGCTATGTCCAGACAGAACTTGCCTGCCTCTAAAGCGATGCTTTGGTCTTCTTTCGGTTTCTCCTCCTGCATTGCCTCCAGCTGCTTGTTCAGCTGCGGCTTCTATGGCTTCGATTTCTCGCGTCGTGCGGTCATATCTTCGTTGTTTTTATCGTTTCACGGCTGCAAAGATAGTGCAAATCGAGCGAAATACCAAAGGAAAACTCGTTTTTCTTTGTATTTCCGAGATGCAGCCTATCTTCGACGCGCTCGAGCTTGCTCGCTACCGTAGGGACGCAAGAAGTCAAAGATACAAAAACTTTCGACCTGTGCGACGCGCTTTTCGTGTCGCAGGCGGAGGGCGCCCGCCCTTTTCATTGCTATTTTGGTGAATACTCATGTTGACTTGTCTCAGAATCTGACAACAAAGTTACTAAAAAATCGCACACGGCGTATCATCCGTATGCGATTTTATGATAATTTAGTAGGAAATGGGTAGTTTAGGAGGGGAAAGTGATATAAACGCAGGCAGATGGGGAAGAAAAGAAGGGATGATGGAATAATGGTGAGCGGTGGGGCAATGTCCCGAAGGGATTACAGACCACAGGCAGGCGGTGGAGCAAGGCGGAACCCCTGCTAACGATGCCGCCAACAAACTGAACCCCGACGGGGTGACAGAATCAATCGCTGAACGCATAGCGCTCGTCGTACTCAATGCCGTATGCCTCCAGGAACAACCGGTATTCCTCCTGGAACGTCCGCTTCTTGTGATGTTCCTCTTGGCCGCGGATGTACTTCACCGTCTTGTCGATGAGCGATGGGCTGACGGAGAACGCGCCATATTCCTCCTGACAGGCGAACGCGGCGTAGCACGGGTCGAGCTGCTTCATCCACTTGCTGCTGTCGGCCTTGACGGCGCGGACGAAGTCGGCCAGCGACACGGTCTTCGGCAGCGACGTGAGGATGTGTACGTGGTCGGTCATGCCGCCGATTTCGATGGGCAGCCCGCCGATGCCCTTGATGATGCCGCCGATGTAGGCGAAGATGCGGCCGAGGTCTTCCGTCCGCATCTTCACGCCCGTGCTCTTGACGTGGAATATCAGGTGGATGTCGATTTTTACCAGTGTACTTGCCATATCGTTTTATTTGGTTATTGATTGTCATTGTTCAACCCCCAGAGGCGGTTGCGTAATTGTCCGTGTCACCGCTTAAACCCCGAAAGGGGTGTATAGATTACAGGCAGGCGGTGGAGCATTGTCCCAAAGGGACGTCAGAACACAGGCAGGCGGTGGAGCATTGTCCCAAAGGGACATCAGAACACAGGCAGGCGGTGGAGCGAAGCGGAACCCCTGATAACGATGCCACAAACAAACTGAACCCTGAAAGGGTGGCAGTTTCTCTGCCGAAATATTCTGTCACCCCGTCGGGGTTATGGTTGGTTTGTCCGTCCGTCTTACAGGGGTTCCGTGCTTCGCACTCCACCGCCTGCCTGTAGTCTTATCAGGCCTTCGGCCTTTTCCTTCCGCCCTTCACTTTTTTCACCCGTTCATTCAGCAGGTCGCACAGCTCTTTGGGCTTCATCGTCATGCCGGATGCATAGAGGTGTTCCTGCGAACCACCGATGCGCTCGTTGAAGCGGCGGACTAAGCGCCCGAGCCCGCTGGCCTCCTCCATCTTCTGAATCTCTCTGTCCTTCCTGTAGCGTATCCCTATCATCTTGCCGACAAGGAAGAAACGCTCCACGTCGGCGAAGCGGACTTCCCACGCTTTCAGGCCGCTGTTCATGGTGATGCTTTCGTCCGTGACGAGGTAATAAGGTTTGCCCGTTATCCGTTCCTTCATAATGAGCCATAGCATAAAGATGCCGCCGAGGCCGAAGAGCAGAAGGCCCAGCCAAAGCATAAAACCGAACTTCTCGGGATGCACAATAAGGGTGTGGAGGCCAAGGGCTGCGAATGCAAAACAGACCAGGATGAGGAGGGCGTTCTTCCACGGGGAGAGATAAACTCTGATTTCTTCCATTTGATAAAGCGTTGTTTGTCTTTATGAAAGCGGATAGTTCCGAATGTCCGTCGGTCTATCCGCTCATTGTTCTTTGTCGTTTGTGAATAAACTCACGCCGCTTTGCCCAGTTCATAGAGCCTTTCGGGGGCGATGTCGGCGCCGTTCTTCCAGAAGATGGTCTGGTCGAGGCCGAACTGGATGAACTCGTTCTTGTCGCGCAGTTCCTCGAAAGCGGGATAATCGAGCAGCGGCGTGAGGTCAACCTTGCGGCGCTCGCCCGTGCTGAACGTACAGAGCAACGTATAGTCGCCCAGGTACTCTACATCTGTAATCGTCAGTAACATAATCTGTCCTCCTTATCTGATTTTGGTTATTTTCTCTCCGCGCTGAGCCCTGCCCCAGAGTTGAACTTCATTCTTCCTCTGTCACGACTCGGCAAAATTGAAACAAGTTTCATTTTGCACTCGCTGTTCCATCGGTTCCATCAGCTCTGCCTCGTGCTCGTCGATGAAGTCGTTCTTGCTTAGGCAAGCGGCAAAGCCGAGCGGATGATTTTGACGGTCTTCGAGCGTGCCTTGCCCTCGATGATGCGGTCCTGGATGGTGATGGAGAAGTTCTTTGCAAGCAAAGCGGCAGAGCCGAGCGGTCCGTGCCGCTGCGCACGTGGATGTGCGGCGGGTTGTGGTCGAAGGCGTAGATGTAAATCAGGATGCCCTGGATGATGAATATTGAACCCATGCGCTTGAATGTTTTATTGTTCTGTGGGTGCAAAGTTAAGCAATTATTTCCAATTATCGCGCGATTCGGGCGTTAAATCTTACGAAAGCGGGCGAAGATGTTTCATTTTGTCATCTTCGCCCGATTAAATCGTCGCCGCCGCCCTCGAAAACAATCTTCTCATTGTCTTTGTCATTGTCATTGTATTTAAGAATTAATTATTTTTCCGATGGGGATGAAAAAACAATGCGGCCTCCCTTGAGCTACGCTCGACCTCCGTCGCGACTCGGAAGAGCACAAGCAAGCTTGGCTCTTCTCTCGCTGCTCCGTCGGTTGCCCGATTGCAAGAAAAGCCGTATATTGACGCGGGTGCCCGCGCATTTTAATAATGTAGTCTGCGCCAGTAGCGCTAATTGTGTGTGTTTATAGAAATATCTGACACCGCCAAATATTCCGCGTTAAATAATCCTATCGTCTCACACACTTTCTGCATCGCGTCCGCCGCCCCGCCGCCCGCCGTCGTGCGGGCAGCCTCAGAAGCGTGTATGTAGGTTAGCGGTGGCATAAGGGGATTAAAAAATAGAATCGACAATCTTGTCAACTATCTCATCGAAGTATTTCTGCTTGATGCTGCCGAGGCGGCGCTGTACGTCGCGTTCGATGTTGCCCGTAATGATATGGCACTTGACGAGGCAGGGCTTCGAAAACGTGAAACCTGTCACCATTTCGTCGGTCAGCGGATAGGAATACTGCGGGTTGAGCCAGTCGTTGGAGGTGATGAGCACGAGATAGAACATGCCGTCCTCGTCCTCCTGCAACTGGTCGTTGCTGACGATGATGGCGGGGTGGGGCTTGAACGTGCCGTCGGGGAAGAGGAAGCTGACCTCTACGATGTCGCGCTAATGATACTTCATAGGTAGCGGGCTATGACGTGAGACATGGTCTTGCGTGAATGCTCAAGGACGGCATCCCTCAGCTGACGATGGGCTTCCACCTCTTCGGGTGTCGGCGTGTCAGGCTTGATGTCCTTCTGCAAGAACAGCCCTGTGGCCAGTAAGGCAGCGAGCTTGCGACGCGCCAATGCGCTGTGGCTGTTGTACTCTAATGTTACTGTGCACATAACAAGCACGTATTTGAGTTGAATATTCGATTGACAAAACTGCGATTAAGCGAGTGCAATGATGCTTGCATCAATTGCCGAGCGTGAGCAGTTTCGCAGCCTTTCGGCTGCAAAGGTAAGCAATTTTTTTCACTTATCGCGCGATGATGGCGTTAAATAATCCTATCGTCTCACACACTTTCTGCATCGCGTCCGCCGCCCTGCCGCCCGCCGTCGTGCGGGCCGCCTCAGAAGCGTGTATGTAGGTTAGCGGTGGCATAAGCATAAAAGGGGGGATTGAAACATCATTGCCATGAAGTCGGCAAGCTTTATGATTCTGGTATGGTTGTGCTGGCTGAGGTGTTTGCGTATCTGACGGCTCTCATCTCGTCCATGATTTCCTCTTCGCTGATGCCGGGATTGGTCGGTCGGCTGCCGACGAAGCGGTCGAGCAACTTCTCGCGGGTCTCTGCCTGCCAGCCGAACTTGCGGATGAGTTCACGGAACAGCGACCAGTCCACGGCCGGCACGTTCACGTAAACGCCTTGCATCTGTACATTGTTAGCTGCTGTAATCATAACAAATACGTATTTGAGCCCACTTTAAAAAGTCAAAACCATGATTAAGACGGCAAAAAACGGAGCGCAGCCACTCCCCTCCCATCAAGGGGAGGGGCAGGGGTGGGGTCTGTAACATCCTGACAGCGAAGAAGATACTGACCCCACCCCCAACCACTCCCTTACAAGGGAGGGGAGCGGCTGCGCGTAGTTTTTTAGTTGTTGCTTCCATTTGTTGACTTTTTAAAGTGGACTCAATCATTTGATTTTTCAACCTGATTAACTAAAAATAGCAAAAAAAGAGAAAATAACCGTAAGAAGCGGCGAGACCCTTGCGCCGTTATGAAATTATTTCGCATCTTTGCAGTATAATTTCATAAATACAGACAACATGAAAGAGAACAGGACAATAAGCGCAGCCATCATTGCAGTGGGATTGGCATGTTTGGGATGTTTCATAAAGGCAGGCATCGACGACTTTGCAAACAAAGACCGCAGGGTTAACGTAAAGGGACTGGCAGAGCAGGAGGTGGAGGCCGACAAGGTGACGTGGCCCATAGTCTCGAAAGAGCTTGGCAACGACCTGCCCGAGCTGTACAACAAGATTGGGGTGACACAGGGAAAGATAAAGGCTTTCCTCATGCGCAATGGCATCAAGGATAATGAGCTTACCATCAACGCACCGTCCGTGGTGGACCTCAATGCCCGTGAGTACAGCGACAACAACAAGAACTACCGCTACATCATCACATCGGTCATCACCGTCACCAGCCGTAATGTCGCCCAGGTGCGCTCCATCATAGCCAAGCAGGGCGACCTGCTCAAGGAGGGCGTGGCTATCGTGGACGGCAGCTACGATAACCCCGTCAAGTACGAGTACGTGTCGTTCATGGATATGAAGCCCAAGATGATGCAGGAGGCCATAGAGAACGCCGAGAAGACGGCGCAGCAGTTTGCCGAGAACTCCCACTCCAAGCTCGACAAGATAGTCTCCGCCGACCAGGGACAGTTCTCCATCGACAACCGCGACGACAACACCCCCTATATAAAAAAGGTACGCGTGGTGACCACCGTCACCTACTCGCTAAAAGACTGAACCGCGGTAGTTGTCATCCTTTTTAACCCATTCATGTGCAATTTGTGTGCATATTATTTGTTGGTTTCATAATTTATTCGTAACTTTGCAAGCACATTGTTACTTAGAACCATAAATACACACATCTCACATAAATGGAAACAGAGAGTGTGTCACGTTGGTGGAGACCTTAGATACCTTACTGCAATAAATAAAACCAAATAACATAATAATTAACACCTAAGATTTATGAGAAAACTTAAACTATTCATTACTACTCTCGCCTTACTGGGGGGGGTAATTTCTGGTAATGCTTACACCACTTCAGACTTGACGAGTGCAGGGTGGATGCAGGTGACAGATTTGTCATCATTGACACTTGGCGATTATTATTTCGTATTTGTAGATGCACAAGAGTCAAAGTATGCATTGTCTAATGCAGTACCGAAAACAGAAACAAAAGCTGTTTACCAAACCTTAGTTGACCCTTCTGTAGTTGCTGGAGAGGTTTGGATTATTGAAGATAATAGTACCAGCTACGCTTTGAAAAGCATCGTTGACAACTATTATTACAACACCAATGGTGGCGCTGGTTGGGCTGCATCCTTTAAAGCTGCCAACGAGAATAGTCAATACACTTTTATATTAGATGGCGGCAAGTATACCATCGCAAATGCGGCAAATAACAACAGCACATATTTGGGTCCATACAAAGATAGCCCAACAGTTGATCTTTCGAATAATGCAGGAATGTTGAAAGAAGATGGAAACTATGCTGCAACTGCTACCAACAAAGGTGCTGATAACGCTCCTGGTTTTTATGTGTATAAGATGGCTCGCTCTACATATAATGCAAGCCGCAAATACTCTGGCTCTTTGATTTCTGCAGGATGGACTCAAGTTACTTCTATGGAAGGACTTGGAATTCCTGGCTATTATTATGCTTTCCTCGATGCAACTGAAAATGGTGGGGAGTCTGGATTTGCCATGACAGGAACGGGTGGACGTCCCAAATATAAGTTTCTTGCTGGTGACCCTGTTGATAATACCACTCAAATGTGGACAACAGAATCATACGGAAGTGGCTATGCCATAAAGAATGTATCAGACAACAAATACATTTATAGTGCTGCTTCTTGGAATATGCAAGCCACAGACGCATTGACTGCTAATGCAGAATACCGCCCTGTTGTTAGCGATGGAGTATGGACTTTGAGTAGTGTAACAAGTACAGGAGAGTTTGTTGGAAACTATAAAAACTCACCCTATAATCCCACCGATGGTGAAGATCTTGCAAGTAACAAATCTGCAGGAAATGGTAAGCGTGCGTTCCTCATCTATTCTATCCCCACCATTGCTGGCGTAGCTACCGAACTGCCTGCAAACGGCGATATGGCTGCTGATACGTGGTACTATATTGACATCAACGTAGCTGCAGACAACTACACAGCAATGGCTGACAATCTGGGAGAAATCGTCTATACCACAGACGGCACAATCCTCGTAAAAAATGGTTCAACCGTTACAGCAAATTTTACTGCCGAGAATAACAGCTTCTCCGCTACTCGCTACTATGTGAAGTCATCTTCTGCAAACAACCTGAAAATCGGCGTAGCCAGCTATACCTACACGGTTGGTGCTGCCACACCAAGCATTGATGATGGCGCATATATTAGTGGATTAACAACGATTGATTTCACCTTTAGCGCTGCAGGAAGTACAGATCCTGCTGCCACTTTCGCACTGCTTAACAATACGGCTAAAGCAACCCTCTCGAAGGGCAGTGAGCCCGTTAAGGAAGGAACACTTGCTCTGAATGACAATGTCATGACCGCAACGTTCTCAGATGTGACGTTAGATTTGAATTCAACCTATACTATATCTGTTGCCGCTGGCGTAGTAGGTTATGAGGGACAGGAGTCCAATGCTGCTATCAGTACCACAGTCAAGACCGGTGTTATTGCTGAAGGTCTCTATTACTTCCAAAAGAAAAATACCCAAACCTATCTTGGCCGTGGTGGTGACTGGGGAACTAGGGCTGTGGTTGCCGACCTCGGAATTTCTTTAGACGCAATTATGCTGCCTAATGGAAAATATCGTCTGAAGAATCATGACAATTCTTTGGCTGCAAATACCGACAAGTACATAGGATACACCACTGACATCTTTGTTGACAGAGGTGAAGATTCATACAGCATAGAGGTTGCTGATGGAGGATATGTTTTACGTACGAATGACAACAAATATGTAAAGACAAACACAAACTCATCCAACGACGTACCGTACGACTATCTTGATGTTACGGACACAGAAGGTGAGGCTATCATTTGGGTTCCCATTAGCAAGGAAACTTATCTCGCAAATCTTGCTGCTTTAAGAAATGGTGAAGCCACTGTAGTAGCAACAAGAGCAGGCAAATCGGCTTCTACAGTAGCAGGACTTGCAAGTCTCCTTGCATCTGATTTCGGCGCAACCGACGTGACAAGCAACATTTCAAACGCTGAATGTACAGCAAACCTGGACAATTGGACACAAGTGACCTATGCAACCGGAAACAAGAGTTTCGATGCCAATGGAACAACTGGTGAAGTTTGGGACGGCTTTGGTGGTATCAAGCAAGATATTACGGGGCTTGAAGAGGGTATCTACAAGGTTTCAGTTCATGCTACATGGCGTCCTGGCGATGCAGCATCTGGTAACCGTGTCGGCAATGAGATTAACACCAATGCATGGGTATATGCCAATACTGCTACTTCAAGTAATCTCACACAGCTGAAGTCTTGGTATGCAGGCGGTCATTCAATTGATAGCCGCACAGACATGAAGAATAGTGGCGACACCTATCTGAATGATGTTTATGTATATGTTTCTGAGGGTGAGACGCTGACCATCGGTATAGCTTCTCCTTCAAAGTGTAATGGTGCATGGCTGCCGTTCTTCGGTTGGTCTCTGACTCACTATGAGGCAAAGGCTACAACTGCCGAGAAGAATGCTCTTGCTGAAGCTATCGCTGCTGCAGAGGAAAACACTCTTGGATTTGAGACTGGCGAGTATGCTCCTTATAATAACGTAACTGCTCTTGAGGCTATTGTTGCTGCCAAGGCTCTCGACACAAATACAGCTTCAAGTGCAGCTGTCGTATCTGCTACCACAGCTTTGACTGGTGCAACTTGGACGGCCAATGGTAGTGACGTAGAGTGCGTTTACAATGGAAACTTTGCAAACGGACAAGGTTCTCCTGCTGCTAACATTCAACAATATGGTTGGACTCGAACCAATGGTTGGGGCCAGTTCATAAAAGATGTCTATGGTTCCACCACTGGATATTACAATCAGCCGGGTTCATTGCAATATGGAAATGCCGGTGTTTATACAATGCCTCTTAAGGCTAATACCATTTACAATCTGACATTTAAATATGCTGCGTGGGAGAACAATTCAAACAATGGTATGACGGTATCTGTTCTCAATTCTGAGGATGGTATGGCTGCAATGAGTTTCGATGCGTACAATACAAAGTACACAGATGGTTTGGCTACCAAGTCTCTTGTATTTGTTACAGGTGCTGCTGGTAACTATGTGTTGACATTGGGTAACAGCGGTAACACTGTAATGACAGGTGTTTCTATTACAAAGGCTGCATCTCAGGTTCTTGAGTTCGCCGACGGTTCTGATGTTCCCACATACGCTCCTGGCACCTATCCTTCCGTGAAGATTACTCGTACGTTGGCTAAAGATAAGTGGGCTACTGCTGTTTATCCGTTCGCTGTGAGTGATGTGGATGAAATGGCTGTTCTCGATAGTTACACTGCATCTACTGGTGCCCTTGTCTTCAAGACAGCAAATGCCAGTGAGCCTAACGTACCATTCCTGATGCGCTCGACAGCCGATGACGGTATGACAGAGATTTCTCTAAGCAACGTGGAGGTGGAAGCCGCAAGTGCTGCGAGTGCCACCGCAAGTGAGGCTTCACTGATAGGTGTGTATACCTCTACTCCCATCACTAACGCCGAAAAGAACTACGTGCTAAGCAGCAACGTCATATACCCCGTGGGTGCTGCCGGTGCTACTATCCCTGCCTATCGAGCATATATACAGATAAGTCAGTCGGCTGGATCCGCACGTGCACTCCACTTTGTTGTCGACGGCGTGCCCGCTGCCATCGAGGGTGTTGAAGTTGTTAACGACCAGAACGCTGATATCTACAACCTGAGTGGCCAGCGCGTGAAGAACGTCAAGAAGGGACTATACATCCAAAACGGCAAGAAGGTTGCGGTTAAGTAATTTGATATTCATAGAAACTTAATAAAGAACATAGATATGAAAAATTATATTTCACCGAATATTGTAATCACAAGGCTGAAAGTTCAGTCCTTGCTTAATAACTCCATCACGTCTGTCGGTGGTCTTGGAGGCGTAACAAAATCCGATACACCTTTCGACCCTACCCAGAATTCAGTTGACGCCCGCCGTGGCGGTTCTGTCTGGGACGATGCGGATTACTAACCGTATTATTACGAGCATCCTTGCTTTTACAATCACAATAGCCTCTCAGGGCGCAGCTGCACAGCCTGTGCAGTGTGCGCCCTGACTGTTTTTTCAACTTCCGCAATAGGGTATTTTATTAGACTTGCTTACGCTTCATGGAAGGTTACCATGCGCAGCCAAATGCCCCAGAGGGGATGTTAACGACAACCTAAACAACTTGGACAACTTATCTTTGTCAACTTGTACGCGCACGTAAGGTGGTTTGATGCCTATGGTATCGTCTTCCTATCGGTGTGTATAAAGATTATTGAGGTACAACGCCCTAATTCATTGTCGTAAAACAGGAGTTTGTGAAGTTGTCTTTGTTGTCTTTGTTGTCGTTGGCAACTCAGACACTCTTAAAATGTCTTAAATGATGCGTTGTTTGGATTTTTTTTTGTATATTTGTCCAAATTATCTTACTACTTGCCTAATGTCAAACGATAATTGAGAATATTATGATGAAAAGAAAGCTAACAACACTATGCACGCTGCTCCTTGTGGGCATCACCACGGCGTGGGCGCAGATGACGTTCACGCTTAACGGTGTGACATATAGCGATGTGGCCGAGACCAACAGTAAGGGTCTTACTACTGTTACCCTGCCCTCCGGCACTAACCTCAGCGGCCTCATCTCAGATGTTGTGGTCGACGGTTTCCCCGTCGACGCTAACGAGGTGACCCCCAACCCCACGACTACCACCATTAACTACGACGAGATAAAGGTGTTCACCTATAACAACAAGGCCTACGGCTTCCGTTTCGTCGAGGACGTGTGGTTCTGCGCCGTGTTCTTCTCCGACTGCCACATCAACCAGGGCAGCGGACACGACGGCACCAGCCAGGAGGACATGACCACCATCATGAACAACATTCTGAACATGGGCAAGGACGGCACCAAGAAGGTAAGCTTCACCACGGCAGGTGCCACTAACCTCATCCCCAAGACCAGCATCGTCTTCTGCCTTGGCGACATCGACCAGGACAAGGGCGACGACGGCAGCAGTGGCACACACACGAACTTCCTCAACTGCACAGCAGAGCTGGCCAAGACCGCCGGTATACCTTTTATATTTATTGCAGGCAACCACGACCTCTCGCCCGACTACTGGACGGGCGATAACCCCGACAAGGGAGCCACCACAAGTGGCTCAAATGCCGATGACGAGACCATCAGCGCCATCACCGACAATAACAACTACTGGAACGGCAAGGGTGTTTTCGACGAGAACATCACCTACTTCACCGATGACTCCAAGTCGAGCTACTTCCAAAGTAAGCCCTTCACCTTCAAGTTCAAGGACGTACGCTTCTACTGCGCCCAGACCTACTGGTTCCAGAAACTTTACAAGAAACCATTCCTGTTCACCAGTGCCACCTATTACGCCCCCGATGGCGTTATCAGCGCCCTTAACACCTTCGTAGAGAACCATGCCGACGAGGCCAGCGTCTGGATGCAGCACTACCCGTGGCTGGCAGGCTCCGACTGCAACCGCTGGTGGCTCGACCAGAACGACAAGGGTCTCTACATCCCCTCGACAGACACCTCTATCTACGGCTCCAGCACCTCTGGCATCGCCTACAACGATGCCACGTCGGCCAACACCCTGAAGAAAGACCCGCTGTCGGCCATCATGATGAAGGCTGCAGGAAAGGTGGACGGCAAGGTGCAGCACTTCTCCGGCCACTACCACCGCTTTGCCGACATGACCTACACCAGCACCGTAGTCTCTGACAACAAGGTGCATGACTACACCGTGGCCGCCAACGGCAACACGGAGCAGTCGAACAACGCCTTCGTCGTCCTCTTCAAGCGCGGCGAGGGTGTGAAGGAGGTCATACAGACACAGTTCTGATAATCAATAAAAAAGAATAACATGAAAAAGTATATATTAGCAATAGCACTGATAGGTTTGGCGGGTACTGTCATGGCACAAAAAGACATCACAAGCCAGTACATCACCAACGCCACCCTTGCCAACGGCACGTCTGGCTGGACAAAGACTTGCACTAAAAACACTACAACGAATGATCCTGCTGATGCGTTCTCTAATTCAGTTAGAGGTAATAACACCATCGGCTATGCCTCTGAGGCATACGCAGGATGGGGGAGCCTTATACAGACGGCTTACTCCATGAAACAGACAATAACGCTTCCTAAGGGTAATTATCGGCTTGTCAACTACTCGTTCTTCCGCCAGGGAGAAAACTACAACACCAACAGCTCCAAGTCGTTGGCATATCTCAAGGCAGGAAGCAATCAGGTGGCACTAAAAACTCTTGGAAGCATTACCGCAGCAGGTTACGCCAATTCTCAGGCCGAGGGTGCCAACTGCTTCGACTCCAAGATGTACCGCAACACGCTTGAGTTTACAATTGCCTCTGATAATACAGACATTGAAATAGGTATAGAAGGAACTTTCGATGAGATGAGGTCGTGGTGCATCGTGGGTATGTTCGAACTCTTCGACCTTGACGACCTGGCCTCTGTCAGCTCGCCCACCGATGTCACCTACGCCATCACCAACTCCAGTTTCGAGTACCGTAACCTCACGGGATGGACTAACAATGGCATGGTATATCAGGACAACAACTGGGAGAAGAAGGTCGGAACAGGCTTCGTGGAGAAATGGATGGCGAACCCCGGCCTGCCCGATGCCACACTGACGCAGCAGCTCACCAATCTGCCCAATGGCCTCTACGAGCTGGCCGTCAATGGTCATAACATCAATCAGGGAAATGGTGACGCACCCTCTAACGGCTTCTTCCTCACTGCCGGCACGGCTCAGAAGGAGATTGGTGCCTACGGCGAGTACAAGGTGCGTGCCACCGTTACCGACGGCACCCTGCAGATAGGTCTGAAGCTCCACGGCTGCACCGGCAACTGGGTTGCCGCCGACCGTTTCTCACTGCTGTTCTACGGCGATCCCGATGCCGCCGTCATTGAGCTTATCAACACGTATATCAACGAGGCCAACGGCCTGCTCAACAGTACCGACGCACAGTATCTCACCACCAGCCAGAAGGGCACTCTTCAACAGGCTGTCAGCGATGCCCAGGCTGTCACCTCTGAGAACCGCAATGAACGGATGGAGGATCTCGTCAATGCCATCGAGACCGCCCGTCAGCAGATACAGCAGGTCAAGGACAACCGCGCCCTGATGCTTGCCGCCCTTGAGCGCTTTGAGAACGACTACAACCTGGCCGACGGAACGGACTACAGCCGTGTGACGATGAGTGCCGGGGCCTGGACTGACCTGCTGGCCAAGGTGAACGCTGTGGCTACAGCTCTCGACGACATCTCGCAGGCCTCCACATACGCAACTAAGGCACAGGAGCTTGTCGCACAGATGGATGCCACCGATGCCTCGCTGCGTCTCTTCAAGAGATACAAGGCCATGAGCGACGGCACCCGCTCCTTCTCATCGGGCGGTAGTGTGGTCGGCGGTTCTGCCACCGACAGCGAGATGGATAGCGACGCCACCGAGCAGGATGCCATCGCCGCCCTCAACACAGCCTTCGTAGGCTATGCTTCCCAGCAAACCACAAGCTTCTCGGCTTCCGCCTTCCTCGGCGAGAACCTCGACTTCAGTGCTCCGGCAGGAAGTGTCCTCAACGGTGACAACAGCAACACCATCAAGGCTGTGACAGGCTGGGAGGTAGGATATAATGATGCTGACACCTGGGCTGTGCTGCAGACAGACCAAAATAACAATTCCGGCAAGCTCTACATGCGCAAGAACTGGGGCAGCAGTGCCACCACGCTCACCGCAACAAAGGAGAAGATGCTCCCTGCCGGCAGCTACCGCCTGTCACTCTCATGGAACAGCAATATGGAGAACATGACAAACCTCTCCTGCTATAAGCTTGGCGACACAAAAACCGCCATAGGTCGGAAGACTACTCAGGCCGAGAAGCTGACCTACGACTTCACCCTCACCGAGCCCACGCCCTTCGACCTCGTCATCGGCTTCCAGAAGAAAAATAAGGACAACACTCCGGCGCAGATCATTGCCGACGATGTGGAGCTGACCTATATGTTGCCTCTTGTGTTTGCCGACGGCTCCGTGCCTACCTACGACCCCGGCATATATCCCACGGTGAAGATCTCGCGCGGGCTGACCGCAAACCGCTGGGTAACGGCAGTATATCCGTTTGCAGTGCAGGCCAACGACGGCCTCGCAGTGGCTACGCTGAGCAGCTATAATGCTACCACCGGTGAGCTGGCATTCGCCTCTGCTGAGGCCAGCACGCCCAACGTGCCGTTCATGATGTGCTCCAAAGCCGGTACTACCGAAATCTCCCTGAGCAACATTGAGGTGGAAGCCGCCAATGCTACGGTCGCCACAGCAAGTGAGGCTTCGCTGATAGGTGTCTATGCTTCTACTGCTATCACAAACGCCGAGAAGAACTACGTGCTAAGCAGCAACGTTATCTACCCCGTGGGCACTGCCGGTGCTACTATCCCTGCCTATCGCGCATATATACAGATAAGTCAGTCGGCTGGATCCGCACGTGCCCTCCACCTTGTCGTCGACGGTGTGCCCACTGCCATCGATGGTGTTGAGGTTGTTAACGACCAGAACGCAGATGTCTACAACCTGAGCGGCCAGCGCGTGAAGAACGTCAAGAAGGGGCTATACATACAAAACGGCAAGAAGGTTGCGGTTAAGTGATTCGATAGTCATTCATAGAGACTTAATATTGGTCATAGATATGAAAAAATATATTTCACCGAGAATTGAAATCACAAGGCTGAAAGTTCAGTCCTTGCTTAAGAATAACTCCATCACGTCTGTCGAAGGTCTCGAAGGCGTAACAAAATCCGATACACCTTTCAACCCTGATAACCAATCAGTTGACACCCGCCGTGGCGGTTCTGTCTGGGATGACGACTAACCGTGTTATTACGCGCATCCTTGCTTTTACAATTACAATAGCCTCTCAGGGCGCAGCTGCACAGCCTGTGCAGTGTGCGCCCTGACTGTTTTTCTCAACTTCCGCAATAGGGTGTTCTCATATTTCCCAGCCATTTCGCCGTACCTTTGCCACGGCTGTATGGCTGGCTACCCCTATCATGCCCCTCTGGGGCATTCCCACCTTACGTGCTCGGACGTGATGGCAAAGATAAGTTGTCCAAGTTGTCATAGTTGTCGTTAACTCACATCACAGAGTGGCACTTTACGAGCGTAAAGTGGCACTTAATTTCAAAAAAGTGCCACTTTAGCTCCGTAAAGTGCCACTCTACGGACGAGGCCTCTGATGCCTACGGCATAGTCTTCCTATAGACCTATCTGGTCACCACCTTTGTGGTGCTCCCGTCTACATTCCTCACTATAGTGATGCCTCGCCGCGGAGAGGTCAGGCGGGTGCCGTCGGGCGACCATAGGGCGGCATTGCTGATATTGTCGCCGATGTTGCTGATGACTGTTGCCGTCTGGTCGGACACCTCGAAGGTTGCCGCCAGCGGATAGTGGTCGCACAGTGGAGTGCCGTCTTCGCGCAGGAATCCCTCGCGGTCGAGCGTCACGGCAAGAGGCCTGAGCTTGCTTCCCTGTGTGGGATTTATGTAAAGTATCTTGTCGAGCCACTCGTCCTTGTCGTGTTTCCAGCCAATCAGCGTGCCGTCGTCGGCCACGTTGCTCTCCTGAGCCTCAGGATATTTCCCGCCTAATGCCAGCTCCACCCATACGTCGCCCACGGTGGCCATGCCCGTCTCTTCTATTGCCTTTATGAACACCTGCTCCAAATCGTCGCTGGAGTAGAAGCTGTTGGTGTCGCCTATCACGAGCACTGGTCGCTGGTCCATGCGTGCAATGATGTCGTCGCGCAGCTGTATCCACTGTGAGCGTCGTGCTGCGCGGTCGCCTTCGGTGTCGGTGTCCACCAGTCCGTCCGGGTCGTCGCTGGCATCCATGTGCAGGTTGTAGACAACGACCTCTGTGCCCCCCGCCAGCAGCATCTCGTAGCGTCGGAAGCTCTTTGTTACCATGTCGTCCCAGCAGTGGTCGAACTTGCCGTATGCCTGATGCCAGTTGGTGCGCACGGTGGCCTTCATGGTGATGTTGGTTTTCCAGAAGGTGAGCAGACCGTCGCAGCTGTACTTCACGTTGCCGAGGCCGAAGCCGCCGGTGCCGTTGGCTATTCCGCCGCTCCACTCGTCGTGCTGGTAGCCGTCGTTGAGTGCTGAGCACAGCTGGCTGTCGAAGTTGAAATCTTCCTGCACGCCTATGATGTCGTAGTTCTTCGATGCCAGATACTGGCTTATCAGCGGTGTGTAGGTGGCTCCCGGCCCTGTGGCGTTGACGTCGAAGAACAGTATTTTCTGCGGCAGTCCGTCTACGTTGAGCGTGGCCACGCTCAGCGTCTCTTTCTTGGCCTGCATCACCGTGGCTGTGCACGCCAAGATAACGGCCACCACTCTCCTTACATTGTTTCTCATCATATTTTATTTATTTGAACTCTATTGTCTGGGTTACCAAGTCATTGTCGTTGCTCGACGTGCCAATCATCAGCTCGTACTTGTCGCGCAGAAGGCGCATGCTGTTGGTGGTGTTGTCCCACAGCTCGAAGCGCTCGCGTGGCAGGGCTATGGCGACCTGTTCCGACTGTCCCGGCTCTATCTCCACGCGCTCATATCCGCAGAGTGCCTTCTTTGGTCCGGTGGTGTCTGCCGGTCGGCGCACATACACCTGCACCACCTCTGCCCCCTTGCGTCCGCCGGTATTGGTGACGGTGGCCTTGACGGTCACCATGCCGTCGACCACCTCTACCCGTCGGTTGCTCACGGCAAACGTGGTGTACGACAGTCCGTAGCCGAAGGGGTAGAGGGGCTTGCCGTTGAAGTAGCGGTAGGTGCGGTTGGTCATGGTGTAGTCGTCGAATGCAGGCAGCTGTGTGTCGTCGCGGTAGAAAGTCACCGGCAGCTTGCCGCCGGGCGTATAGTCGCCGAAGAGCACGTCGGCAATGGCCTGTCCGCCCTGCTCACCGGCATACCATGCCTGTAGGATGGCGTCGCAAGTGGATTCGTGCTCCTGTGCGAGTGCGACAGCCGAGCCGCTGCAGTTTACCAGTATCACCTTCTTTCCAGCATCGTGCAGTGCCTTGATGATGTCGCGCTGTACCTGTGGCAGCTCTATCGACGTGCGGTCGCCGCCTGCGAATCCCGGTTCGTTGATGCTGGCCTCCTCGCGCTCCAGGTTGGGCGAAATGCCGCCCACGAATATCACCACGTCGGCCTGGCGTGCTGCCTTCAGGGCATCGTCGACGGTGGTCTCGCGGTTGCGGTGTATGTCGAAGCCGAGTGTGGCGCCGCCCTCAAGCTGCATATAGTCGAGCTGTATGTCGTAGGTCTTGCCCTTCACCACCTTGATATTCTTTGTTCGGTAGGCCAGCCGGTCGTCGCGCCAGCGGTTGTGCACGGTGTCGCCGTTGACTATTATGCGCATTCCGTCGTCGTTGCAGAAGTCCATTACCAGCTCGTCCGTTTGCGTTGCCGTGAACTTTCCGCGGTATCGTGCCGTGAAGTTGGTCAGCTCCACGCCGGCGGCGAAGGCTGTGTTTCCTCCGTTGTCCAAGTGTATGGGGCTTGTTATGCGTGTCTCGGCTACGGGGTTTCCCTTCATCTCAGTGTTGTTCCAGTATTGTGCCAACATTCCCGGCTTTCCGTCCGGAGAGCGGAAGAGGTTGAAGATGCTGTGCTGCTCACGCATCTTGGTGATGTCGCAGGCCTTGGTGTATGGCACCTTGCCCACCTTGTTCTCAATGCCCTCCAAGGCCGTGACGGTGTGTCCGGGCTGGCCGAAGTATATTCCCCACATCACGAGTGAGTCGGCGGCATTGGGTCCCATCACCATTATCCGTGTCTGCCCGTTCTTTACGCGCTGTGCCTGCAGTGGCAGCACTCCGTTGTTTTTCAGCAGCACCATCTGCTCGCGCCCCATTCTCAGTGCCAGGTCGCGGTGTTCCTTGCAGTTCACCACCGACATGGGAATGCTTGTCCACTCCACCATCTCGTCGGGGTCGAAGTTTCCAAGCTCGAAGCGCCCCTTCAGCAGTCGCCTCACGCTGATGTCAATCTGCTGCTCGGTGATGTCGCCACGCTCCAAGGCTTTCGGCAGGTTCTTATAGACGCTGCCGCACTCCACGTCGGTGCCGCTGACGACGCCCTTGGCGGCAGCAGCCTTGGCGTCGGCCACCACCTCGTGGCGCCCCTCGCGGTAGAAGTCGCCTATGGCGCCGCAGTCGCTCACCACCAGTCCGTTGAAGCCCCATTGGTCTCTCAGTATCTGCTGCAGCAGGCGGTTGCTGCCACAACAGGGGTCGCCCTCGAAGCGCTGGTAGGCGCACATCACCTGCTGCACGCCCCCCTCCATCACCAGTGCCTTGAACGCCGGCAGGTAGGTCTCCCACAGGTCGCGTGGCGGCAGCTGCTCAATGTTGAATGTGTGGCGTGTCTTCTCCGGCCCTGAGTGCACGGCGAAGTGCTTGGCGCAGGCATGCAGCTTGTAGTAGGGGTGGGCGGCCGACAGGCGGTCGACGCCCTGCAGGCCTCGCACCACGCGCAGCCCCATGCGGGCATTCATGAACGGGTCTTCGCCATACGACTCCTGTCCTCTGCCCCAGCGCGGGTCGCGGAAAATGTTTATGGTGGGGGTCCAGAACGACAGGCACTGATACTTGCCCACGGCCTTTCCCTGGCGTCGCAGCTCAGTGTTCTTGGCTCGTGCCTCGTCGCTCACGGCCTGGTAGATACGTTCAAGGAGCGGCTCGTCGAACGCCCCCGCCATGCCTATGCACGAGGGGAAGGTGGTGGACAGGCCGTTGCGCCCCACGCCGTGGAGAGCCTCGCTCCACCAGTCCCACTGCGGTATGCCAAGGCGCTTGATGGCAGGCGATGTGTTCATCATCAGGCTCACCTTCTCGTCAAGCGTCAGTCGGCTGAGCAAATCGTCAACGCGCTGCTCCACGGGCAGCTTTGCATTCTGGTAGGGCAGTAAGTCCTGGGCTGTCACTGCCATGGTGGCAGAGAGCGCCAGACAGATGGTCAAACATCTTTTTTTCATGTTGGGTAGTATTAGTTAGTTTCGTTTGCTTTGCAAATGTACGCATTTTCTTTCATTCCACCAAAAAACGCCGCGCTTTTTTGGCAGTCTTGAGAAAAAGAGCTATCTTTGCAGCGCTAAAGAAGAAGATATTATGAAAGAACTGCAACTTAAGTACGGATGCAATCCGAACCAGAAGCCCTCACGGATATTCATTGACGAGGGCGAGTTACCAATAGAAGTGCTGAACGGCCGTCCGGGATACATCAACTTCCTTGACGCGCTCAACGCCTGGCAGCTTGTGAAAGAGCTGAAGGCAGCCACCGGGCTGGCAGCGGCAGCATCGTTCAAGCATGTGTCGCCGGCAGGCGCTGCCGTAGGACTGCCGTTGAGCGACACACTGAAGAAGATATACTTTGTAGACGACATCGACGGCCTCGATGCCTCGCCCATTGCCTGTGCCTACGCCCGTGCACGCGGTGCCGACCGCATGTCGTCGTATGGCGACTTCGTGGCGTTGAGCGACACCTGCGACAAGACCACGGCCCTGCTGCTCAAGCGTGAGGTGAGCGACGGCGTGATAGCTCCCGCATATACCGACGAGGCAATAGAGATACTGCGCGACAAGCGCAAGGGCACGTACAATGTGATAAAGATAGACCCCGCATACAAGCCTGCCCCCGTGGAGCGCAAGCAGTGCTTCGGCATCACCTTCGAGCAGGGTCGCAACGAGATTGACCTGAGCGACGACAAGCTGTTTGAGAACATTCCCACACAGAACAAGACCTTCACCCCCGAAGCCCGCCGCGACCTGATGATAGCGCTCATCACCCTGAAGTACACACAGTCGAACTCGGTATGCTATGTCAAGGACGGACAGGCAATAGGTATAGGCGCAGGGCAGCAGAGCCGCATACACTGCACGCGGCTGGCCGGGCAGAAGGCCGACACATGGTGGCTGCGCCAGATGCCCAAGGTGATGGAGCTTCCCTTCAAGGAGGGCATAAGGCGCGCCGACCGCGACAACACCATAGACGTGTACATCTCTGAAGACGAGCACGACGACGTGCTGCGCGACGGACAGTGGCAGCAGTTCTTCACGCGACAGCCCGAGGTGCTCACCATGGCCGAGAAGAAAGCGTGGATAGCCCAGAACACCGGCGTGGCTCTCGGCAGCGATGCCTTCTTCCCCTTTGGCGACAACATAGAGCGTGCGCACAAGAGCGGCGTGCAGTACATAGCTCAGGCAGGCGGCTCTGTACGCGACGACCACGTGATTATGACCTGCGACAAGTACGGCATTGCCATGGCCTTCACCGGCGTGCGTCTGTTCCACCATTAGACAAGCAGAGATGGCTAAGAGCGACGACGACTTCCAGAACATACTGGAAAACGGCATCAGCTTCGGAAGGGGCGGAGACCGCAAAGACCCTAACGAAGGCAAGGTTAAGACCAAGGCCAAGAAGAAGCAGTACATAACCGGTGCACACGGCAGCGGCTCTGCACGGCAGAAAGCCAAATATCGCGAGCAGCGTGCCAACCGCAAGCATTAGTAACGTCAGGAAAACAGGCGCAGCCGCTACCAGGGTAGCGGCTGCGCTGTCATATAGAGCAGAGCCACACTCTGCTTTAGTCTCACTTAACCACGACCTTGCGCCCTTCGACAATGTAGACACCCTTCCTTGCCTGCCCGCTCTTGACGCGCCGCCCCTGAAGGTCGACGGCCTGGGGGCTGCCGGTCACGGATGCTGACTGGCGGGTGGCATCCTCAATGCCCTGTGGCCTTGAGAGCACGCCAACCTCACCGGTGTACTGGCCAATGAAGAAGATGGTGCCTGACGACTGCTCGCTGATGATATAGACAAACGGACGGTCGGCATGGAACTCACGCACCTTGTCGGGCATGACCGCCTTGTCGGAGGTCTCTATCACGGTGACGGCAGCCGCCTCGGTGCCCTTCTCGTCGAGCTTGAGCCTGGCAGACTGGAACATGTTGGTGATGTACTGCGGTATGTTGCAGTAATAGGGAATCTCGGCCAGGTCCTTGTCGAAGGCACGCTTCATGCCGAGAGTCTTCATCACGTCCACCAGGTTGACATGGGTGTCGGTGTCGAAGCGCGGCATCTTCACGTCTACCTCTTTCGCCGACATCCTGCGGAGGTTGTCCCACCGCTTGGTGCTGAGGGTTTTCACCACGTCGTCTACGGTCTTGTCCTTGTTAGGCAGCATCACCGTCATGCAATAGGCACCGTTGCCGTAGTACATGCGCAGCATCTGGCAGATGCCGTCCTCGGCATAGCCGAAGGTGCCGTTCTGGTGCATCATGGGCAGCATCTCCTTTAATTCGCCAAACGGCTCTTCGCGGGTCTCGTCGGGGTTGAACTCTTTGGTCCAGCAGCCCTTGAAGTAGACGGCATTGAGCAGGTAGGAAGCCACGTCGGTCTTGAACGTCTCTTCGTTGAATATCTGTGGAATCATGCCATTGGTGTGGTCGCTGGCCCACTGGTTGATGGCGTCCATGGTCTTCCCGTCGTTGAAGTTGCTCATCTGCGTGGTGGCGTCATAGTATTTGGTTGCTATGTCCACGAACTCGGGTAGCAGGCATCGCGGCTCGTCTATGTTGAGGAAGATGGCGTTCGACAGCAGCACGCTGGTCTCCTTGTCGAGGGCAGGAGCCTCGGTGAGCATCTTTCGGCAGAACATGTTGATGCCGTCGGTGGCCTCAGTGTTGCTGTCCGAAGAACTTAATAGGCCGAAGCCCAGCACGTTGACTATTTCCTGCTGCGTCAGTCCTGCCGCGCCGTTGTTAAGCAGTCCGAGTGCGAATGTCACGCTCAGCGGCGAGAGCACGCTGCTTTTTTCGCCGCGCGCTTCGCTGAAGAGACGGAATGCAAAGTCATTGCTGCACTCCACCATCTGCTGTTCCTGCTGTGTCAGCGACATCTGCGGCGGCTTCTGGCTTTCACCCGTATTCTGGGCGAAAGCCAGTAGCGGCAGCACGAGCACAGCCTGCAATAGAAGCATTCTCGGTTTCATAGGCTTCATGAAGCAATGGTTGCCTAACTATTTATTTCTCGCTGTTGTCAATCATCTTCCAGATGCCGGCAGCGCAAGCACCACCTACCAACGGACCAACGATGAAGATCCAGAGGTTGGCAAGGGCTGTGCCACCCTGGAAGACGGCGGGAGCTATGGAGCGTGCAGGATTGACGCTGGTGCCTGTATAGCGGATGCACACCAGGTGGACAAGCACCAAGGAGAGGCCTATGGCCAGTCCGGCGAAGTTGTTGGTGGCACCGTTGGTCTTGGCCGTGGCGCCGAGCACTACGAGCACGAAGACGCAGGTGAAGATGATCTCGGCCAGCAGACCGCCGACGACAGTGACGTTGGCCTGAAGGTCGTTGGCACCAGTGCCCTCAAGTCCGGGCACGTTGGCCGTGAGCACTGCCAGCAGGGCGGAGCCAATGAAGGCACCGATGACCTGGAACAGGATGTACATGCCGCAGTCCTTGGCATCCATGCGCCCGCTGAGGAAGCAGCCGATAGTGATTGCCGGGTTGATGTGGCAGCCGGAGATGCCTCCAATGGTATAGGCCATAGCCACTACCGCCAGTCCGAAGGCCAGCGCCGTTCCCACCACAGCGGGGATGTTGTTTACAGGGTCACAACCCAGGCTCACTGCCACGCCGCAACCCATAAGTACGAGCACCATTGTGCCCACCATTTCTGCTAAATACTTTTTCATAACTGTTAAGTTTAAGTGTTAAACATTAATGATATAGTTGATAAGAAACCAGTCTTGCTATGTCAGACGGCTGATGCGAGGTCAGTCTTCCTGATAGTCGAAATAAGAGAAGTCGGCGTAGGAGGGGCCGGTGACGGCATTGCGGGGCGTGGTGGTGGCATACATGCCAATCATGGCGCCCGTGAAGCCTCCCACCACCTCGGTGCTCAGCAGGGAGCAGTCGAGCTTGTCGAGCAGGCGGAACTTTTTGCCGTCGGTGGAATACTCGAAGTAATACATGGTGCCGTCGCTGCGCACGCGCAGGTGGCAGCGGCAGAGAGGCAGCTCAGTAGACCTCTTGACCGTGTCGAGTCCCTTTAGGTGCACCTTAAGCATCAGGCGGCTGCCCATGGCGTCGGGCGACAGGCAGAAGTCGGCGTGGCCGTCGTTGATCTGATATACAGTGAGTCCGGCCTCATCGCCTGTCATCGACTCGAAGAAGTCGACGAAGGTGGTGGCAGTGAAGTTGGCACTCTCCTGTCGGCGCCCAACGAAGGTTGGCTTGAGGTTGTCGCGGAGTGTGGCTGCCGAGGCCGTCAGGCGCAGGAGTCCGTCGATACTGTTGTAGCACGCCATGTTAGGGTTTTGGATATACACCCATTCGTGGCCCAAGGGCTTGTCGAAGGTGGTGTGTATGTGTCGCTTAGCCTGCTGCGGGATGTAGTTGACAGGCGTGGGCACGTTGGCAACGGTCATCAGCGTGTCTATGGGCTGTCCGCCGTTGACCACGGGCCACTCGCCTTTCTTCCACTCCACGGGTGCCAGGAATGTCTCGCGGCCTATGTGGTGATAGCTGCCGCCGTAGTTGCGGTAGGCCAGCAGCACCATCCACCACCTGCCGTCAGGAGTGTCGGTCAGGTCGCCGTGTCCGGTGCCCTGTATCTGGCTGTTCTGTCCTGCCAATGAGCAGTGGGTGAGCAGCGGGTTGTCGGGGCAAGCCTCATAGGGGCCTTCTATGCTCCTCGACCGGGCCATCGTGAGCCTGTGGGCCAGCTCTGTGCCTCCCTCAGAGATGAGCAGGTAGTACCATCCGTCTTTCTTGTAGATGTGCGGGCCTTCGGGATAGCGGCCGCCGGTGCCCTGCCACAGGGGTTTGCTGGTGGTGAGCTGTCGCCCTGTCGTGGGGTCTATCTGGCAGAGCATGATGGTGTTGTCGGGGTTGCTCACCATGTAGCACTTGCCTTGCTCGAAGTATAGCGACGGGTCTATGCCCTGCTGCGACAGCCAGATAGGCTCGCTCCACGGCCCGCGTGGGTCGGTGGCGGTCACCATGAAGTTGCCGCCATTGCCCACGTTGGTGGTAATCATGTAGAAGATGCCGTCGTTGTAGCGGATGGTGGGTGCATATATGCCGAGCCACGACGAGGCTCCCTTCAGCGGCAGCTGCGACTCACGGTTGAGCACGTTGCCTATCAGCTCCCAGTTGACGAGGTCGCGGCTGTGGTAGATGGGCACGCCGGGGAAATACTGGAACGACGAGTTCACTAAATAGTAGTCGTTGCCTACGCGGCAGATGCTGGGGTCGGGATGATAGCCGGCAATAATGGGGTTGCGATATTGCATCTGTGCCGTGGCCGCCAGTGAGCTGGCGACCACAGACAGTGCAACAATCATTCTTTTCATCATATTTGTTTACTTAATCATGACCTTTTTAGCCTTGCCGTTGGTGCCTACCACGATGTTCAGTCCGCGCTTGGGGCTGGTCAGGCGGCTGCCGCTGATGCTATAGATGCCAGCGGGAACAGTGCTCTTGCCCATCTGCACGTCCTCGATGCCGTTGAGGTACTCCTCCTGCAGCTCGGCAAGCAGTGCCTGCGACTTCTCGCCGGCGTTGGCAACGTAGATGTCGAAGATCTTGGCTCCTGCACCGCCGGTGGTCTGGGCCACACGCACGTAGACCTCGTCGTTGCCGTCGTAGCTGTTGACATACTTCTTCCACATGCGTGAATAGCCTGTCTTGGCAATCTCGTCGCCCACGGTGGTCCATTCCTTGCCGTCGGCAGACACCTGAGCCAGGATGGGGCCTCCCTGCATGTTGGCTATGGTTACTATGTCGAGCGGTCCCTGATACTTGTTCTTCGACATGATGGCTGCATTGGCAGGCTCTCCGGCGAAGATGTTGTAGAACTGTATGTCATAGCTTGTGATGGGGAACAGCGGGTCGATGTCCTCGGCAACAGAGGGGAAGTAGCCACCCTCGTTGGTGCCTATCTGTCCTGTCTGTGCAGTAAGGTTCTGCCACAGCACGCTCTGTCCCTTCGACATTATCTGCCATTCGGGAGCATCGCCAGGCTCGTCGCGCACCATCCATTCCACCTCGGGATAGAGTGGTGTCTCGTCGCCCGTCTCCGGGTCAACGGTGGTGCCGATGGGGTCTGCGCTGGTGTCATACATGGAAGTGGCCGTCTTACCAATGGGGAACACACCGCCGCCGTTGGCCACATCGTCCCACTTGGAAGCGCGGAAGTGTCCGGCCACATCGATTACCACGCGCGGGTTCTTGACAAGCACGCGCTGTGAGGCTGCCTCCGACCAAACCTCCTCACCACGTTCCAGGGTGTCGAGGGCAAAGACTGTTATGGTGGCCGGCATCTTGATGATGACAGGCTCGATGTAGCGCGACGACTTGATGGTGTCGGTGGTGTTGTCGAAGTTGTACCAGATGTCGGCAAGCTCGGTCTCGCAGCTCAGCGTGATGGTGGTGAAGCCTTCCGACTCTTCGGTGGCAATCGCTGGGGTCTTGGGCTGTGCCTTGACCTTCACGTTGAACGCCGAAGCCTCGCTCATGTTGTAGCCCTCGGCAATGGCCACGGCCTTGACGGTGCAAGGCTCTGTGATGGTGATGGGCTCGCGATAGGTGGTGCTGAACACCGAGGGAGTGGTGCCGTCGGTGGTGTAGTAGATGATGGTCTTAGGCAGTGAGCGTGACGGAGAGATGGTGACAATGGTCTGCTGGTCCTTGTACTCGCGCGAGAACACCGGTGCGGGGGTGTTGGTGATTGGAGCCTTCGAGCTGGTGAGCAGGTTGATGGCGTTGTGTATGGCCTGCACGGCTGCATCGGTATAGTCGGTCACGTAGGGGAAGTAAATGTAGCCGTTGTGGTTGATGTTGTGGGTGTGTATGGCCACGGGAGCCGTCTCGTCCATGCCTACGGCCAGCACATCGTCGCCCTCGAAATAGTAGCCCAGGTTCACGGCCATCATCTGCGTCTCGTAGGCGTTCTGCGACACTATGAGCACGTTGCCCTCCTCAGACTCCTCGTACTCAACGCCCTTGAACAGCCCGTTCTTCGGCGACTTGATTTTCACGAAGCCGTTGGTGGGAATGGCTTGGCCGTAGCCCCAAGCAGTATAGAGGGTAGAGTTGAAGTTCAGCACGGGCATGAAGGGCAGTGCCGAGCGTGCCAGGCTGCTGGCGCTGTGGTTTGCGGGAACGAGTGGCGATATTACCAGCACGTCGTTCTGCTCTGCCAGGTTGGAGGCGAAGGCGGCGGCCTCGTTCATGTCGGAGGGCACCGTGGCCACGTCGACCACCGTCACCTCTGTGTTTTCACGCGCACGCAGGATGTTGGGCAGATAGGTGTCGTCATCGCCGTTGCTGAAGTATAGCACCTTCGATGTCAGGGGCACGTCGCCCTCGTCAATCTGTATGAGCACTATGTCGAGACCGCCGGTAACGGCTACGATCTTCACGTCAGACTCTTCGGTCACGCTGTCGCTGATTTTCCAGATGAAGGTGTAGTTGCCGTCATCGTCGCGGTCGGCAGACTCTTTGTTGCCTCCGGGACAGAGGCCGCCCTCAGGCTGCTGCACCACCTCCATGTAGTCGTAGCCGGCCTTGAAGCCGCGGTTGGTGGCGTCGGCGTTGGCCGAGCGTGCACGGAGCTTCACTGTCTGTCCGCCCTTGAGCTTGGGCAGTATCAGCTCCATATTGTTGCGGTTCACGCGTAAGCGGTTGTTGAAGATAATCACGTTGTTACTGCTGCTCAGTCCGGCAGTGCCGAGGCTCAGGCCTTCAAGCTCCGGAATCAGCTCGCCGTTGGCCATGAACGGGCCTGACTGTTTGGAGGCTTCGAAAGCCCTGTCGAAGGAGCCGTCGTCTTTAAACTGCGTTGTCCACTTGGAATCTGCAACAAGGTTGGCAATGGTCTGTTCGGAGACCCAACCGTTGGTGAACTCCCATTGTTTCTTGTCCTGTGCACTGCTGCCGAGGCATACGCATACGAGCAGTGCTGCTAAAGTAAATAGTTTCTTCATTGTAGTTGTTATGATAGTTAGATGTTTTGTTAAAGGAATATCGGGAGTCCTTTCTCCAAGGACTCCCGAATGTAATTTATTTCACCATCACCTTGCGGGCGGTGCCGTCGCTGTAGCGCACAATGTTGATGCCACGGCGCAGACTGTTCTGGCGCATGCCGTTCAGGCTGTAGACGGTGGCTACGCGAGCCTCCTTGCCGTCGGCGAGCTGGTCGTTGATGCCCGACATTAGGGCCTTCGACTTCTCGCCCTCGTTGGCAATGTAAATCTCGTAGAACTGTGCCTTCGAGTTGTTGGCTGCCAGGCGGGCACGCAGGTAGACGGCGTCGGTGCCCTCGTAGCTGCGGGTGAACTTATGGAACAGGCGCGGGCCGATGACGTCTAACGTGTCGCCGAGCTGTGTCCAGGTCTCCTTGTCTGCCGACACCTCGAACACCACGTTCTGGTGGTCCTGCACCTCCTTGGCAGCATCAGGCTTTGAGCCGTTGCCCACGTAGGCCACCACGTCGAACGGGCCTGCATAGGCCACGGTGGTGGCTATGTAGGCATTGTAGGGCACAGTGCCGTCGTTGGCCTTCTCGCCTAAGGTGATGAAGTATTTCTCTATGGGGAAGTTGGGGTCAATGTCGTCTACGGTGGCGGGGTTGCGGCCGTTGGTGTCGCCGTAGTTCATGGTGTAGCCGTCCTTCTCCCATATCACCACCTGTCCGCGTGAGCCTATCATCCATCCGTTCTCGAAGTCAACGGTCTCCTCGGGGCTTAGCGGATAGACGGAAATCTCGTCGCCCGTCTCGGGGTCTGTGGTGATGGTTGGCTCGGCGCTGGTGTCCCAGTAAGAGTAGGCTGCCTTGTCCTTGCCCCATGAGAAGTAGTAGGCGGTGGAAGTGCTGCCGTTGTTGTACTCGGTGGCGTTGGCATCCATGTGTGCCAGCACGTCGATGCGCACCTTCGGGTTCTGGATGGTCACAGCCTGTGAGGCCAGTTCGGAATTCACGTAGCCCTCGGCCACGGTGAAGGCATAGATGGTGCGGCCAAGGATGTCGATGGCTATAGGCTCGGTGTACAGAGTAGACTGTGCCGTCTCGGTCTTTCCGTCGTAGTTGTAATAGATGACTGCGCCCTCCATGCTACTGGCAAGTGTGACTACGGTCTTGCCGTCTTCCTGGGTCATGGCTATGGTGGGTTGCGGAGCCTGGTTCTTCAGGTCGACGGCCTTCTCCGACACGTCGCTGAGCAGATAGCCGTCGCCTAAAGCCACGGCCTTGACGGTAACACCTTCGGCTGTCACGTTGATAGGCTCGCTATAGGGTGTGCTCTCTGTTGTTGGCGTGCTGCCGTCGAGGGTATAGAAGATCTGTGCACCGGGAACGCCGCAGCTGATGGTGACATTGGTGTTCTTGTCCTTATACTCAAATGAGAACGAAGGAGCGGGAGCCTTGGTCACCTTGGCCTTAGAGGCCACCACCACCGACAGCGCATTCAGCAGCAACTGTGGTGTGGCAGCATTGGCCAGTGCCTCCTGCGTGTATGGTATGTAGATGTAGCCGTTGTGGTTGAGATTGTGGCCGTGGATGGCTACATCGGTGCTCTCCATGACAGTGGCCAGCACCTGGTCGTCGGCAAACAGACCGCTAAGCGTAACGCCCTGGTAGGGTGTCGACTGAGTCAGGGCAAGTACCTCGGCCTTGTTCTCGTTGTCGGGGTTCTCAATCAGGTCGATGCCCTTGAACAGGGCGTGTGACGGATTGGTGGCAACGGCAAACATGTGGCCGGCGCCGATGGCCCCATAGCCCCATGCCTCATAGAGTGCCGGATTCAGGTTGAGCACGGGCACAAAGGGCTGCACGCTCTTGAGCAGGGCGATGGTGTAGGCGTTGTCAACAGTAGAGCTGATGACAAGAGCGTCGTAGGCCGTCAGGTCGTCGGCAGTGAACGTGCCGAGTGCCTCTATTGGCTCCACGGTGTACTTGTCGCTGGCCGACAGTTGGGCGTATGCCAGCTCGGCATCTATGGAGCCGTTGTAGAGGTAGCCCACTTTCGACTTCTGCGAGTTGTCGCCCAACTCAATGCTGTAGATGTGGCAGCCGTTGGTGTTGTAGACAATCACGTCCACGGTGCCGTCGCCATTGTCGGTGGCTCCGGCGGGCACCGTCCAGCCCTCTTCCCAGGTGTAAGTCTCCTGGGTCTTCGGAGTGAACGACTCGCCTATGCGGTTCTCGTCGTCGGTGGTGCCTACGTAAAGCTCAATGCCGCGCCCCTCCGCCGGTTTGTGGCTCTCCACCACGAAGGTCATCTTCTGGCCTATGCGCACCTTGGGGATGGTGAAGCATGCAATCTTGTTCTTGCCGCCGCCTAACCACAGATACTGCGGACCGGCATAGTCGCCGAGCGACGTTGAGGGATAGTCAATGGCTATGGCCAGCGAACGGCGTGTGGTGTAAGCAGTGTTGAACACCAGGCCGTCGGTCTCGCTGATGATGGCGCCGTTGGCTGCCAATGCTCCGTCGATGACGTTGTCGCCATACGACCAGTAGCACTTTCCCACCTGGGGATTGGAGCCGTCGGCTTTCTCCGTGTCCGACCATGTGCCTCCGGTGACTCCCTTCTGGGCCTCGGCCTGCAGGTTTGAGATGGTGTTTTGGCTCCACTGTGTGAAGTCCCACTTGCGATAACCCTGTGCCTCGGCGCTTACTGCGGCAGCCAGGGCTAACAGGCAAATAGTAAATAATCTCTTCATACGCATAATATTAGTTGTTCGTGTTAATAATGTTCTCGTTATTCGCCGCAAAGGTAGTAAAAAAAGTTAGTAACAGCAAGCGTTAGGGGAAAAAACTGACAAAAAAAGTGAGCTTGCTGAGGTTAATTGAAATAAATGTATAGCCCAATCATCACCACGGCCAAGGCTGTCCATAGGCTGACGGCAAGTTTCGAGAAGTTCTCTTGGATGGGGGCGGGAATGGCATAGCGTGACTTTTCTCTGTCAGCGAGTGAAATAATCACCATGGATATGACGATGATGACGAAGAGCTCGAACGAGAGAAGCATGAAGTGGGGCCAGGGGAACTGAAGCCACTGGGGTGGCCACAGGAAGAGCACGCCCACGGTGAGGCAGAAGGCGGTGCCGACGGTCAGTGCAAAATTGGCGGCGCGGGTGGTGGTGCGCTTCCAGAAGATGCCAAGGAGGAAAACGGCAGCCATCGGTGGCGCAATGAAGCCAAGGACGCTTTGGAACACGTTGAAGAGGTTGAGGCCCTTGATGGCATCGATGGCCACGGTGAGGGCGATGGCCAGTAAGGCTCCCGCTACTGTCACCGAACGGCCAACAATGTTTATGCGGCGCTGCGAGGCATGGGGGTTGAACCGCTTGACATAGATGTCCATGGTGAAGACAGTGCTCAAGGCGTTGAGGGCAGAGCCGATGGTGCTGACCAGACAGGCCGTTAGCACGGCGAACACCAGTCCCACCATGCCCACGGGAAACAGGTTCTCTACCATCGTCAGATAGGCTTCGTCAGGGTTCTCCAATGTGGGGAAGAGGGCGTAGCAGATGATACCTGGCAGGATGTAGAGGGCAACATCGAGAATCTTCAGCCAGCCGGTGAAGTTGGTGCCGAGTTGTCCCTCGCGGAGGTTCTTGGCGGCAAGGACGGGCTGTACCATGCTCTGGTCGGTACACCAGAACCACACTCCCATGACGGGGTAGCCGAGGATGATGGGCAGCCAGGGGAACGCCTCGTCGCTGTTGGGCTTGAACATCACCCAGTAGTCGGCGGGAACCTTGGCTACGAGCGCAGAGAAGCCTCCTACGCGGTCGAGGCCCACGATGACCAGTATCAGTGATACGGCTATGAGCAGTATCATCTGGTAGACATTGGTGTAGGCCACGGCTTTCAGTCCGCCGAGCATGGTGAAGAAAGCGGAAATGACGAGCAGCACCAGGGCTGACATCCACATGGGTATGTCGAAGACCTGCCGTATGAGTATGCCTCCGGCAAACAGTGTCAGGGCAAGCCAGGAGATGACTATGGTGACTATGGTGTACCAGGCCAGGATGTTGCGGGTGGACTGTCCGAAGCGCAGTCCCATGAACTCAGGCAGGGTGCTCACGTTGGCTCCCAAATAGCGGGGCACGAAGACAAAGGCGAGCAAGGCTATGAACACAAAGGCATACCATGCAAAATTGCCTGATACGATGCCCGTGGTGAAACCGGCAGAGGCCGATGCTATGAGCATGGAGGGACCTACGTTGGTTCCCCACATGGAGAAACCGATGTGATGCCAGCGCAGGGAGTGCTCGGCAAGGAAGAGCGAGCTGTTCTTCTTGCGCTTTATGCTGGCCCAGATGCCTATGGTAAGCAGAATGGCGAAATAGGCGGCGAGAATGAGCCAGTCGGGCGAGTGCATGTAATGACTTTCCATAGTTTCAATCTTCAAGTTCCAGACCTTTGTAGTCTTTTGTTATTTCTATGGTTGTGGCTTTTGTGAGGTCCATGTCGTCGGTAGAGTCCACATCGTGCGGATAAACAGGTATGGAAGCCCCCGGACGGACGAAGACTGGCATCTGGTCGAGAGCCACTTCCACATGGTAGTACCAGCGGCCACCTTCAAGGCGTTCGCCGGTGAAGAAGTTGACCCAAAGACCTACGGGCAAATATATGTCGCGATGGTTGTCGGCATTCATGACTGGGCATACCAGAAACTCATGGCCGAAGTAATACTCGTCGTCGATATGCCACACCTGCCTGTCGTGGGGATGGCGTATGAGCAGTGCCTGCAGTAGTGGCAGTCCGCAGCGGCAAGCCTGCTCCGACTGGCTGATGATATAGGGGATGAGCCGGTAGCGGAGCTTCCACCAGCGCTTGACGATGGGCGCTATCTGCGGATAGTGCCAAGGCTCGCGTTTGCAGGTGCCGTGGTAGCGCATGTGTGAGGTGAACACGCCGAACTGTGTCCAGCGCACATATACCTGCTCGTCGAGCGGGGAGTTCATAAAGTCGGGAGTGGAATGGAACCCCGGCACATCGTGACTCCAGAAGGCGAAGCCCGAAAGGCCGAGGTGTAGTCCGCCCTTGAGCGAGCCAGCCATTCCGTCCCATGTGGATGCAGAATCGCCTCCCCAGTGGAGTGGATAGCGCTGACAGCCAGCCCAGGCGGCACGTGCCCAGACTATGCCGTCGCCCGTCACTTCACGAGTCACCTCAAAGGCAGCCCGTTGGTAAAGCAGGGCATACAGATTGTTCAGTTGTTGCGGGGTCATGGCATGGTACTGGTGGTCCGTATGGATGTTCTCGCCGAAGTCGGTCTTGATGCACTTCACGCCCATCTGTAGCAGTGGCTTCAGCAACTTGTTCTTGTACCACTCAACGGCTTTGGGATATGTGAAGTCGATGGTTCCGGCGTAGTCGAGGGCTGAGAAGTTGGAGGAGGCCCCCCTCTCATCCCCCCCTGAAGCCCCCCTCCCGGCCTCCCCCAGGGGGGAGGTTAGGAGGGGGCTGCTGATGTAGTGGTTCTCCTTGGCCTCCTTGATTTGTTCGGCACCTTGGGCTATGTAGGGCAGCTGCCAGAGCGACACCTTGAAACCCTGCTTGGCCAGCCGGCTGATGAATGCCTTGGGGTCAGGAAACCGCTCGGGATTGAACTTCCACTCACAGAGCCAGTCGGTGCGGAACCAGCCGGTGTCGAGATGGATGACATCGCAGGGGTAGTGCTCACGGCGAAGGCGGTCGCAGATGCCCTCAACCTCGTCGGCGGAGAAGTAGGTCATGCGGCTCATCCAGATGCCGAAGCTCCAGAGGGGCGGCATGGCAGGGAAGCCCGTCAGCATGCGGTAGCCCCGCAGTATCTCCTCTGGCGACTGGCCGCCGATAAGGAACACGTCGAGGGTGGCACGGTCGTTGAGGAACTGTACGCTGCGGGTGCTGTGGTCGGCCAACGACAGCTTACAGCAGTCGGAGGTGTGGAAGAAGGCTCCATACATGCGCGAAGAAAGAAAGAACGGAATGTTCTTGTAGCAGCGCCGGTTGTTCACGCCCTGTCCGTCCTGGTTCTTCAGTTGGAATGTCTGTCCGCTCAGGTCCATCTTGCGGAAGCGCTCGCCTGTGCCAGCAAAGCACTCGTCGGCCTCACAACGGAAGCTGATGGTGGCTCGCTCTGCCTGCGAGGTAGTTACAAACCCCAGGGGCAGGGCATCGTAGCGGGGCGGCGAGAAATGGTCGTCGCTCAGCGCTACGGGCTTCGAGGGGTCGCCGTCTGGATAGAAGGTGATACATGGGGCGGGCTGTGGCTGGGGCAGCAGGTCGCTCCAATGGTCAAGTGGCGGCACGCTGAGGTCGATGGTCGCCAATATCTTTCCGTTAGTGGCTACGACATCGCCGCATACATAACGGAGGGTGAGGTGCTTGATCTCCGGTGCCATCTGCAGCATCTCGTCGCTGTCAAGCATCTCGTCGGCAGTCATGGTGGTGAAAAGGCGGACGATGTTTGGCTCGTAGGCGCGGATGACGAGGTCGAACGTCTGCTGTTCAAACTCCGTATCGGGGGCCATGTCTTCCTGATGCTTCTGTCGCTGATAGGGAATGCTGACGACTATGTCGCCGTCGCGCTCTTCTATCCTGGTCGGTGCGTATGCTTTCCACAGGGCTTCGTCCTCCTGCAGCGAAGGGTCGAAGTCCATGAAGTCGAAAAGGTGGTAGTTGGTTTGCTTCATTGCCTGAATATGAGGTTGGGGCCGGGGTGATTGTCGCCAATCTCGTCGCGACGAATCAGACGGCCGCCTGATTTGTTGTTCTCTATGGTGTAACCATCGGTACGTGCATCGAGATAGATGCAGAAACCACGGTGGTTAGTGGCGTAGGGGGCGGGGTAGGGCGGACTGATCTCATTGTCGCTGATGCTGGAGTTGGGCTGGTTCGACAGTGTGTAGATTCCGCCGGCATCGTAGAGCTGCCGGGCATAGTCGCTCACCTTATTATTAATAATGTGGTTGTTCTCCATTCCTGTATAGTGTGGCGTCCATCCCCATCCTATGCAGATGCCGGAGTAGTTGACATGGCTGACGGTGTTTCCTTCAATGGTGGTGTTTTTCACATAACCGCAACTTATGGCCACTGCTCCCCAGTCTTCATTGGTGGCATCGTGGATGGTGTTGCCTATAATGCGCAGACCGGAACATTTGTCTGCCAAGTGGGTGTATGGCCGATGTACTTCCAGCGGACTCTCTGCAAACGAGCCTGCCAAGATGGCCGTGCCGCCGATGTCCTCAAACGTGCAGCCCTTGATGGTTCCGTTGTTCACACTCTCGTAGTCGAGGGCTGTTGCCGACAGATGTTGGAACCTGCAGCCTGTGAAGCTGACGCTCTCGGCGTTTCTTACAGCGACCGCACTGACAGGACGTTCTATCCAAGCCTGGTTTTCCAGTACCTCGTCCCAAGGCAGACCTTCCTTCTCCTTTAGCTTGTAGGCATCGACTAAAGGAAATCCCCCTTGCAGGGTCACATGCCCCTTGTGCAGCGGACGGTTCCAGCAGGTGTTCTCGAAGGTGATGCCTTCGAAACCAACGTGGTTGGCTCCATCCACTATGACCAGCTGCTCAATGCCGTCGCGCTGGACGGCTGTGCGCAACAGGAACGAGCTGTTGCCCCGCTCCCCTCCTATTACCGGCTGAGGCCAGGGGTGCTCGAACTCCAGTCGGCTCTCCGGTTCCTTGAACGACACAACGATGGAATCGTCGTGGGCACGCATGTCCTTGACACGGAGAATGGCTATGGCCCAACGCTGGTGGACAACCATCTCCATGCTGGGCATTGCCAACAATAGTGAATCATGCCGGGGTATGGTGATGGTGCATGCCTCCTTGTCGAAGCTTACAATCCGCTCCATGCCCTCTTCAGGCCATATCTGCTTGCGAGGCTGTTTTGGGTCGCCACAAATCACTGTTCCCTCTTCGCCTTTCAGAAGGAGTGGGGTGGCGGCTGTGCCGCTATCCTCGGGACGGATGAACAGCGGCTCACTCATGTAATACCGCCCCGCCTTTATAACTATGGTGATGCCGCCCTCGCATTGCGGGGCGTTCGTGCGCCGCCACTCGCGGGCTTTGCGCAAGGCATTATGCAGGCTTTCTCCCGGCTTGACAACAATCTCTCCGGCTTGCAATGTGCTGACTGCCAGCAACAGAAGTATGCAGTTGAATAATCGCTTCATATACTAATGACGTGAAGACTGTGGAAATGTCACCACTTTTGATGGTGACAAAACGCACATAGGAACGTCTTTATGGTAAAAAAGTATACAATGACGCAGAAAACGCTTGACTTCGACGCTTTGGGGATAACCCTTGCTGATGTCTTTGAGCAGATGGGCTATCACGATACGGAACCAGATGACACAACACGACGTGAGACGCAGGCGATTATAGCAGAGGCGCGTTCGTGGCTGCATCCACGGTTCTGCTATCAGGTCATGAGAGAAATGCCAGTCTTCGACATGGGCAAGATCATCCTGCGTCAGCTGCGTGGCTCTGAGGCTTACGCTCTCTTCATCTGCACCGGCGGCATCGAGTATGAGGCATACCAGCAAAGGCTGAATGACAAGGGCGACATGGTGCGCATATTCATTGCCGATGCGCTGGGCAGTGTGATTGCGGAGAAGTGTGCCGACGTGATGGAAGCTACCCTGCAGGAGAGCATCGACAAACTTCAGTGGCAACATACCAACCGCTTCTCTCCCGGCTACTGCGGCTGGGATGTGTCGCAGCAGCAACTGCTTTTCCCGCTGTTCGAAGGCCATACCTGTGGCGTGCGTCTTACGGACAGCTCCCTGATGGTTCCCATCAAGTCGGTCAGCGGCATTGTGGGGCTTGGCAAGAATGTCCGCAAGCTTGACTATGCCTGCGGACTCTGTGATTTCTCTCAATGCTTTAAGCGGAATTTAAAGTTTTCCAAGTAGTTGCTTGGCAACGGTGACGGCTGAGTTGGCATTGTCGCTGTAGCCGTCTGCGCCAATCTCGTCGGCAAAGCCCTGAGTGACAGGAGCGCCGCCAACCATCACTTTCACCTGTTGGCGGATGCCAGCCGCCTCCAAGGCGTCGATAACCTCTTTCATATAGCCCATCGTGGTGGTGAGCAGCGCCGACATGCAGAGAATGTCGGGCTGGTTTTCCTTGACGGCCTGGATGAAGGCATCGGCAGAAACGTCAATGCCAATGTTAACCACCTGGAAGCCGCAGCCCTCGAGCATTGAGGCCACGAGGTTCTTGCCTATGTCGTGCAAGTCGCCCTTCACGGTGCCGATAACCACCTTGCCCAATGACGTAAGGGAAGTTCCCGCCATCAAGGGTTTTAGCAGCTCCAAGGCAGCCTTCATGGCTCGCCCTGCCATGAGCAGCTGTGGCACGAAGGCTTTTCCTTCCTGGAACCGCCGGCCTACCTCGCTCATGGCGCGTATCATCTGACCGTTTATCAGGTCCTGAGGGGAGGTGCCTTTGGCCAGGGCATCGTTTGTGGCAGCCACCGCCTCCTCGCTGTTTCCGTCTACGATGGCATTGAAGAGAAGCCCCCTCCTAACCTCCCCCTTGGGGGAGGAACTGTTTGTCTTCCCCCCAGGGGGGGATGAGAGGGGGGCTTCCTCCCCCAAGGGGGAGGTTAGGAGGGGGCTTCCCATCACTGCTTTCGCCATCAGGCGGATATGTGCGTCTGTGGTGCCGCAGCATCCGCCAATTATATTCAGCTGATGGTTTTCCAGCAAAGGCCATACGTCGTGCAGCAGACTCTCTGGTGTCTTCGTGTATCGTCCTTTGGCGTCAGGCATTCCGGCATTGGGATATATGCTCACTCTTGTGCCGAATTGGGAGAGTTGGCGTATGAGCGGTGTCATCAGCGCTACGTCGGTGAAGCAGTTGATGCCTACAGAGAAGCATCCTCTAACCTCTTCGCTGATGAACTTGCAAATATCCTGCCCCAGCATGTTGTGGCCATCGGGAGTTGCGACTGAGAAACTGAGCATGATTGGCAATTGGGGCGCTATCCTGCGTGCTGCCTCAATGGCTATGCGGGCAATCTCCACATCGAAGATGGTCTCGATGAGCAGGGCGTCGACACCTCCTTCCGCGAGGGCTGCTATCTGCTCTTCGTAGGCCTCATTGAGTGCGGCAGCCAATTCTTCTCTCTTCTCTTCACCCTCTTCACTTATGAAGGTGCGGCTGGTAGGCCCTATGCTGCCAGCTACATAGCGGGGCTTTTCCGGCGATGAGAACTCGTTGGCGCACTCACGGGCAATCTTGGCTGCGGCAAGGTTGATGCTGCGGCCATGCTGCTGCAAACCAAACTGGCTTAGGGAAATGCGCTGGGCGTTAAAGGTGTTGGTCTCAATAATGTCGGCCCCAGCGTCTAAGTATTTGCGGTGGATGTGGCGGATGATGTCGGGGCGTGTCAGCGACAGCACGTCGTTGCAGCCTTTGAGGTTGGCGGGATGCTGGGCAAACAGGCATCCACGGAAGTCTTCTTCTTTCAGGTCATGCTGTTGTATCATCGTTCCCATGGCTCCGTCGAGAACTAAGGGCTTGGCTTTATACTCCTCGACAATGCGCATGGCCTGTTCCACCTCGCGCTCATTGTGGAAGTCCATTTCTATGTGCACGCCGTCGCCACCGATATGGTCAAGCAGCGGGCGCAGCTCGTCGAGGGTGACCCAGCACGCCATGATGCTCTTTCCGTTGTCAAGAATCTTCCTGTAAAGGTCGTACCATTTGGGACTTCCTCCCTGCGGCTCACCCACGCCGGGTGTCCATTGTATGGCGTTCAGCTCGTCAATCTCCAACAGTGCATCAAGGTGACGGATGGCACCAACGCCGTCGAGATGGTAGAGAGTATAGTCTATCTTCTGGCATTGCTCGCGTATGAACGGCTGCACGAACCGGCGGAAGTCATCTTGGCTAATCATGGTCGATATGTCGCTTTGCAGTTTCGACATCTTTCCCGGTGCCCATGAGGAGAAGTAGCAGAATGCCATCTCGTCGCCCTCGCGGATTATGTCGTAAAGCTCGTCGAACACTTTGAAGTAGATGTCGTTGATCTGCGCCACCTGTCGCTCCACCACCTCGGGCCGCATTACCGTGTCCAAGAGCACCTTGTCCGTGCCCTCGATGGCTGCCAGCACGTCAAGGCCTTCCATCAGGTCGGGCATTCCCACATAGTAGTGGCCCTTGGCCTTCTCTTTGCAAGCCCTCAGCAGTGCTTTGTGGAGTTGGTAGTTGGGATGGTCGGGGTTGAACACAATGTCGTCTACGGGGAAACCGTCGGCCACGGGGCGGGGGTGAATCCAGATGGTGTCCTGGCCGGCTTCATACACGCCGCCCAGTATGGCAGCAAGCGAACCAGGCCCTAACTGCGTATTGGCCACGGGCAGTATGTCGGCCATGAGCGACGAGTGGGCAACATACCAGTCTAAGTATTCGGCACGCCACTCTGGGTCGAACCATTTCTGGTTCAGGTCGCGGGGAGGTGGCGGCATGGGTACATCGGCATGAGGGCTGACACCTTCCTGAAAGTGCTCCCACATGTTGAGGACGATGCCCTTGTGGTTCCACCAGTCGATGTATCGCCGTTTGGTGTCTTCGAGGTTTGCTTTCCAAGTTTCCATAGCTGTTTTAGTTAGGGTTGCCAATCAATCTTCAAAGTTTGCTACAAAGTTAATACTTGATGCGGCGTAAGACTCATGCCTTTCAATATTTAACTTCTATTTAACACTTTGCCCGCTTTTTAGGCCGTTTACCCAGGGCGGGCGAGGGCGCCCGCGTTCCATAATGTCGTGAAACATGCCTGATGAGGTGTTGCATGGTTGTTCCGATTATAGCCTGAAATAATACATTTTCCGTAAAAAATGGAATTTTCCGTGCTGTGCGGTTGAACAGCAGTATGACCGCAACGCGGTCACCTCTAAATAACCGGGTGGTGCGAAGCACCCCCGGAGAAGCAGAGGGGAGGACAACGACCCTGAAGGGGTCGCCCTATACTGCTGCTGGGGCAC
>JAFSKJ010000045.1 GCA_017449025.1 Prevotella sp. | reverse complement strand
GATAACTAAAAATGACAGTGGTGAAGGAAATGAACCTTCTCCTGTTACCGTTACTGTGCATGCGAAGGAAAACACAAATTCTGACTCACGTCCTGCAAAAATTACAGTATCAGGCGGTGGCACAAGCCAGACAATAGAGGTTACTCAGTTTGGCTACGCCCCATATATTGTTCTTAACGTTCACCAATTGTCTTTTGCCGTCCCAGGTGGCGAATACGAAATAGAAGTTGCGACTAACGTTGAGTGGCAATTGTCAGAAGTCTCATATAAAGGAGAACAGAACATAGAATGGCTTACCATTACAAAGGAAGATGGCAAGATTAAAGTCTCTGCTTCCGAGAATTCTGCTCCCACAAACAGAACGGCAACTTTCACTGTCAACGGTGAGGGTCTTCAGCCTGTAACTGTGACTGTTTCTCAGTTTGGACTTACCCCTGATTTAAAGTTAAGTACTAACACACTGAATTTCGGTGTTGAAGGTGGCCCAAAGACTTTCGATGTAGCCAGCAATGTTAACTGGACAGTCACGTGTGATGCAAAATGGCTGAGCATAAAAGAACCAGAAAATGGAGAAGGTAAAGATAATGCTACAGTTATCATTGAGGCCAAAGAAAACCATGGACCAAAACGTACAGCGCAAGTTTCTGTAAGATGGAATAATGGCATTAAGGATAAATTTAACACTATTACCATTACTCAGCTTGGCAACGAACCTGATTTAAAGGTAAGTACTGATAAAATCCTATTTGATTATAAAGGCGGAGATGGCTCCTTCGAAATCGCCAGCAATGTTAGCTGGAAGGTAGAGAGCTTGGCTGACTGGCTGACAATCAAGGATCCTGAAAATGGAAGTGGCAAGGATACTTACAAAGTTGCTGTTGAAGCTGAAACAAACCCTGGCGATACGCGAGAGACTCAAGTTACGGTAACATGGAATGACGGTAAAGAAGATGTCGTGGAGACTATTACCATTACCCAGCTTGGCAACACCCCAGGACTTAAGGTAAACAATAAGGCTCTCTTAATTGAGAATGGAAGTGCATCGTTCGACATTGTTAGCAACGTTAGCTGGAAGGTAAAGAGTTTGGTTGACTGGCTGACGATTAAGGAGCCTGAAAATGGAGAAGGCAGAGACAATGCTACAGTTACTATTGAAGCAAAAGAGGACAGTGAGACCACTCGTGAAGGCCAAGTTACGGTAACATGGAATGACGGTAAAGAAGACATTGTTGAGACAATTACAGTCACACAGTTCAGCAACGATTTAGAACTTACTGTAAACACAAATGAAACTCGAATTGGAGATGACAGGACTGCATCTTTCGAGGTGTTTAGCAACGTTAATTGGAAGGTGGAGAGTTTAGTTGACTGGCTGACGATTAAGGAACCTGAAAATGGGGAAGGCAAGAATAATGCAAAAGTCACTGTTGAAGCAGAAGAAAACGACGGACCTACACGTTATGGTCAAGTAACGGTGACATGGAACGATGGTAAAGAAGAAAAAAATGAAACAATTACCGTTATTCAGATTGGCACTGAAAAAGATCTTAGCATAGGAATAAATGATTCTCCAAGATTTGTATATGAAGGTGGCGAAAAACAATTTGACATTACAAGCAATGTTAAATGGAATATTGTTAGTAGTGATGATTCATGGCTTGTTATTACTGACCCAGAAAACGGAGAAGGCCAAAACAATTACACTGTAAAATATGAGGCCAAGAAGAATGGGGGTGCAGAACGTACAGCCAATATCATTGTTACTTGGAATAATGGGAGTGTTGATGTTAATGATACAATAATAGTCACTCAACAGGCAGCTCCAACCAGCATTGAAATAAAACCGAAGACAGTCAACCTGTTCAAGGATGGAGGAGAGTTTACAATTGACGTTTCGACATCAATAGATTCTTGGGAAGCAAGTTCCGAAAAAGGTTGGGTTGAGATAAATGGAAATAAAGAATATAAGGGGAAAAAGACAGAAAAATTAAAGATCACTATTGAAAAGAACGAAGGTGAAGAGCGTCAATCGGCAATTGCTTTCTCCTGGGAAACAGAAGAAGGTGAGAAAAAAGATTCTGTTATAATAAAACAGGGTGGCAAGGAAGAATTCAAGTTTGAAATTGTTGATGACAAGCATTCTGATGGTACGCTTCATTCGGATGTAAGTGGTGGCAACTTTGAAATTGTTGTAACAGGCGTTAATACAGACTGGAAGCCAGAGATAGGTGGCAATAAGTCTTGGGTTTCTATCACATCTGTTGTAGTTACAAAGTCGGATAAAACGTCGGTAGAGAAACAAATCTTTTTGCATATTAATCCTAATAGTGAGTACAAAGAACATAGTGCAGAAATAAAAATTGATTATTATGATGGTTATGGAAATCTAAATACTGTATCGCTTCCAATAGAACAGAGGGCTAGGCCTCAAATTCCAGACTTTATTAAGCTTGCTGATGATAATGATGGTTTTTTTACACCAGAGGCAGGAAAGGAAGCAACATTTAAAGTGAGCACAGATAATCCGACCCCCGATTTTGTTCGTGATGAATGGGCACTAAAGTGGGACATTGACGGTACAACTATAGAGAAAGACGGCTTAAGCTGCAATTACTCAATCAGCAAAACAAGACCCCAAAAGCCATTAGATGGTAAGGTTACATTGTATTATAAGAACTATCCATCAGAAAACAGTAAAGAAATATCATTTGAGATTTATCCCAGCCCAGTGGCTCCGGCTAAATTGGTTTTAAAAGGAAATGGAAATTCTGGAATACTGATTGCTACTTTTGAGGGCTTGAGTGACAGTGAAATGAAGGATTACAGTTTTGTTTTTGGATACGACAACAAAGAATGTACTACTAAAGGCTATAACTATAGATATTACCAGTATGGCAATAGCATTGTGGCAGACAACAATAAAGAGAAATGGGTACGTACCCAGTGGGAGATTGCCGGCAAGCCTATTCAAAGCTGTAGAATAGAGTACGATTCTAATACGCGTGCTTCAGATACAGGTATTAGTTCGGTTGAGCAAGCTGATGTAATGCTTAGGCATGGTCACTTGGTGGCAAATGTCTCCGCACCAGTCTCGGCAACCGCAGAAATTGTTGCTATGAGTGGAGCTACAGTGAGACGTATAGATTTTGAGCCTCGTTGCATATTCGATGAGCAGATAGACCTTAACGGCCTACCCAGCGGCCTCTACATCGTTCGCTGCAACATTGGTGATAAGAAAATAGAAGAAAAAATGGTGATTAGATAAACAGAAAGGAGGAACAAACATGAAAAAGCATATATTAGTTTTGATTGCCTCGATAATGGCAACTGCGGCTATAGCCCAATCGTTGACCACACAAGAGGAGCGACGTGTTTACCAGAAGGCGTATGCCGTGGTTAATGAGTATGCGCAGGCGGCATCGGTGTATGACGACAACAAGGAGGATCATTTCAAGAGTCTGTTCGCCAATACGTCGATGAAAATATACAACGACCTGATGAGCCTGAGTGAAGCGCCAACGCTGACCGTTGATGACTATGTGAAAACACTTCGCAGTGCCAAGACGGTGACTGTTACGGTGAAGAATATCAGGAAAGGCCAGATAAAGGACGAAGGGGACTACTGGTCTCTGCCTATAATGATGGAGAAGAGCATCTCGTACGTGAACTCGTGCGGCACTTTCTTCGACTCTCAAGAGTACTTCAAGAACAACTATAAGCTGATAGCCACACTCAACATTGACAAGTACTCGGGGCGTTGCTATATCAGTGCACTGAAGGCTGATGGCGAGCCGGTGAAGTTCCCGAAGAACTACAAGGTGTTGGTGAAGAACGACAAGCGCGACGACAAGCTGACCATCAACGGCAGCATACTGTCCTTCAACCCTTACGACCAGGTGCTGCTTCACCCCGGCGACAAGATAAAGTATTTGGGATCGGATGTGGAAGAGGAAAAGGTCAAGGGAGAATGTGACAATAAAGTGTATGCCAAATACAACGACCGCTCGTTCCGCGTTCGCCCCAACATGGCTTTTGCACTGACTGACTTCAACAAACTCAGTAAAGCTTCTAACGATATTAAGACATCTAAAGCAGGAGAGATGAGCTTTGGAGTGGACTTGGGATATGTGTTCCCGTCGACAGGCAGGCTTCAGACAGGTGTGTTTGTCGGTATCGGGTTGTCGTCGAACACGCTAACCATGGAAATGACCTCAAATGGAGGGACGCTTGAATCAAATGCAGATGCAGATAACTACGATGAAGATGGTGACACGTATACCCGTAAGTATCAGATAGGAAAAGACTCTGTAAGTAGCATTACTCAAGAGATGAAGGCTTCAGACCTTGCCATTCCCGTTTATCTGGATTTAGAGTACCGTGTGGCCCCAACAGTATCTGTATATGCAGACCTGGGCGTTAAGTTCCAGACATCAACGGGCAAGCTCACTGGCAGCACCAGTAATGGGTATACGGTGTGGGGAGACTACAGCAAGACAGAGAAATACAAAGGTTTAACCGAGGTCGGAAAAAAAGGCGAAGTTGTGTTGAACGATTTTGGCTATCATCAGGCTGGTGATATTGAGATTGATGATACCGACCCGACGAAGAGCATGGCAATAGATGCCATATTGGGCTTGGGACTGCGTCTGAATATAGGCAAGTCGTTTGCAGTAGATGCTGGCATACAGTACCAGACAGGTACAAAGAGCTGGAAGACCAGCAACAAGAGTAATGATCTTGCGCACTATACCAAGGAGGGTGGTGAAAAGTTCTATAGCTTTATCCGCCACTCTGAAGGTGTCAGCCACGGTGCTCTGAAAGCTGCCGTATCACTTATTTACAAATTCTAAATCGGTTGAGTTATGCATATAAACAATAAAAGCCTTATGAGGCTGTATGCCGTCTTTGGAGTTAGTATTGTCGTCGGCTACTTTGCGGCTCCTTTGATTAAGGAGAAGGATACAGAGGTAAAAACAATTAAGGGTGAATATAATAATCCTGATGTGGATGATAATGATACTCTTTCTTCTGGAAATCAGACTCAAAATGTTTCTGACCAAAAACAGTTGAAGAATGACAATGACACAACTGATGTGAATCGTCAGAACGAATTGAATGAAACAAACACTTGGAAAAGAGAGAAGAGGGATCTGACTGAGGAGGAAGAACTTGCTATAGAGAGAAACATACAGCTGAGAAATGAGCAAGCTCGAATAGAAAAAGAAAGGAAAGAACAGGAGATGAAGGCTCAAAAGGAAAGAGAAGAGCAAGCTCGAATAGAAAAAGAAAGGAAAGAGCAAGAACTGAAGGCTCAAAAAGAAAGAGAAGAGCAAGCTCGAAAAGAGATAGAGGCAAAGGAACGAAAGGCTGCCGAGGACAAACTGAAGAGCCAAATTTCAATAATAGTAGTCTCTGGCAGCTCCAGTAAGAAAATCCCTGACAGCTGTAAAATTAATGTTAATGGAAGAGCGATGGATTATCAGAACTTCAGACAAGGTGTTAGAGGCCATACTTACACTAACATCAGAGTAAACAGTATTGACATAGACGACAACGGGATGGTACGTAGTGTTAATGTTTCTGCTGTATCCAGCCAAAATTACGATGAACAATAATGGCAAAGAAGATGAAAAGAAAGAATTCATTTTTTGGAACATTGCTTATAGCCGTCTCTGCCTCCCTAATCGTGGGCTGTAAGAATACGGCAGCACCGACCGATTCGGAGGTTACTCCCCGTGGCGAGCCGACCTTAGTCTGCGACACTATTGTCTTTGATGAGGCAAGCAAGACATTCAACCTGTCCTTGCATGCCGACAGTACTGCTGACGCAAAGGTTACATTCTTCCTGCTTGATGGAGACAGCATCCTGATGCAGAACACTGACGGGCAGTTTAGTGGCATACCACCATTTGAAGAAGGATATAATGTCAGGCTGCAGGCAGAGTGGAGCGATACAACCATCACTACACCACTGACGCATATTGTAGGATTTGTGGTTCCGCGGGAACCTGTCGACAAGATTCCGGCAGATGAGCTGCAGAAACTAATAAACTCTCAAGACAAAAGTCTAATACTTGGAAACAATCTTCATCTGGCTCAAGGGCTAAGCGTGGTTGTTACTGACACACAGATGGAAGCTTCTTCTTTACAAGATGTAATAACACTCCTGAAAAACGGCGTGTGGAAATCTGTTACCGTCACAGATGTTAGTTATGATGACAACAACCTGATTACTGCAATTAAGCTTAAACCTGTTGGGGAACAGCAAATTGAAGATGAGGACTATGATGAAGACTTTTAAAATGAAACAACTAAAAACATACTGATATGAAACGATTATCTTTAATTTTTACTTTATTATGCTTAGCACTTCTGTCGTCAACGCCAACGATGGCTCAAGACGAGGCTGAGACAACACCTTCTAAACAAACATTCCGATTTGTCTATACAGCAATGGACCCATCAATTCCATTGCAGGCTCTGCTCAAGGATTTGCAGGATGCATATAACCATGCTTTACTTGAAGGCCCTGCCATCTTCTATCTTGCTAATGGCAGTGAACCTATTATAGTAAAGGTGAACATGAGCGATGACAACCGCGATGACTTCGAAGAAAGACTTCTTAACTGGTTGAGACAGAATACATCAAGCTCTGTTGACGGTTCTTATGACAAGCAGCGTATCTTGGAATTGCTCAAAGAGTATAACTTTGTGGACAACGAAAGAAATCTCATCTATGGAAGCACATATTTCGTATTCAATGTTGGTCAGTCATTTTGGACTATGAGTAACAACGAAGTATTGATTGCAGCTATGTATTTTGAGTTGGATCTTTCTTTCTATCTTGCCAATGACAGATTTCGTTTTAATGTAATTTGTCCCCGTTCAATCGAAATAGACGAAAACAATCCGTTTGGAATATTGAACCCTGACAATATCAATGAAACTATCAATGTAAGAAAGAATTATTAATTTTTTTCAGATTATGAGAAGTCTTTTTTTTACAATAGTATTTTCTGTCTGTGCCATATCACTTTCAGCTCAGCCGAGCTTACCAAACAAAGTGATGGCTCAAATGCCATCTATGCTGAATAGTAATATATTGAAAGTAGCAGACTTAGAAGCAGAATTCAAAGCAGGCGGCAAATGGGGGCAGAGAAAAACAGAAAAGCGTTTTTGGATTGTCTATAGCGACAGGGACCAAAATGTGGCATATATGGAACCAACGATTGGGTCGGCCTTATCTCCTAAGAAACTGAGTTTCGGAGAGCAGGTCGTTATTGCCAAGATTGAGAATAACATGGCTTTGGTGTATACAGACCCGAAAGTAGACAATTTCCCGGAAATTCCATCATATGCAAAGAGCATAGGCTGGGTGCCTATGGAGAACTTGCTGCTTTGGAATATATGCCCGTCTGACAACCGCGGAGTGCTACGCAAGGCACTCATCGCCATAAATTTGAATAAGATCGGGCAGAATGAAACATTTCATGGAAAGCTCTACAAACATCCTACGGAAAACACCAATCCTGAAGATCTGAAAATGGATATGCATTTTTATTATGTCATGAAAGAAACTCCTGACGGTATGCGTGCATTACTCTGTTTGCAGTCAAGACTTACGGGTAACAATCTTTATGGGTGGGTAAATCGTAATAGCTATACTCCATGGGATCAGCGTACATGCCTTGAACCCAACTGGGATCCAGTTTACGTGGAAAAGCATAAGGATGCCATAGCCAATATTTATATTTCAGACAAACTAACCGACGACGAGATTGTAACACATTGGAAATTCGGAGAAATAAATAATGTGGACAGGGGCAATCGAAACTTACAATATCGTATGGCACCTGCCTTGTTGCGTTTCCCCATTCTCTCGCAGCCTACAAATAATGCAGTGAAGTGTACTTCTTTTGCTGACAGAAGAGGTAATATAAATGAAAGTGTGGCTTATGTTAGTAAAGGCAACGAAATAGTAAATGAGGTGGAGCGAGAAATGCGCAAGATAAATATTATTTTTGCTGTAGAGGCTACAACGGAGATGAGCCAGTATCTGCCGGCAATAAAGGCGTCACTCGCAAAATGCAAGAGCTATGCCAACCAGGGATTGACAGTCCAAGCAGGCCTGGTGCTCTATCGTGCGGCTGCTAACGGTAGTTCTGCCATCGACGTAATTCCTTTGACAAACACTGACGATGCCCGACTCCTCTCCATGCTTGATGCCTCCAAGGCAAACGGAAAACTTACGGGCAATGCTCGCGACGTGGCCCTTCCACAAGCCATAAATATTGCTATCGATGCTTCCAAAATGGGATTCAGCAAAGACCAGAGCAACCTGTTGCTCGTGGTGGGAAACCGAGGAGCCGCAGAAGGCGACAATTCACTGGGAGATCAGAAACTACTAAAGCGCCTTTCTGACAATAATATCCAAATCATGTCTATACAGGTTATGAGAAATGAAATGGGTAGCTGGGCACGTTACACAGACCAAATGACTGACTTGGTGGTCAAGAATGTGGAAAACCAATATAAGGAAATAAATGCTGAAGCGAAGTTCTCACCCTCAAAAGACAATGACGGCTATGGCTTCCGTTCATCTCGGAAAGAGGAAAGCGTTCTTTTTGCGCGTATACGATTTTCAAAGGACATGGGGAAATCACTTGCTCCATCAGCCGTGACAAATTATATAGACAAGGGACTTGATGGTTTTGCCAATTCCGCAAACACGAAAAAAGTAACATTTGAGAAGGCAAAGAACAATCTTGACTTCTATCCTGAATTTCTAAAAAAGATACTGGGCGAACGTGGATATAATTCATGGAAACAAGTCAGGGCTATTTCTTCCTATGATGGCTATGCAAAGCTAAAGGGAGCCGATGACAGCGACTACTGGCACTATATCATTTACCTTTCTTCGGGAGAGCTTGAAGACTTGATTGCCAAGTTGAAGGCCACAAGTGAGGCTGCTAAGATGAAGAGTCAGGATCGAACTCACTACATTAATGCAATTCGCGCACTCCTCAAGATGCAATTAGGCGACGATGACGAGAAGAGAATCAACAACATGTCATCAAGTGAGCTTGAAACAGCAATCTATGGCTTGAACATTCCTACCGAGAGCATGCGATTCACCAAGTATTCTCTTAAGGACATGGCTAACAGCAGCGTGGTAAAGAATCCCGAATATTTTGAAATACTTGATAACTTCTCAAAAAAATACGAAGAGCTTCGACGATTACAGACAGGTGGTTACAAGTACCGCCTTGAAGTGAGTAATGTATACTACTATTGGATTCCAATTGAAATGTTGCCATAAGTAATGATGCGTTTGTCCACTATTCTGACTTCCTTGGCTTGCTGCTTGCTTTCCGTAAGCGCACAGCCGCTATTGCCCCCAAAAGCAGATGCTTTCATGCCAGCAATGCTCCGCAATAACGTATTGAAATTAAGCGACCTTGAAACAGAATTCAAGGCTGGAGGCAGGTGGGGGCAGATGAAAAAGAGTGACAGGCCATGGGTTGTATATAGCGACAGAGACAGAAATGTGGCATATATGGAACCGACGGTTGGGTCGGCCATATCTCCTAAGAGGCTGAGTTTCGGAGAGCAGGTCGTTGTTGCAAAGATTGAGAATAACATGGCTTTGGTGTATACAGACCCGAAATTGGACAAATTCCCGGATATCCCATCTAATGCAAAAAGCATAGGTTGGGTGCCTATGGAACACTTGCTACTTTGGAGTATTTGCCCGTCTGACGACCAAGGGGTGTTAAAAAAAGCATTTGTTGGCCACATTCTTAATAAAAAGGATTCAAGAAAAGGGTTTAGTGGCAACTACTACAAACATCCAACGAAGAACACCAACCCAGAATGTTCTATTCATGGTGTGTGGGCCTCTTACATAATGAAGGAAACACCAGACGGAACCAGAGCATTGCTCTCCCTGCAATCAAGACTTACAGGAAACAACCTTTATGGATGGGTGAATCGCGATGACTATGTCGCTTGGAACCAGCGCTTATGCATCGAGCCGAATTGGAATCCGGATTTCGTGGATAATCACATTAATGAGAGAGCATATTTCTACAACTCAGATAGTTTTTCTGAAGATGAAATAATTACTTACTGGCAGTACGGCCAACAAAACCACATTGACAATAATAGAAGCACAATGTATAGGATGGAGCCAAGTCTGCTCCGTTACCCTGTTCTGGAAGAACCTGATAAAAAAAAGAATGCAATTAGGTGTTTGGCGTTTGTTGACAATACGAGAATAGACAATACTATTAATAAGGAATTAATAAAAAGAATTTTGGGAGAGCGTGGCTATGATTCATGGAAACAAGTTAGAGCCGAAAATTTGATTGACAGCTATGTTAAGTTGAAGGATTCTGACGGAAATGATTATTGGCACTATATTATTTATCTTTCTCCTGGGGAGCTTGAAGACTTGATTGCCAAGTTGAAGACTATAAGTGAGGCTGCAAAGATGAAGAGCCAGGACCGAACTCATTTTATCAATGCAATTCGCGCACTTCTCAAGATGCAATTAGGCGACGATGACGAGAAGAGAATCAACAACATGTCATCAAGTGAGCTTGAAACAGCAATCTATGGCTTGAACATACCTACCGAGAGCATGCGATTCACCAAGTATTCTCTTAAGGACATGGCTAACAGCAGCGTGGTAAAGAACCCCGAATATTTTGAAATACTTGATAACTTCTCAAAGAAATACGAGGAGCTTCGACGACTGCAATACAGTGGTTACAAGTACCGCCTTGAGGTGAACCATGTATTCTACTACTGGATTCCAATTGAAATGTTGCCATAAAGCAAATTACCACTTCGAATGAAACTGTTCACAATTGAGAACCTTAGGTGTTCCTACGACCATCCATACCAAGAGGGAGTGTCGCGCGTGGTGCTGGAGATAAAGAATCTCCAGCTTGACCGCGGAGAGAAAGTGTTTATTGTAGGAGAGTCTGGCATAGGCAAGAGCACTATTTTGGAAACATTAGGCATGATGAACAACACCATTGTGCCAGATGTCCAAACAAAGTTTCTGTTCCATGGTCTTGACGGAAAAGACATTGACCTTTGTGCTCTTTGGAGGGCTGGCGACAAAGCTCTTTCAAAGTTCCGCCAGGAGGAGTACAGCTTCATCTTCCAAAGCACAAACCTGATGCGTAACTTTACTGCTTACGAGAATGTGGCTTACACGCGCATGCTACAGGGCTACAATAAAAAGGAGTGCTACGAACGAACAAAACAGGTGCTTGCTTCGCTTGGGCTTGAACATGTTGACGAGGCTCGCATGGCTCATGAACTGTCTGGCGGGCAACAGCAAAGACTGGCTTTCGCCCGTGCAATATTACCGGAATTTACGGTTCTTTTTGGTGATGAGCCAACGGGAAACTTAGATGCCGACAATGCTGCAAAGGTAATGCAGATTATTGCGACCAGCGTGGACGAGAAGAAGGACACTTCTGCCATTATTGTCAGCCACGACATGCACTTGGCGACAAGTTTCGCCGATGTAATAATAAAAATCCGCAAAGAGTCACGCAAGAGCAACAATGTTAGCGATGAGGAGATAACATACGGCTTCATTGACGATGGCTGTGTGTTCCGCCCTGACAAGAGCCGTAGTAAGTGGAGTGGCGGCAAAGGGGAATATCTTACTAATGATTTTGAGGAGTATTTAAGAAAGAAGTAGCATGAAACTTTTTAAGGAATATCAGGATTTGCTTATGCGGCGCGAGGCTCGCGTCATCATTGGTCGTCACGCATCCAATTTTTGGCTACTTGTCATGGTGTTGACTGCCACATTCTTTTCCATTGCCTTCTCTTCTGGCAGCATGGACTATCTTAAGGAAAAGATGAACGACCCTTTTACCAACTGGGTTAACATAAACCGTGACGCTTCGTTGGAGAAAATAGGTATTCTTAGGGACTCACTTGAAAACGAGTCGATTCGCCAAAGATATTTGTTTGATGGTATTCAGACTGAGATAAATGCCTCTCTTGACTTGGTCTCTCCTTCAGGTAAGGTTCCTCTGTTCAGTATACTTTATTACGAGGATATGGGCAGCGACCTTATTGCTGCAGTTCTCAGCGAGGACAATGTGGTAAATGGGCTAAGTATAGATGCCGACAGTATTAGCGAGAACTCCCTTGGCGTTATTATGACAGCTGATGCTTTGGAGCATTTGGGGTTCAACCGTAACAATCCCCCATCGTTTGTTGATTGTCACCAGAAGGCCGAAGGTGCTGACACTTTGGGCTATGATCTTCTTGATGGCGATTATGTGCGTTCGCCATTGCCGCTGCTTGCTGTAGTGAAGAGACTCCCGATGAATAAAGAGATGGTTTCGTCGAAATATCTCTATAAGCAGTTGAACGACGATGCCATTGACAAGCCTTTCAACATGAACAATGAGAAATATGTAAGGAAACTGCGTTTCTTTGTTCCTGAAGAGGTCACCGACTTTGACCTGCAGCATATCCAGACCGTTTTGCCGGACTCATTGAGAAACAGTGCCTATGTGGATGCTACAGAAGAGAGGGTGCAGCAGCGGTTGCTGTCTTGGAAAAAGGGGCATATTATGAGTGTGGAAGTTGGTTTCCCCGGAACTCCGGTTATGGCATACTGCACTGTGGAAAAAGAGATCCTTAAGCTCTATGAGGGGAAAGGTGTCATCCGTGTGTACGACTATAATGAAAGCATGAAGGAGACAATGGAAGAACTTAACGATGGCGGGAATACAAGAAACACAACTTCTGACGATGTCATTTCTGCTCATTTTATTCGTCTCGATTCCATTCGTCCGTTTGAACGTTATGTCAAACAGGTTTCTGAGCTTCAGATAGAGATGACGCAAGTTAACTCAAAGGAGAACTTCAACGCTGTCAGTGTGATGGCAGGCATTCTTTCTGTTGCAATGGTTGTCTTCAGCATTGTATGCATCATCATGTTCTTGGTAAACATGCTGCAAAGCTATTTCCAGAAGGTGAAACGGAACATTGGAACTTTCAAGGCTTTTGGTATGAATGCTGCCGAGCTTATCAATGTTTATGTGGTAATTCTGGTGTGCATAGTATGTTCGGCGGTGGTATTCGCTTTGTTTATAACTTGGCTTGTTCAAGTATTGCTGCCGCTCATGGGTGTGGAAAAAGACGGTTTCAATTACCTTTGTCTATGGAATGTTACTACTTATGTTGCAACAGCAGTTATTCTTTTGTCTACTATCGCCACTGTCATTGTTGTCATGTCACGCATGCTCAACCAAACCCCAGGAGACTTGATTTACGACAGAGGGTGAGGAGCTTGAATTAGTGTTATAAAAAGTCGATTACCCATAAGCATTATTGTAATAAATGAATATTGATAGAATGGAAGAAAAAGTTAGAATGTCGGCAGAGTGGATCGATTCTCCAAAGAGTGAGTTTCCTTTAGCATTGGAATTGATAAAGACTTCAAAGAACGGAGGTCTCTATTTAAAAGTACCGGAAACCAACGGCTTTCCTGCAAACAGGTTTGAGGGAAGGTTGTTAGGCTATATGTATGCTGTTGTGGCTGAGCGGATTAAACCTAAAGAAAAAATCGGTATCAACATAGACACCATCAGGCCCTATGCCTCTGTTGGGGAACTTGAAGCGTTTGAAAAGTTACAGATGAAGATTAAGGAGCAGAGCGAAAAAGGAATATCTCCCTTTGATGATGGCTACATAGGACGCTTGGAGGGAATTGCTGTCTATTTCGGTGACATGGATTTGTCATTGCTTTATTCAGAAATTGACATAGACCTCAATAGGGGCTGTGATGCAAACGGAATCCCCTCGTATGCCTATCATAGCTCCCACCTCAAAGCCGGTTTTCAATTAGCCCAATGTGACAGGTCAAGACAAGAGGTAATACAGATTCTGAAAAAGGACGGTCTCAAGGAAAAAGGGGCAGCAATGATTACAGACAGAATGATATTAGTCGTAAAGCAGCAAAGAAAGAAGTCCGCCATAAAGACTATTTTGGTAGGAAGCATTATTTTTATTATAGGAATGATTATCACTGGTGTAACACATCGTATTGCTGAAAGCAATGGAGGTGGACGTTATATCCTTGCTTGGGGGGCGCTGGGCTGTGGAGGCTTTTACGCATTATTAGGCGTTATTAGATACATCAAGGCGTTATTTTATAATGGAAAAACCAGTAGGTAACTAACATCAATATGTTTAGTTTATTATACATGTATGGCATAATCGTGACAATATAGAGGTAAAAAGGAGTACCGCGGTCAGACGCCTATACAGTAGAGCGCAATCCAGAATCACAGAAGTACTACCGAAGACCTGATACAGATTAACTACTATTACTGCATAGACATAATATCTAACGAAAAAAATATGAAGAGTTTCTTATTAATGCTTCTGTTGGGAGGCTTCTGCTCGCTTTTACAAGCGCAAACAGAAGAAAACAAAGTGTATAAAGTAGTAGACCAGATGCCCTCTTTCCCTGGTGGTGCTTCTTCTCTCATTAATTACTTGTCAAATCAGATTATATACCCTGTTGACGCTAAAGAAAATGGTTTAGAAGGAAAGGTCGTTTGTTCGTTCATAGTTGGCACTGACGGTTCTGTCACTGACGTTAGAGTAGTAAAGTCCGTAGAACCGTCACTTGACAAAGAGGCTGTTAGGGTTGTAAAGGGTATGCCTAAGTGGAGACCTGGCATGCAAAATGGAAAGGCTGTCCGTGTGAAGTATAACATTCCTGTAACATTTCGTCTTAGGCCAACTGACTATACGCCAACAAAAAATCTTCAAGATGATAATACTTTCGCCAACACTGATGTTGTCGACGATAATGATTCAATATACGAAAAAGTTGATGTCGTGCCTTCCTATCCAGAAGGCGAAGCTCAATTTCAAGAAATTGCATCAAAGACAATAAAATACCCACAACTTGCCGAGGATAACAACGTTGACGGTGTCGTGCATTTGAGCTTTGTTGTCGAAAAAGACGGAAGCATTTCCAACGTGTTGCCAAGAAATACTCGCATAACCACCTATGGTAATGTTTCAAATAGCATTTCAAAATCTTGCAACGACCTTTTCATTGATGCGGTTAAGGATGGATTGAAAAAGATACAAAGATTTGCTCCTGCCACAATTGACGGAAATCCCGTAAGATACAGAATGATGTTGGTAGCAGTTTTTGGGGCTGGAAATAATAATGTTTCACCCTCGTCAAGTAACTTGTGTGTATATATTAGAGGAAGAAATAGCATAGGGAATCTTTATGCGGAAGACAAGAAACCATATAAGGATATGCATCTATATTTGCTGGATAATGAGTACTGGATAAGTGGCATTAATAAGCAAATCTCAGCTCTTTCAAGCGAAGACATAACAACGATTAGTAAAAAATCAAAAGAAGTGTCTGGCGATATAATGAAAAAGTATGGAGAGAAAAATGGCACTGATGTCGTATATGACCTTACGTCATATAATGCTAATGGGAGTATTATCAGGCCACGGCTAAAAACTGAAGACGGTTTAGATGAGTACATGAAGCAGCACCTTAGCAAAAAAAATGAAATAGTGAACGTAGTTGTATCTTTCATAGTTGAAACAGACGGACGTATTTCTTGTCCAGTCGTGGAGCGGGGTAATGACTTAAAGGCCGTAAAAGATGTCATCCGCTGTCTCCGAAAGACAAAAGGGTGGCAGCCTGCTGTCAAAGATGGTATGCCTGTCAGAGCACGCATTTCTCATTTCTTTTCTTACAAGACTGTGGTTACGGTAGTTCGTAGGAGTGTTCCTGTTTATAACAGACTAAACACCTTTGATGATTACCGTAAAAGGCGTGGTTTTTAGTGGCAAGACATTATTTTAAATAATCCGCATGTGCTATCGCATCAGAATGTTTCTGCCGTAGGTGGCCGACGAAATGAACTGGACAAAGGGGGTGCTCGTTGGTCTTAAGCACGAAGCAGGTGGGGATAGGCTGAGACGGATGTAAAGATGCCGAGCTGTATGTGTATGGTAAGCACTAATATGCATATTGACATGTGTACTCAGCACCGCCTCCTTACAAAGAACAAAAATATGCACAAATCTAACAACAATGATAATGAAGTCCATCAGGAAATATCTATTAATTGTAGGGACTTCTTCGATTCGAGCGAAGCGCGTAGCGAGTCCTTTATGTATGTCTGCAAAACAGCATAGAATCGGACATACATAAAGTAAGTCCCTACAGAAAAACGAATTTATAGAACATACCTTATTTCTTTTTGTAAGACTTGGTCAGATTTGTTCGATTTCTGCCCCGAATGGGGCACTCATCTTGAGGGTGCTGAGTAACGAACAGTTCAAGGAAATCTAAAAAATGTTTGAAAATATGGCGATATTTTTGGCTGTTTAATAGATTTTTTGTACTTTTGCAGCCTCAATTTTAGCACAAGCAAGATGACGTAGCTAAGAATCTGCTTCCAAGCACCGTGTAACAATGGGGGGCAAGCCCCTAAACACACTGGCCTGACAAGGCTGGTGTAAGTGTTCTTTTACATTGTTACACATCAAATTCAAAGACATTATGAGAAGAAGAATTCCCTATCGGGTATGCCGCTGCATGCCCAATGGCGTTGTTACTCACTTGGAAGCGCGTCTGCTGAAGGACTTGGTAAACCGCGAGATTCATCCCATCCGTTGCGCGGAGAGCTGCAAGAGGAAGTTCCAGAAAGGCATGTACATTGGCGACCTCTGCGCCGAGACAGGACATTTCTGGTGGGCACTGAAGGTCTGGAGGCTGACAATGAGACTGATTGAGGAAAAGGACTTTGACGACTGGATCTATGTGTGGTTCGACAACAAGCGGGTCAGGCTCACGGATGTCATCTCAGAGACAGAGTGCGAGCTGTTGTCACGGCGCTGTAGCGACCTGTGGCGAGCACTGGGATTTCCCGAGGAGTCTTGGTGGGACAGATACTGGGAGCATATCACCAGCGAGACTTTTGGAACCTATTATTACTACCTTTTTGCTGAGAAGTATGACAGCAACTGGGATCCAGCCCAGTTGCAGATGGAATGGGAAGAGGAGCTGACCGGGTATAGGAAGGCACAGGATGCGGACATTATCTTCCGTGAAGGTCAGGGAGACAATCTCCCTCCATGCAGCCAGAATTTCTATGAGTACTGGCATGAGAGACCTTACAGAGAGGACTTCTCGTTTCTTGACTACTGATTTCCCAAAAGCCACATCCCTCTGTGAACTTCTAACGATTGGAGCACTTCTGCATGTCAGGAGTGCTTCTTTTCCTTCGGACTGAAACTCAGAATCTGGTGGTGAAGATGCTTGGCGATACAACCAGCGAGAACCATCCCCAGCGGGCATTCTTGCTGGTGTTGCCCTGCTTCAGGCGGTCCATGGTCTCAGTGCCTCTCATCTGCGTATAGCCTGCCACCAGCTTGATGTCCTTCGAGAACTGGTAGGCGGCCTGAAGTTCTATGCTGTAGCCCAGTGTGCGGTTAAGGCCATTGAGGTCGGTGGCTACTGCCAGATAGTGGTAGGTGGCGCTGCAGTTCAGTTTTGCTACAGGCTTGCCCAACACGCCCACGTAGGCATTCTGCAGTCCGGGCGTAAAGCCTTGCGTGTATGCACTTGCATAGAAATAATCCATGATGCCGTAGAACTTGTTTCGCGAACCGAAAAGCGGTGCAAAGCCCCCATTCTCTGCGTGGCGGGGCAGCCCCATTGTTCCACCATATATCACTGGCACATATTCGTCGCCGCTAAGATAGTCGTAACCCAGTGTGAAACCGTACTTGTCGGTAGGCTTGACCGTAGCCTTGGCACTACACAGCCAGGCCTTGATAGGGGACGACTGCTTGTATTCGTTCGCCATCTTTCCCGTCTGGCGGTAGTACGACCCCTCCACCGTCAGGTGCTTCGGGTGGAAGTTGACATAGCCGCCAAACATCTGCTGATACTCTGTTTTCGGGGGTTGCGCCTCAGAGCCCTGTATGCCTGTCTGCTGGCCTATGTTCATGAAGAGCAGCGAGGCGCCTAAGGGAAACTTGGGCACGTCATAGTGATACCATAGGGTGTGCAAGGTTTTGTAGTACTGTGCCCCATTGTCGTAATATGAACCGGAATAGACCTGATCGCCAGTCTGATTGTAGGCCAGTATGGCATGCGCCTTATGCCCGTGACCCTCGTAGCCCACACGCAACACGTCGTGCGACATGGCCGCAGTGGCAAAGTCGTTAGGGCCTATGATTCGTTCATCGTCGTAGGCCAGTGCCACACGGCCCAACTGAGCAAACAGGCCGTTCTTTGCCGTCATCTTCACCCACCCTTCATATAGGTTGAGGGCCTGGTTGCCAGACATGCCCCATACCGCCTTGTTCTGTATTGTGGCATGGGCCTGCAAGCCGGGCCTCTCGTAGTCAACATTCAATCGGAACCGCCCAAAGAGGAAACTCGAGCGGTCTTCTGTCGACTTGCTGCCGTCGGCAGATCTTGGCAGTCCGCCGCCGCACATCTCGCCGTGTGTCAGGAAGTCGATGCCCACTCTTAACTTATTCACATCCTGCCGGGCCTGCTCTTGTCCGGAATCCAAGGCGGAATGTGGCTTCTCTCGCTCAATGACAGTCTTGACGGAGTCTGTCTGCGCAAAACAGACCGTTGATGCCAGCAACAACGCCAATAATCCGTATTTTCGTTTTCTCATATTAAATCCTTTCCATTGTCGCAATTTGGGTACAAAGATAAGAAATAATTCTATATTAATGTCATTTTACCATGCAAAATTCTTGCAAAGGTAGAAAAGGTCTCCATCCAACCTATGATGAGGGTGGTGATAGCGGAATCCTGATTTGAGGCAATGGCTTAATAATCCGTAAAAGAATCTCACGTATTGTCATGGAATGGGAGTTTTTTCGTAATTTTGCCCCAAAAAGTGTGAGGTTTTGAGGTTTATTGATGTTATTCTAAAGATATGCAACCAAGGGTAATGCCAGAAGAGCCGTCGCTGGGCGTCTTCCATAAATTCAAGAAGGGAATTTTATGGGGAGTGGTCTTCGTTGCCCTACTGTTGTCTGTTATTCTTTATTTCATTCCTCAATACCGGTTTTTCTATGTGCCGGAGGAATTGCCACTATACACCATCAGAAAGACATATCAAGACGATACTTTACGTATAGCTTTTATTGGCGACAGCTGGGCTGACTATCACACGCTGCTCTCTGGTGACACCATCATTGTCAACGCAGGGAAAAGAATATACGACAAACCCATTAAAGCCATGACGAGAGGCAAGAAGGGGGCATTGAGCAAGGAGATTTATTACTTCATGTATAGTGACAAGACCGTTGAACATTCGAATGAGCCTGACCGTTGCACACAACCTCTGATAGAAGACCATCCCGATTATTGTGTTGTCTTTGCCGGCATCAATGATGTGACATACCTGCGGCCTTTGTCTTATTATGCGGAGAATATGAGGTTAATCATCAGGCTTCTCCTGCACAACAAGATACGCCCCGTGGTGATGGAAATCCCCATTGTAGAATTCACTGAACCCATGGGCAGAAAATTATTACGGGAGCGGGTGTTCTACAAAATGCGTGCTGTGCTGATGGGGGCGGACAACAACCAAGGGGCTGACTATCAGAATGCCCTCAAGGATATGCTTGCCAAAACAAAACTCCAAGACAGTGTGCTATACATCTCAGCAAAGCAATGGAACCCTGCTGGAGCAACCGATACAACTATGTTCTTGACCGACCGGCTGCATCTGAACCTGAATGGCTATCATCGCCTTGACTCATGCATCATCTCGGAAATCATCAGGGATCATGTTACCCGCCAATAGTCCATTTCAGGCATTTGTATTTGTTGAACACGTACGACAGCAACATCGGGGGTAAGAATCCTATCAAGAATAGCAGGAAAGGCCCAATCTTCCAATGTGTCTCAAAAAACTGATGCAAGACAGGTGTTGTAAACACAATGTCCATAGTTATCTGGTTGAAGATGTATATACCCATACTCAGGCGCTCTATCTCCCTGACGACACGCCCTGTGCGTTCAGACATCGATTCCTTGCTTAGTATTATCAATAGAAAGATGCAGATGGCATAGGAACTAAGAGTCCTGGCAAGGCTTATGAGTGACCAAGGCAGAGGAAGACGATACCATACTAAAACATACAGAAGAATGACTACGTGAGGTAAGAGAATGTATGACCAGTTGGGCAGGAACCACGCTATTTGTTTTTTTTGCGCAAACATATCCAATCATAAATGCGGGGAAATAAGACATCACCTTGTTGATGCAGAGAAAATCCCCCTTGTAGACATAGTTGGAGAAGACAAACCAAAGCAAATAACCTATAACAATCAAAACGATGCCAAGCCTGCCTGTGAACCTGATTCTTTGGCTGTTCAACAATTGAAGAAGAACAGTTATTGTTATCACTCCGAAGAGCATCAGCAGAAACCAGAGATGGCCTACACCGTATAGCAGCTTAGACCATGTATTCCAAGGCCAAACGATGACCATTGGAATACCCCAGAAGAAATATGGTATCAACAAACGGATGGCCTTGTTGCGGATTACTTCTGCCGGATGACGATACTTGTTCTTGAAAATATACAGGTAACCGTAGAGATAGCCGGAGATAAAGACAAACATGTTCAAGTCGATAGAGTCGAGAAGAATGGATGTCTTTGCCCAAAAAGGAATATAGATGGCATCCACCTTTGTCCATCGCCCGTTATAGAAACACATGCTGTGAAAGGCAACAATCATTATCATTGCCATGACGCGCATAATGCTTATTTCGTCAAATCTCTTGGATTGGGTCATTGTTCATAGTGTTTTTTTGGGTAGGTTTTGTAGGTTTGGTAGGTTCGGTAGGTTTAGTAGGTTCGGTAGGTTTAGTAGGTTCGGTAGGTTTTCAGTACCACTGCATTACTGTTCTTAGGAATGCGGTTAGTTCGCCGGCCATTTTCTCGTGCTGCCACAGGCTGGGATGCCAGCTGGCACCATACTTGAGGTCGCCGGTCTGGGGAGTGAAGTCGAAGCGGTAGACGCGCTTGTCGCCTGAGCGGTGACATTCGTCGGCTATCTCGTTCAGCGTCTGCTTGGCAAGCTCCAGCTCCTTGCCTCCGAGCATGCTGCCGCAAAGCAGCACGATGGCGGCGTTGGGGTTGCCGCTGCGCACCTGTCCGAGCACCGTCTTGTAGCCTTGCTTGAAGAGGCGCAGGTCGTAGTTGGGAGTGGAGAGGTCGTTGGTGCAGAGGTTTATGCACACCACGTCGGGCTGGCAGCGGCTGAAGTCCCACTTCTCTCCCTCGGCGGCACTCCTTTGGCGGTACTTAGAGCGTTCGGCGTAGAGAGTATAGTTGTATTGTGCGTCCATGCGGTTGTCGGGCGTACCGGCCCGTGGACCGTTGTAGTTGCGGTAGGCCCCAATGCCGCTACGTGCCACTACCCAGTGCTGGGCGTTGAGTGCGCGCGATGTGATGGCGGCGTAGGTGTAGTAGTGGTTCTCTGTCTCGTATTCGAAGGGGTCGGTGCGCTCCATGCTCTCGTTGCCGTAGCCGCAGGTGATGCTGTTGCCCACGAACTCTATCTTCCGCTTTGGCAACTGCGGCGGTTCACAGAGAGAGCAGCCCTCATCGAGGATGAACCCCCAGAACTCTGGCATCAGCTCGAAGCCCTCGACAATGTACATCAACCTGACGGTGTGCCGGGCGTAGGGAAGTGCGGTGGCCAGAGTGACCACAGAGTCGCGCTCGCCTCGCAATGCCACCTTGAACGGCTCGGCGCGGTCTATCTGCGCCATGAAATATCCGCTGCGCGGCTTTGCTATGAGCTTCAGGCTGGTGCCGGTGAAGGTGGCGGCAATCTGTGTGCCGGGGTAGTTGAACACGGGGCGCTCGGGATTGTGAAAACTTATGCGGCCCGTGTACTGGATGTTCGGGTCGGTGGGTTTTATTATGGTGCCGCGTTGGGGGATGGTGGTTGAAGTCTTGGCACTGAGAGAGGCGGCAGGCTGCGACAGTGTGGCGGCGATTAGGGCAAGTGTGATAAAGAGATTTTTCTTCATAGGTTTTGTAGGTTTGGTAGGTTCGGTAGGTTTGGTAGGTTTTGTAGGTTTTTGTAGGTTTTGTAGGTTTGAGTTTATCTTTCTTTCAGGTCGGTGGATGTGAGCTGTAGTATGGCCTTTCCCAAGCGCTCCATGCTAAGGGCGTGGGTGGAGTCGGCGGGTGAACCGCCGATGGCGCTTGAATGCTTTATGATGCGGTTGGCATCGAGGTCGTAGACAGTGAATCCGGTGCTGTCGACCATTGAGAATCCATTGTTGAATGTGTGGAAGGCCATCTGTCGGCGGTAATCGGTGCTTGTCACATTGCGGCTGAAGGTGAAGGCGCTGTGGTCGATGCCCATTTGGGCGAGCAGGGTTGCGGCCAGGTCGGTCTGGTTGCAGAGGGCAGTGAGCTGTCGTGGGCCTATGATGGCCCCGCCCGTCCAGATCATGGGTATGCGGTTGCGGTCAGGGTGCAGCTCGTCTAACTGTCCGTGGTTTATGCTGTGGTCGGGCAGTAGCACAAGCAGCAGGTTGTCCCACTGTGGCGTGCGCCGCAGACTGTTAATGAATTTCCCGATGCATAGGTCTAAGTATGCGAAAGCGTTGAGCACCTCGTCGTTGATGCTATCTATGTGTACTGGCACATCCCATGGCTCATGTGTGGAGAGAGTGGAGTAGCAGATAAGGTTTTGAGGTTTTGGGGTTTTGGGTTTTTGGGGTTTTGAGGTGATGAGGTTGTAGAGTGTGCGGAAAGTGATGTCGTCGCGCACTCCCCATTCTGCCGTGTTCTGTTCGGAGGAGCTGTAGTCGGCCTTCCATGTGAGCTTCTCGAAGCCCGTGCCCACAAGGTAGCTGCGCATGTTGGTGAAGTTGATGTCGCCGCCGTAGAGGTAGTGTGTGTTGTAGCCCTCGGCCTTGAGACTGCTGGCTATTGATGGCAGCGTGCGCGTCTTTGCCGGCATCTTCATTACCGACATGGTGGGGAACGATGGGTACCCCGATAGTGCGCAGAGTGTGCCGCGGTCAGTGCGGTAGCTGTTGGCGTAGCAGTTGGTGAAACTAACGCTTTCTGCCATGAGCTGTCTTAGCCGTGGCATGACGGTGAGGAACTGGCTGCCGCAGCTCTCAAGCAGTATGATTACCACGTTGGGGCGCTGTATGCGCAGAAGAGTGTCGGTGAGGGCGGGGGTGGCATCGCTGCCATGGCGGGTGGTGGCAGGGTAGATGCCGTCGGCGAGGCGGTAGCATTCTTCTGTAGTAAAGAAGTTGTAGACAACGTTTGCGCTGGCGGTCTTCTCCATCGACGCCAAGAAGCTGAACACGGGGTTCACGGCAGAGTGGTTGAGAAACTGCCGCTGCGAGAAGTAAACCTGTCCGATGTTGGTGGTTGACTCGTCAAGGCCTCCGCGTATTCCCACTATGAATACTGGCACCAGCAGCACGTAGGTTGCCAACGAGAGTGGGAGCGAAGAAACCTTACGGCGGCAGTCGAAGAGAAGCATGCAGCGTGTGTAGACTATGTAGATGACTATTGCCGCTGCTATGAGCACCACCGCTCTGACGCAAAGAAATGCTATGCTGACACTTGCCGTGGCCTCAGAGGGTGTCTCAAGATACTGAAGGCAGGAGGCGTCGAGCTTGAAGCCCCAGAAGGGGTAGAGCGTGGAGTCGGCCACAAAGGCCAGGGCGAAGGCCGCGGCGATGATGGCGAAATAGGTGTTTAGCACTTTCCGCAGTACGCCGCTGCTGCACCACAGGCTTGCCACGCATGTCAGTAGTGGCAGAATAAGGAAATAGAGAGCCGTGGACATGTCGAGCGACAGGCCGTGCAGCGCCACGTCGGCCATATCGGCTATTGACACCTGCTGCCCCTGGCCGCACACCTGCATGAACACCACTTTTGCCGCCACGAAGATTGCCACCGTGGCAGCGTATGCTGTCAGCAGGAACAGCAACCTGTAGGAGGTGTAGCGCAGCGGGGTGGGAGGTGTATGCTGGTTCTTCATGCTCGTCTCTTTGTTACGCTTTTTGCATTTCGTGCAGTTTCTTATAGTATCCGTTGGCCATGAGCAGTTCGTCGTGTGTGCCTCGCTCCACAATCTTCCCCTCGTGCAGCACCACAATCTCGTCGGCATTGCGTATGGTGGAGAGGCGGTGGGCTATGGCCACGGTTGTGCGCGTCTTCATCAGGCGTTCCAGTGCATCCTGTACCAAGTGCTCGCTCTCGGTGTCAAGTGCCGATGTGGCCTCGTCGAGAATCAGGATTGGCGGGTTCTTGAGTATGGCACGGGCTATGGACACGCGCTGCCGCTGTCCGCCGCTGAGGCGTCCGCCGCGGTCACCGATATTAGTGTCGAAGCCGTGCTCGGAGGCCATTATGAAGTCGTAGGCGTTGGCAATCCTGGCGGCCTCGGCAATGCTGCTGTCTGAGGCTGTTGGGGCTTCCGGGAAATGGCTGGCTGCGACAGTGTCGCTGAGGGGAGGGCAAGGGGTGCCGAAGGCGATGTTGTTGCGGAATGAGTCGTTGAAGAGTATGGCCTCCTGGTTGACGTTGCCTATCAGCTGTCGCAGGTCGTGTATGCCCAGCTCCTTGACGTTGATGCCGTCGATGAGCACCTCGCCCTCCTGCACGTCGTAGTAGCGCGGGATAAGGTCGACGAGTGTCGATTTGCCCGATCCCGACTGTCCTACTATGGCTATGGTTTTACCCTTGGGAATGGTGAGGTTGATGTTGCGAAGCACCCACTTCTCGCCATATCTGAACGACACGTTGCGGAACTCTATCTGGTGGTCGAACGATGATATGTGTCGGGGGTGTGCTGCCTCCTTGATGGAGTTCTCGGCCATGAGAATCTTGTCTATGCGCTCCATCGACGCCAAGCCCTTGGGAATGCTGTAGCTGGCCTTGGAAAGGTCCTTCAGCGGGTTTATGATGGAGTAGAGCATCACCATGTAATATATGAACACGGGGCCGGAAAGGGTCTTGTAGTTGAGCACAAGCACTCCGCCAAACCAGAGCACAATGACAATCATCACCGTGCCGAGGAACTCCGACATGGGGTGGGCCGACGACTGGCGGATGTTCACGCGCATTATATCGTTGCGGTAGGCACTGTTTGTCCTGTCGAAGCGGGCGTTCATCCTGTCCTCGGCGCAGAAAGCCTTGATGATGCGTAGGCCTCCGAGGGTCTCCTCCACCTGGCTCATGGTGTCGCTCCACAGCGACTGTGCCTTTACCGACTGCGCCTTCAGCTTACGTCCTATCCATCCCATGAACCATCCCATGACTGGCACGATGACCAATGTGAAGATTGTGAGTTGCCACGACACAAAGAGCAGCATGGAGAAATAGGCCACGATGAGTATAGGATTCTTGAAGAGCATCTCAAGCGAGGCCATGATGGAGTTCTCCACCTCCTGCACATCGCCGCTCATGCGAGCAATAATGTCGCCCTTGCGCTCCTCTGAGAAGAAGCCTAATGGCAGCGACGTGATCTTCTGGTAGAGCTGGTTGCGAATGTCGCGCACCACGCCTGTGCGTATGGGTATGATGGTGGCGGAAGAGAGAAAGTAGGCGCCAGTCTTGAGTGCTGTCATCACAGCGAGGAAGATGCCGATGACAAGTAGCGTCGTGGTATGCCCCACGGCGCCGATGAGCTGGTTCACGTAGAAGTTCATGTTGTTCATGAGCACCGTCTCGGCCTGGCTCCAGTTCCACGCCATCAGGGCTGTGGCCTTCTCGGTGTCGCCCGTCTTGAAGATGATGTCAAGAATGGGTATGAGGGCGGCGAAGGAGAAGATGTTGAGTATGGCCGAGAGGATGTTGAACACCACCGACATGACCAGATACTTCTTGTACGGCGGCACAAAGCGCCTCAGCACATTGAGAAACTCCTTCATCGCATTACCTGAAGTCGAAACCAATGCGCACGCCGTCGTAGCTCTTGCTTATCTCGCCGATGCTGCTCACCGTCGAGTTCCCGCTGAGGGCGGCCAGTGTCTGCAGCAGCGAGAGCAGCTTCTTGGCCTCGAAGAGCAGGCCTATGCCGTTGGCGTTGCGCTTGGCGTAGCAGTTGATGGAGAGCAGCAGTCCCTTCATGGTCACCTTGCAGCTCTTCTCGTCGTAGGTCCAGTTGCCGCTGAAGGGCTTGCCGTCGAAGTTTGCCGAGAAGGTGCCGTCGTTGTTGAATGTCACGTTGGTGTTCTGGCTGCTGATGCCAATCTTCTGGTAGTAGGGCTGCAGCTTCGTCTTGATCTGGCTTGCCACCACCTCGCCGCCAGCCTTGGCCAGCAGCTGGTCGCTGGTGAAGGCGCAGCCGGGACTGCTGTAGGTCCACGAGCCGATCAGGTTCTGGCGGGTCACGGTCTGTGCGCCTATGACGCTGGTAATCACATTCTCAAGGGTTCCGCCGGTGAGCACTCCTGTGAGCACGTCGCCGAGCACGTTGCCGGTGGAAGTTCCTGTACTTGTTGTCGTTCCGCCACCCATGGGCACTCCGCATCCTGCGGTCATGGCTGCTATGGCTACCACGACCAAAGTCTTAATTGCTTTCATTGTCTTCTTAGTTTGGTTGTAAATAAATAAGTTCATTTTGTTTTTGTATGTCATTTTCCGTACAGGCTAAGCCGGGGCATTGTCAGTCCCACAGTGACAGTTCCCTGCAGCCTAAGAGGTTGTAGCTCCGGCGGTGATAGGGTGTGATGCCGTGCAGGGCTATGGCCTCGCGATGTTTCTTTGTAGGGTATCCCTTGTTGCTGCGCCAGTCGTACTGTGGGTATTCCTCAGCCAGGGTGTTCATGTAGTCGTCGCGGTAGGTCTTGGCCAGTATGCTTGCTGCCGCAATCGACAGGTACTTGCCGTCGCCCTTGACTATTGTTGCCGACGGCAGGTTGCCGTAGGGCTTGAAGCGGTTGCCGTCTATGATTATGGCCTCAGGGCGAAGCTCCAGCTTGTCAAGTGCACGGTGCATGGCCAGTATCGATGCGTTCAATATGTTTATCCGGTCAATCTCTTCCGGCGACACTACGCCCACCGCCCAGCAGAGGGCGTCGTGCTCAATCACCTTGCGCAGCTCGTAGCGTCGGTGCTCGGTGAGCTGCTTGGAGTCGTTGAGCAGCTCGTTCTCGTAGTCAGGCGGGAGTATTACTGCTGCGGCATAGACACTGCCGGCAAGGCAGCCGCGGCCGGCCTCGTCGCAGCCTGCCTCAAGCAGGCCTTCGTGGTAGTGGCTTTTCAACATCTTTATTTTTCTGGGACTAACGGTTTTAATTCATCAGATGATAGGTGCCCCCGGCCAGAGCCTTTACCACTCCTTTCATCTCTAACTGGAAGAGCAGGGCGGTGAGTTGGCCTATGGGGGTGTTGGTCTTCACACTGAGCGTGTTCAGCTGCTGGTCGTTAACGGCGGTGAGGGCATCCACTATCAGCCTTTCTTCTGCGGTGAGGTCTGGAAACAGCGTGCGCTCTATGCCAGTTGCCTTTGCGTGCTGGAGTTCGGCAAGGGTCTGCCATCCCATGGCCTGTACAAAGTCGGTTGCTGTGGAGATGAGTGCTGCGCCGTTGTCGCGTATCAGGTTGTTGCAGCCCTCGCTGGCCTTGGCGCCTACGGCTCCGGGGAATGCGAAGACGGCACGGTCGTAGCTTTGGGCTATGCTTGCTGTGATTAGGCCGCCGCCCTTGGCTGCCGACTCCACTACGATGGTGGCGTCGCTCATCCCCGCAACTATGCGGTTGCGCCGCACGAAGTTGCTCTTGTCGACCGTCGATGCCGACATGTATTCTGTCAGCAGGCCACCGTGGCCCACCATCTTTGCTGCTGTGTCGCGGTGGCTGCGCGGGTAGATGGTGTCGAGGCCGTGAGCCATGACCCCCACCGTCTCATACCCTCTCTCGAGGGCGTTGTGGTGGGCGCAGATGTCTATGCCGTAGGCCAGTCCGCTTACGATGAGCACCTGCGGGCACATTTCTTTCAGCTCGGCAATGAAACGACGGGTCAGGTCTTGACCGTAAGTGGTGCAGCGGCGTGTGCCCACAATGGCCACCACGTACTGCTGGTTGAGGTCTGCCGTGCCTAAGTAGTAGACCACGAGTGGAGCGTCGGGCGTTTCGCGCAGGCGTGCAGGGTATTCTTCGGCCGCAGGTGTAAGAACCTTGATGCCATGTCTGCTGATGTAGTCCATCTCGGCCTCGGCGCGCATGAGTGCCTCGTCCCAGTCCTGCATCGACTCCACTAACCGCGGTGAGCAGCCGTCAACAGCGTCGGCTATCCTGGTGCGCTCGGCATACACACGGCTTGCGCTCCCCAGCTCGTGATAGAGGTGGAGGGCCGTCTGGCTGTTGAAGCCAGTCATGCGGCTTAGCGCCATTGCGTAGAATACCTCGTCGTCACTCATCGTTTCTTATTATATATTAATGTATGGGGCAAATGCGGCATCGTAGTCGGGGCTGTCGGCCAGCCGGCCATCGACTATGCACACCAGCTCCACCTTTCCCCTGAAGCATATCTGGTTGTCGGCGGCGCGGAACAGGTCGTGGTGGAACACATACTTGATGCCTTCTTTCGTGAGCCTCATCTTCGACACAAATTCATCGTCGGGGCGGAGTGGCGCCTTGTATTGAAGTTGCATGCGTGCCACGACAGCATCCACGCCCTTGGCGTGCATCTCTGCGAAACTCAGTCCGCACTTCTTAAGGAAGAGGTGGCGTGTGTGCTCGCAATAGTGCAGATAGTTGGCATTGTTCACAATCCCTTCAATGTCGCACTCATAGTCGCGCACCGACATCAGTGTCTCAAAACAATATTTCATCTTTTTATTGTATATTCAATTCTTGTCCTTTTGTCTTAACTTGTCACTTGCGGGCAGCGTGCAAGTATTCATATCCTATGCGGCAGCGCAGACAGTCCTTGCGGTCGCAGTATTCGCGCTTGAGCTGTATCAGTGCCTGAGAGTCGGCGGCCGACTGCACCACGAGTCCGCACTGTTGCCACATGCGTATTATGTGGTTGTTCTCTGGCTTGACCTGTTCAAGCAGGTCGAAGGCGAGGTCGCAGAGCGCTTCCTGGTGGCGGTGCTTTCCCACGGCAAACATCATGGGTATGGCCGTGTTGATGATAAGCAGCGTCAAAGAGCCGTAGCTCAGGTGCTTGGTGTTGCTGTCGCTCAGTGAGCCGAATGTGTAGTGGGTCTCCCAGTATGGAGTGACATGCGAGCTTAGCAGCTGGCGCAATTCCTCTACGGTTTTGCACTCCAGCAGTGAGCTCAGTCCTGCGCGGCGCTCACAGTAGAGTGTCACCAACTGGGCCAGCCTGATGTGTGGGAAGTTCTGAGGGCGTAGCCGCAGGAAATTCCACCGTGCCGCGCTCATGGGCTTGAGCTGGAATTTGTGCTGCAGGTATAGGTATTCGTTGCGCAGTCGGGCAAAGTAGCCGTCGGCCAGTGCTTCGGCTTGATAATGCTGTGGAATGGTCTCTATGTCGAGCAGCCCGGCCTGTCCCATGAATATGGCCTCTACCTGGAAGAGGTCGTCTCTGTGGTGAGCCACAGCCTGTAGAGGGATGTTGAGTGCCCACTGCTCGAAGGCTTCGCCGTTGATGCCGAAGCCGTAGTTGCGCGCCAATGTTACAAAGTAGGCATTCTCCCATGAGCCGCCGCAGAGTTCCACCCTTGCCGCTATGTCGCGCGTCTTGCGCTCAAGTCTTTCTGTTGTCAGGGCCGCCATCCACGAATGAACCGTCAGCCGGCTCAGGTCGGGTACAATGCTGTAGCATGGCGGGTAGCGGTCGGCAGCCATCAGTTCGGAGTAGTGCTGGTGCACCGTCTCGGGAACGCTCAGCTCCATCTGTGCCAGCTGCCTTCCTGCGGAGTCGAAGCAGTCGGCATCCGCCGTTTCGCAAACGTGGAGAACTACGTTGTTGTAACGCTCGTCGGTGTTGTGGCCGTGGCGAAGCCAGTCGGAGGCGTGCATGTGTATCTCCACGCTTCCCACCCACAGCGTGCCGTCAATCTTGACCTTCGCATTCAGAAAGTCGGGACCGGCATTGCGGTTGTGCAGACCAGGGTCTATCACCTCTACTTCGCGCCCATCGGTGGTGGTAAGTGGGTGGAGGGGCAGCAGGCGGTGCTTCCATGTGTATTGCAGCAGTTCTTCCATATCCAGCGCAAAGGTAGGAAAATTAATCTACTCCTGCAAATATTTATCCGCATTTTTCATGGTTTATTTAAGGAAAATGCTTAACTTTGCCGCCCGAACCGTAATAACAGCAAGAATGAAAACGCTAAAACTGTTTCTTATAATGATTACCGTCAGTGTGGCCGCAATGGGCCAGAACCTCAAAGGCAAGGAGTTTGCCCTTTGGCCCGACGGGCCGCTCGTGGCCAGCAGCGACTCTGGCGACAAAGCCACTATCACCGTCTTCCTTCCCGACTCGAAACGAGCTACGGGTCGTGCCGTGGTCATCTGCCCCGGCGGTGCATACGCCGGCTTGGCATTCCAGCACGAGGGCACCGACTGGGCCCATTTCTTCAACAGTCAGGGCATAGCAGCCATAGTGCTCAAGTACAGGTTGCCTCATGGCAATTGGGAGGTGCCCATCAGCGATGCCGAACAGGCCATCAGGACTGTGAGGCGTACGGCTAAGGGATGGCACATCGATCCCAATCAGGTGGGCATCATGGGATTCTCGGCCGGAGGTCACTTGGCCTCGACCATTGCCACGCACTCTACCGAGCTGGCCAAGCCTGACTTCCAGATACTCTTCTATCCGGTAATAACTATGGATCCGGGATTCACCCACAAGGGGTCGCACGATAATTTTCTCGGTGCCAAACCTAAGAAAAAGCTGGAGAAACTGTACAGCAACGACTTGCAGGTGACCCGCGCCACGCCCCGTGCGTTCATTGCCCTTAGCGATGACGATGATTTGGTGCTGCCCATGAATGGCGTGAACTATTACATGGAGTGTTACCGTCACGATGTTCCCGCAACACTCCATGTATATCCCACTGGCGGCCACGGCTGGGGCTACCGCGACAACTTTGCTTATCATCTTGAAATGATTCTCGACTTCAAGGCCTGGCTGCAGAGCTTCTAACTACAGTCTTCAATCTACACCGGTGCCGTGGCTTTGCGCAGCCACTCTGCCTCGTCATCGTTGAGCAGTGGCGACAGGCGTTCACACACCGTCCTGTGGTAGTTGTTAAGCAGGCGGCGCTCTTCGTCGGTGAGCATATCTATAATAATAGGTGTCGTGTCGATGGGGCAGAGCGTCAGAGGCTCAAATCGCAGAAACCGCCCGCTGACACCAGCATCTGTTGGAGTGAAATCGTCGTCGGAGCATGGCACAATCATTAATGTGTTTTCTATTCTCACTCCGAAGAGTCCCGCCAGGTAGATGCCGGGTTCGTCGGTGATGGTCATGCCCGCCTGAAGCGGTGTAGGTTTCCACTCCATGCGTATCTGGTGAGGGCCTTCATGCACGCAGAGGTAGGCACCCACGCCGTGACCTGTGCCATGCAGGTAGTTAAGGCCGGCGCGCCACAGCGGCTCACGCGCAATGGCGTCAATCTGGGTGCCCGTAGTGCCTTCCGGGAAGATGGCGGCCTGCAGTCGCAGGTGTCCCTTCAGCACAAGAGTGTAAACCTGACGTTGGAGCGTCGTAAGCGGACCAAGGGCTATCGTCCGCGTGATGTCCGTAGTGCCGTTCAAGTATTGCGCGCCGCTGTCTAATAGCAGCAGGCCCTCGCCCTGCAGAGGAATGTCGCTTTCAGGCGTTGGCTCGTAGTGGACAATGGCACCGTGAATCCCGTATGCCGATATGGTGTCGAACGACAGTCCGCGGTAGAGCGGCTGCTGTGCGCGGAACTCCTCGAGCTTGGCGGCTACCGATATTTCGCTATTCAACGTCGGCTCTTCGCTTAAGAGCCACCTCAGAAACCGCACCATGGCCACACCGTCGCGTTCCATCGCCTTGCGAAACCCGGCCAGCTCTGCGGCGTTCTTCACAGCCTTCATTTCCTTTACCGGCGACTGCACCTCCACCACCTCGCGCTTGACGCTGCTGAAAAGCGTGTGGTTCACCTCCTCCGGGTCCATCAGTATGTTGTACTCAAAGTAGTTGCGCAGCCCGCCTGCAACGCCCTCGTATGGTGCAACCTCCACACCCTCCTGTCTAAGGTAGCCTTCTGTGTCAGGGCTGAGCTTATGCTTGTCTATATAGAGCGTGACGCTTGTCGTGGAGATGAGCAGGTAGCTTACAAAGACAGGATTGCAGTGAACGTCGGTGCCGCGGAGGTTCAGCGTCCAGGCAATGTCGTCGAGAGAGGCCATGAGCATGCCGTCGGCATGCTTCTCCCTGAGTGCTTGACGTATGCGCTTTATCTTGTCGCGGGTGCTCTCTCCGGCCAGTTCTATGGGATATATCTCCACCGGGTTTATGGGTATTGGCGGGCGGTGGCTCCAGATGCGCACCAGTGGGTCGAAATTAGTGCGCAGGGTAAGGCCACCGTTGCTGCGGAGCTCGGCTGCGAGTTTCCTGACCATCGATGCCGACGAGCAGGTGCCGTCAATGCCCACTTCAGAGATGCCAGCAGGAAAGCCGCCGCCCGCATTTTCCCGTCCGAGCCACTCTGCTATCGTCGGCGTGTCAGGCAACTTTAGCTTCATCAGCTGGAACTCTGTGCCCCGCAGCTGCTCCTCGGCAGCTAAGAAGTAGCGGGAGTCAGTCCACAAGGCTGCACTGTTCATTGTCACCACGGCCGTGCCGGCAGAGCCGTTGAAACCGCTAATCCACTCGCGACCCTTCCAGTGGTCGGCCACATATTCACTCTGATGGGGGTCTGTGCTGGGAAAGATGAAAGCTCCCAGATGCTCGCGCTGCATCTCTTCGCGCAGCGCAGCTAATCGTTGGCTAATTGTTTCCATAAGATTACTTTTCGTTAATATGTGCAAAGTTACGAAAAAAGTCTGTAACGAAAGACGGATTTTAGAAGATTAACGTAGAATGACCGTAAATAAAAGGCAAGACGGGGAAAAACGAGGAATTTACGAACGATGTGAAAATGCAACTTGATGCGGATTGGTGCAAGAGTTAGGTCTCTAAATCGTAACCCGCTTAACCCGCAATTGACAGTTAAACTTTTCTAATTCCGAAGGTACGAAAAAGGAAGAATGACGCAGTTCAAACTGACTGGTTTTCGACTCAACGATCTGCAATGAATCGCCAAAAAAGCATTTCAGAAAAAGGTATTATATTTGCAGCCTGAAGTTAAAAAGGAATTAGAAATGAGAAGTACATTCAAGATTTTGTTCTATGCGAACAAGGGCAAGGAGAAGGACGGGATTGTTCCTATCATGGGCAGGATTACCATCAACGGTACACAGTGCCAGTTTTCATGCAAGCACAGCATACCACTGGCTATGTGGGACGTAAAGGGCAACTGTGCCAAGGGACGAAGCAAGGAAACATTGCAGATAAACCGTGACCTCGACAACATCAAGGCGCAGATCATCAAGCACTATCAGCACCTGTCAGACCGTGAGGCATTCGTCACGGCTGAGATGGTACGCAACTCCTATCAGGGCTTTGGCAGTGAGTATGAGACCCTGCTGAATGCCTTCGACAAGGACATCGCCAGTCTGAAGAAACGGGTTGGCAAGGACAGGGTTGCAAGTACACTATGGGCTATGCAACGTTCTCGTAAAGATGTTGCCGAATTCCTCCAGTCTAATCTACGCCGCACAGACATATCCATGCTGGAACTAACGCCCGAGTTCATCAAGGACTTCGCTGCCTATCTCAGCACTGACAGAGAATTGGCAAACGGAACCATCTGGCAACGCTGCATGTGGCTGAAAGGTGTCGTTCTTAGGGCACACTACAACGGCAAGATTCCCCGTAATCCATTCGCACAGTTCCACATCAGCCCCAACTGCAAGGAAAGGGCATATCTGACAGAGGATGAACTGAAGACAGTCATGACCCATGAGTTCGAGGATGCCGAGCTTGCCTTTGTGCGTGATACTTTTATCTTTGTCTGCTTCACTGCCCTTTCATTCATCGACGTGAAGGAACTGACTACGGACAACATCGTAGAAGCCAACGGTGACAAATGGATCATCGGCAGGAGGCATAAGACGAACATTCCTTTCCAAGTAAAACTGATGGATGTACCCTTGCAGATTATCGATCGCTACAAACACCTGCAAGAAGACAAACTGGTGTTTGGCAAGATGAACTACTGGTCGATGTGCAAGAAGCTGAAGACTGTCATGAAAGCGTGTGGAATAGAGAAACAAATCTCATATCACTGCGGGCGCCATTCATTTGCCACAATCGCTTTGACAAATGGTATGCCCATCGAGAGCGTAAGCCGTGTTCTGGGACATACAAACATTACCACGACTCAGATTTATGCGAAGATAACATCCCAGAAGTTGAACAATGACCTGACGATGTTGGGCGCCAAACTCAATGCATCTTCAGTAACATCAAAATGGCATGACTATGAAAAGAGGAATCATCAGAATGACAGAAGGCGGCAAGGTTAGTATGCCGCTGATAGACGTGTGGATGACGAAGGGAGAAATAGCCGACATGTTCGGACTTCTAGAAGCGTCCGTCTTTCGGGCAATCCGTTCCATCCACAAGAAGAGTGAACTAAATGAGCATGAAGCGATGCAGAGGATACCGTTCCCAAGGCATGAACATCAAGGCTGGATGATGGAAGTCTATAATCTGGACTTGATACTCTACTTGACTTACAAACTGCCAAGCCGTAATGCGCAGATATTCCGCAAGTACATGATGAACAAGGCATACGAACGCAGCCCTTATGAGCATATCTGCATTATCGTTGATGACGTGGATTTCAGGCATCAGTTGCAATCCTCCAAGGAGGAGTAGGAAACAGACGGGTGATGCTCAAAACCAAGAAAGACGGATGTTCAGGCAATTGTCAGGCATCCGTCTTTTCTTCTCTCTCTTTGTGATGGATCTTCCGTTTAGCGGGTAATCCTCTGCGATACCGCTTTACTAATAACAGGATGATAGCACCTCTGGAGCAGTTCCTCCAAGTCACTCTCACGATACAGCACCTTACCTCCCAACTTGAAATACGGAAGAGTGCCGTTGTCCCGATAGTCCTGCAAGGTACGTCGGCTTACCTTCAGGCGATGCGACACCTCCACATCTGACAGATACCGCTCACCGTTCAGCAAGGGACGATAGTTGCTCGTCACCTTGTCAAACAGGCTCTCAATGTCCTTCATAGACTTCATGGCATCCTCCACACCATTAGTCCGTAATGTAATCAGTTCATTCACGTTGCTCTGTAAATCCATATTCCGTTAATCTTTTGTTGTTAAAAAACTTCGTTATTTGCTTGTGCTTCGGACACCTTGCGAGGCTTGCGCCATGCAGCAGCTTTCTTCCTGTTCTTGACATCCTTAATGACATTGTCCACGTCCTCCTGCCTGTAATAGGTCTTGTGACTTATCTGAGAATATGCCAGTGTACCGTTGTCTCTCAGAGTCTGCAACGTCCTCTTGCTGATACGCAGGATTCTGCATACATCATCGTTATCAAGCCAGCCACCCAGGCACTTGTTCGTGCCACGATTACCCATCTCCGTCATCTTCTTGACGAAGCCTTCAAACTGCCCTACGAACTTGTCGTAGGCCGTTTTCTCAATGTTAACGATTTCAATCATGTTGTTCCTTTTTTATTCTGTTTTTATTTCGATTTCTCTTTTTGTCGGCAAAGGTAAACCTAACCTTCGAGTTATGTCCGCAACTTACTAGTAGGTTGTGCTCACTTTTAACAGTGACTTTAACCATTCGACTCTCAATATGTCTTTAACCGTTTGTCTCCGCGAAGGTACGGCAGGATTCTGACCAGACCAAATTTTCAGGGCAACTGTCACCGAATGTCCCACGAAAACGGTGACATTGGTGACAGAGTTTCCTTCAAATCCAATGCAAAGGTATGCTTCTTTCACATCTCATGAGTAACCCACAAGGCGGTTTACCCTCATATGCGCTCTAAAATTGTGCATCCAGAGCATCCATGACCTCAAATCCAATGCGAAATTACACAATCTAGGCAGACGCGCCAAATTTTTCAGTTCAACTGGCCTCTGTGGCTGCTATCATGGGGGCCACGAGTGCCACCTTTGATTCATTTCCTATGTAAGTTACATTAACCTGAACAGAAACATTATCCAAGAATAGCAGCATCCTTTTGTTGCGATGTTGGTACGTACCAACGTACTAACCGACGGACGGACTAAAGGATGGAAGGACTAACGGACGTGCTAAGGGACGGACTATGGAATATACGTTATTACCAACGAAAGATTCACGAAGCCTGTACCTTATATATTATTATAGTGACAGCAATGAATTCACTGTAGCCAGTGGGTACACTCACAACAATGAGTCCACCCGTTACACTCCATCCACCGAATCCACTTAGCAAAATAGGGAATATAAAACCCGAAAATGACACCCTCGACCATATCCTATGCAGAATGGCGCAGGAAAATCCAAACGCTTGGAGGGTTATTTCAATCACCCTATCTTTGCCAAGAAAAACGGTCAGTAGCAACATCTCTGGCTATAGTAGTAACCATTAAACCCAATTGAAATGACATCAAAAGTAAAAGTGAAGAAGATGAGTGAGGAAGACGAAGAAAAAGTGGCAATGTGGATTCGGGAGTCAAAAGGGAGGAGCAGTCTCTTGCCTGATGAGAAAATGGCCGAACGCTATCCCGTAGCATATTCCATGCATGGCGACGAGCGACAAGAGCCATCAGCCAAAGAGCAACCAAAAAAGGATGAAACCGTTGATGTCACTGATTCTAGTGTAGTGACTCCATCGGCAACAGTCAATGATCCTCTGTCTGCGGAACCGACACAAGAAGAACCTCCCATGAGACGGATAAGTAGCAAGCAGCGAAGACTCTCTTTGAAGGAATACCGCTCTGTCTATCTCCATGTCCCCAAGATAGAGAACCGTATGCCCGTGTTCATCAGTGCCAGACTCCGCGACGAACTGGATAAGATGGCACGACGGCTGGGAGGCAAGCGCATGAGTGCATCAGGCATCGTTGAGAACTTGGTGAAGCACCACCTGATAGTGTATGGCGACGAACTGAAGGAATGGTATAAATTGTAAGCGATAAGCACAGAGTCTGCGACTGCACTCAATGGGCTGACACCGAAGGTGGCACAAACGTCTGGATACTTCGTATGGAGTGCGGCGAGGTTATGTTTTCGGCATCCCGAAAACCACCTCGCCCGCCCTCACGATGCGGGGGAATCCGCTCCCCATTGGTCGCAGATTCTGTGAGTACAGTCACTAAAGTGAATACACTGAAGTTATGATAGCAACAAGGAATCAAGATAATAAGAAGCACGGAGGCAGACCAACCGTTGCCGATGGCAAACGTCTGTCAAAGGCAGTTACGGTCAAGTTCTCCAAGAAGGACTACGAACTATTGAAAGTCAGGAGCAAAAAGGCAAACAAGCGTATGGCAGAGTACGTACGTGAGTCTGCCTTACAGTCAGAAGTGGTGCAGCCCCGAACCGAGGCGTACATGAAAGAGTTTCGTACATTGGTGGGACTGGCGAACAACCTCAACCAACTGACAAAAATGGCTCATCAAGACGGTATCATCTACCTATACTCACCAATTGGAAACCTACTCGAAGAGATTACCAATACAATCAGAGGGTACAAACAAGAAAACTACAAGAAGAAAAAATGATAGGGAAAATCATGAAGGCAGCATCTTT
>JAFSKJ010000044.1 GCA_017449025.1 Prevotella sp. | reverse complement strand
TGTAAACAGGAGGATGTAATCCCAACCCCGTAGGGGTGACAGCGCTCCAGCTCTGCTGGCTTGCCACAGAAGGGACGCAAGAACATTCTGCCGCCCTTTCAGGGCTTCTTTACCCGCCATCTTTAGCAGGGGTTTCACCCCTGCCTGTGGTCTTAACATCCCTTCTTCGGGGCTACATTTGCAGCGTTTCATGAGGGTGGGAAACTTTAGCTATGAGTCCACTTTAAGTCAAGTCAGAACATGAAGAATCCGAAGATAAGTCTGTGCGCAGCCACTCCCCTCCCATCAAGGGGAGGGGTCGGGGGTGGGGTCTGTAACATCCTGACAGCGAAGAAGATACTGATCGCACCCCCAACACCTCCCCTACAAGGGAGGGGAGCGGCTGCGCGTAGTTTTTATTTGTTGCTTCCATAAAAATGATATTTTCTTTGCTTGTTTCGCGGAAAATGAGTAATTTTGCAGGCGAAAACAATTATGAGGAAGCAATTGAGACGATGAAGACTTATCCAGTTTTGCAGTCGCAGTTGGGAGTGATACTCCACTGCATGCGGCATACCAATTCTACACAATACAACCTGCCCAGCACCATATATATTCCTGCCACCGTTGACAGCCAGCGTTTGCTTAGGACCTATAACACGATTGTCAACGATGTTCCCGAATTGCATACCCGCTTCATGGTTGATGCCTTGGGTAATGTGCGGCAGTGGAGCGACCCGTCGATGACTATTCCCGTGATATGGCGTGAGAGCACAGAGGCCGAGCTGCAGGAATACGTGCGCAACGGTTTCGTGCGTCCCTTCAATCTTTTCAGCGGCGAGCCGCTGTTTCGCCTTGAGGTGGTGAAAACAGAGAAAGGCTATTGCTTGCTCACCGACGCGAGCCATACCATCTGCGACGGCATGTCTTTCTCGCCCATTCTCTTGAATCTGTTTGCCAAGGCATTCGACGGAGGGCGCTATGAGCCGTCGGGCTACGGCATGTACGAGGCGGCTGAGGACGAGGTGGCATCGTTTGGCACCGAGGCTTACCAGCGTGCCAAGGAGTACTATGCCAAGAAGTTCGGTGGCCTTGAGATGGCTACCCTTAGCCGTAGCACTCCCGGCTCCATGGGCAAGATGGGGCGCCGCTCCGCATACGTGGACCGTAAGGAATGCGACGATTGGTGCCATGCCCACGGCACTCAGCCCAACCTGCTCTTCATGGCGGCCTTCGGTCATGTGATGTCCGTTCTCACCCGGAAGGAGAAGGTTGCATATTTCACTGTGAACCATGGCCGCATTGACAAGCGCCTGCGCGGTTGTGTGGGCATGTTCGTCAAGTCAGTGCCCGTGATAGCCGACGCCCGCCCCGACATGACAGTGACTGAGTTCATAAAGAGCCAGCGCACAGAGCTGATGAGCACTATCCGATACGGCACCTATCCGTTCAGTCACTTCTGCCTTGACCTCGGCATGACTCCCGGCATTATGTTCAATTTCCAGGCCCTTCCCGAGATGGAGGAAATGCTGCACCTTAGCGAGGGTGACATCAGCGCAGTGCAGCCCGTCCGCGGCGATATGGACACCGACATCGGAGTCCTGATATTTTTCAAGGGCAGCGACTATGAGATACGTGTGGAGTCGAGCCTTGCCATGAACGATGAGGCCACCATGCAGATGGTGGCCGACGCCATCAGAGCTACTGTCTTGAACATGATGGCTGCCCCCGACGCTTGTCTTCGCGACATTGCCATAACCAGCCGCGAGGAGCGCGAGCCGCTCTTGGCGCTTGGTGCCGGGGAGCATCTTGACTACGACACCGCCGACACCATGGTGAGCCTCTTCCGCAAGCAGGCGGCGAAGACTCCCGATGCCATTGCCGTGGTGTTCGAGGAGCGCATGCTCACCTACCGCCAGCTCGACGAGATTACCGACCGCCTCGCCTCCCACCTCGTGGAGCACTACGGAGTGCAACAGGAGGAGGCCGTGGGCGTGATGGTAGACCGCTCCGAGCTGATGCCCATCTACTCCATGGCCGTGATGAAGGCCGGCGCTGCATACATGCCGCTCGACTTCAAGTTTCCTGCCGACCGCCTGCAATACATGTGCGACGATGCATCCGTGCGACTCATCCTCAGCGAGGGCAACCGTGTCAGCCAGTCGCTGCCCACGTTCCAGGGTCAGGTGTTCCTTGCCGAGACACTCCCTGAGGTGCAGCCGTCGGCAGTCTCCCTGCCGCAGCCGCAGTCCGCAGGCCGCTTCGTTATTCTCTACACCTCAGGCTCCACCGGCCAGCCCAAGGGCGTTGCCTTGGAGCACCGCAACATAGTGAACTTCTGCCACTGGTACATAAAGGAGGCCGGGATCACCCCCTCCGACCGTCTGCTGGCCTTCTCCAACTATGGTTTCGACACCCACATGATGGACCTCTACCCGGCCATCTTCTCCGGTGCCAGCACCTATATCGTGTCGTCGGAGATGAGGATGGACGTCATTGCCATGAACAGCTACATGGAGGCCAACAACATCACCATTGCCTTCATGACCACGCAGATAGGCTATCTCTTCGCCACCTCGCTTAGCAACCGCTCGCTGCGGCTCTTGGTGGTGGCCGGCGAGAAGCTGAACCCCATGAAGAAACCCGCCTTCCTTGTGCAGAACGCCTACGGCCCCACGGAGAGCTTCGTCACCACCTTTTATAATATAGAGCACGACTACGACTCGTCGCTCATAGGACGCCCCTTGGCCAACTACCAACTGTACATTGTCGACCGCAACATGCAGCTCCTGCCCCGCGGGGCCGCCGGCGAGCTTGTGGTGGGCGGCGTGGGCGTTGCCCGCGGCTACCTGCACCCCGCCGAGAAGGATGCCCACAAGTTTACAGAGTTCATGGGCGGGCACTGCTACCGCACTGGCGACCTGGTGCGCTGGGCCGACGACGGCAACCTTGAGTTCCTCGGGCGCATTGACAACCAGGTGAAGATTCGCGGCTACCGCATTGAGCTTGGCGAGATAGAGGCCTGCGCGGCCAAATACGAGGGCATAGCCCTTGCCGCCGTAGTGGTTCACGACGGCCAGACCATCTGCCTGTACTACACCTCCGACGGAGCCATAGATGAAGACGCGCTGAGGCAGTACCTTGCCAGCCATCTGGCAGGTTACATGGTGCCCACGGCATACGTGAAACTGCCCACCATGCCGCTGAACGCCAACGGCAAGATAGACCGTCGCCGCCTGCCCAAGCCGGAGGTAAGCATAGAGGAAATAGTTGCCCCCGAGACCGAGATGGAGCAGAGGCTGTTCGACCTTGTTGCCGAGCAGCTGCAAACCACGCAATTCGGTGTGACCACCGACCTGGTGTCCATCGGCTTGACGTCGCTCACCGCCATGCGCCTGAGCATGCTCGCCACGCAGCGCTACAGCGTGGCGCTCACGGTGAACGACATACTGACCACTCCCACCGTGCGCCAGTTGGCCACCATAGCTGAGAAGAATGCGCAGGCAGACATCGTGGACCTGCTGACATACTACCGCGACCAGGACTACTACCCGCTTACGGAGAACCAGCGCGGCATATACATCGACTGGGAAATGAACCGCAACACCACGCAGTACAACCTGCCCACCGCCATCCGCCTCGGTCACCTCGACGCCGAGCGCATGGCCGATGCCCTGAGGAAGGTGGTAGACGCCCACGGCTACCTGAAGACGCGGCTGGCATACCACGACGGCGACATAGTGCAGCAGCGTCGCTACGATGCCGAGGCCGAGGTGCTGCTGCGCGACCTCGACAACGAGCCCGACCGCGCGTTCTTCCAGCAGCGCGTGCGGCCCTTCAACCTCTTCGACGACAACCTCTACCGCATAGAGGTCTACCGCTGGCAGGACTCCGTCTACCTGTTCCGCGACTTCCACCACATAATCAACGACGGCCTCTCCGATGCCGCGTTCTACCGCGACGTGCTCACCGCCTACTCCGGCGGCGAGGTGCAGCCGGAGGCGGTCACGGCCTTCGACTTCGCCATCTACGAGCAGGAGCTTCGCAACGAGAGCCGCTATGCCGAGGCCGGCGAGTACTTCTCGCGCCTTCTCGACGGCATGGAATCCGCCAGCTTCCCGCACTCCTCCCATACGGACTCCACGGACAGGAAGGCAGCCACTGTGACGGCATCGATAAGCAGCGGCAGCACCATCGACGAGGCCTGCCGCCGCATGGGCATCACCGCCAGCTCCTACTTCCAGACAGTGCTGGCACAGGTGCTCCACCGCCTGACGCGCCAGGAGTCAATAGCTCTGGCCACCGTGTCCGGCGGGCGCTCCCTGAGCCAGATGGAGAACATGACGGGAATGTTTGTCAAGACCATCCCCATGACCTCCACGTCAGGCACGTCAGGCGAAACCTTCGCCGAGGCAGCCGCCAGGATGCACCGCCAGAGCATAGAGACCGTGGCGCGCGATTTCTATCCGCTGACGGCGATGGTAGAGCAGAGCGGCTTCCGGCCCGAGATACTTTTCGCCTTCAACAGCGGCATCTACGACAGCGTGGACATACCCTTCGGCACCGACGTAGAGTTAATCACGCTGGAACTCGACACCCAGAAGCTGCCCATAGAGATGATGGCCTACAACGACAGGAAGGGAGCCTATCACCTGCACGTGTCGTACGACACCGCCCTATACAGCCAGCCAGACATGCAGGCCCTGGCCGACGCCATAGTAACCTACGCGCAGAACGCCACCAAGGCCGGCGTCACCCTTGCCGACATAGAGATGACCACCGCCGAGGAGCGGAAGGCTCTCGTTGAGCTTGGCACAGGCATACAGATGGACATTGACATAACGAAGACCTTTGTCGACGCCTTTGAGGAGTGTGCCGCCAAGATGCCCGACAACGTGGCTGTCGTCGACAGGGACGGCCAACTGACATACCGGGAGATGTCGCACCGTTCGAACGTTATGGCACGTCAGCTTATAGATGCAGGAGTACAGCCCAATGATTTCGTCTGCGTGATGCTTGACCGCTTCAAGGAGTTCCCCCTCTCTGTGCTTGCCATTCACAAGGCTGGCGCAGCCTACACCCCAATGGACCTTGAATATCCCAATGACAGGCTGCAGTATATGTTGGAGAATTCCGAGTCGAAAGTCCTCATCACCAGTCATTCCGTATTGGAGAGCAAAAGGGCTGAGGGCGAATTTGAGTCAGGCAACGTGCAGACATTGTTTATCGATGACATGGACTTCTGTGTCGAGGCAGCACCAGTCAATCTGGCAACGCCCGACAATCTGGCCTACATGATTTACACCTCTGGCTCGACAGGCAAGCCCAAGGGAGCCGTGCTGCACCATGCCGGCCTGTGGAACTTCATCAACGTTATTATCGGCGCGGAGAGGCTGACGGCAGCCGACCGGATAGAGGGTCACCGCTCGTTCTCCTTCGACGCACATATTGAGGATATGTTTCCTATCCTGACCCTTGGCGGCTCGTTCCATGTCATGCCGACAGAGATTAGGAAGGACCTCGCAGCCATACGCGAATTCCTCCTTAGCCATCAGATTACGGGTGGCGGCTTTACCACGTCCATAGCCTCCCTGTTGCTCAGTTCCTACGACGACCTGCCAATGCGGTTCATGACTGCTGGCGGAGAGAAGCTCAGCGGAGTCTACAGCGACAATGTCGAGATCATCAATGTATATGGCCCCACAGAGTGTACCTGCGATACATCCTACTACAGCATCCCTCCCGGCAAGCACGTGGAGAATATTCCTATCGGCAAGCCCGTTGCAAATACATGGAACTTCATTGTCGATGGCTACGGGAATATGGTTCCGAGGGGAATGGTGGGTGAGCTGTGCATTGCCGGCATCCAGGTGGGTCGCGGCTATTGGCGACTGCCCGAGCGTACGTCGCAGGCGTTTGCCGACTGCCCGTTTGTCAGCGTGGACAGATGGGGCCGTAAGGTAGACATGTATCATTCTGGCGACCTCTGCCGCTGGAATGCTCAGGGCGACATTGAATACATCGGGCGCATGGACAACCAGGTGAAGCTTCGCGGCTTCCGCATTGAGCTTGGCGAGATAGAGAGTTGCGCCGCCAAGTATTCCGGCATGCGTCAGGTAGTGGCCATGGTCAGTAAAGTAGGCGACCTTGACATACTCTGCCTCTACTTCACAGCCGACAACGGAAAGGTGGACACCGAGGGCCTTAAGGCATTCATGGCCGAGAGGCTTGCCAACTATATGGTTCCCGCCGTGTTCATGCAGCTCGATGCCATGCCGCTGAACGCCAACGGCAAGATAGACCGTCGCCGCCTGTCCAAGCCGGAGCTGACTCTTAGCTTGGAGAACGTGGCACCGCGGACGGAGAAGGAGAGCGAGCTGCTGAGCATTGCACGTGAGGTGGTTGGCCGCGACGACTTCGGAGTGACCGACGACCTTGCCGCCTTAGGGCTTACCAGCATCGGTGCCATACGCATGGCCGCCATGGCAGCTGCCAAGGGCATAAAGATAAGCGTCAACGACATGATGCGCAGGCACACCATCGAGTCGGCCTTCATGGCCAACAGCGAGCCCGGCTACTGGGTCAACGGCTACGACGCTGCGAAACCCGTGTTGGTGGTTGCGCATGGCATAGTCTTCACAGCCAGCATGTTAGAGAAGTTCCGCCTGTGGCAGGAGCACTTCTCCATCTATGCCATCGAGCCTATCGACGAACACTCCGACCGACTCTTCGCCGACGCTGACTTCACCGCCACGATAAGCTACTACGCCGCGATGCTCGACCGCGACATCCCTGCCACGGCCCGCGTCTTCGCCTTCATCGGCTATTCGTTCGGCGGCGAGCAGGCTTACTGGCTGGCACAGCGCTGGCAGCAGATGCGCGGCTATGCAGCCAACGTCTACATGGGCGACTCACATCTACGCAGCAAGAGCGGCATGGCAGGCGAGGAGGAGATTGCAAAGTACATGATGGATTTCGCGAAGGAACATCCCGAAGATATTGAGACAATGGGCATCAAGGTCACTGACGCACAGTATGCCGAGACGGTTCTGCAGATAGCCGTAAAGAAATTGGATACAGTCAACCGCCTGAGCTGCGACGTGCCGTTCCCGCATTACGACGGCCGCGTGGTGCTGTTCAACGCCTTGCGTGAGAATACCGACCTTGAAGCCAACATGGCTCGCTGGCGCGAAGTGGCTCCGAGGCTTGAGACAGCCGACATCGACGACCATCACCTGAACATAGCGCATTCCAACAAGCATAACGGCATAGTGACCGACTGCATGCTGCGCGACCTGAAGGAACAACAATAACAACAATCTGGCAGACATGGGAGAACTGATGAGGGAGGTGATGACCTCCGTAATGAGAAACAAGATGCGCATAGCGCTCACGGGATTCGCCATAGGATGGGGAATCTTCATTCTCATTGTGCTTATCAGCTCAGGAAAGGGACTCATCAACGGCATGCAGTACAACTTCCAGGCCTACAACGTGGGAGTGGTGACGCTGACGCCGAGAGAGACGTCGCAGTCGTTCAACGGACGGGAGAAGGGACGTCCCATACGCTTCTATGAGGACGATGCCCGACACCTGAAGCAGGTGTTCGGCGACACCGTGGTGAAAGCGATACCAGTGATAAGCCATCCTGTGCAGGCACGCTACGGCAAGTACTACACTAACACCACTGTCGATGGCTATGAACCAGGCTATTCCGTTGCGCCTAATGTGCGGCTGAAGGAGGGGCGCGATATAAACGACCTTGACATGGAGCAGCAGCGCAAGGTGTGCGTAATACCCGAAAGGCTCAAGGAGGTGTTCTTCCCAAAGGACACTGCCAGCATCATTGGCCGTCAACTGCACCTCAACAACATAGTCTTCGAGATTATCGGCGTCTACGAGCCTCTGCTCAAGGAGAATAAGACGCGTGACATAGTGGCGCCGCTCACCACAACGAAGATGATTTTCTGTCCCGAAGGCATGCTTAGCAGAATATACCTGCAGACCAACCTGCTGACCACTGCCGAGCAGAACAAAGCGTTCAACGCACGTGTGCTTAGCGAGTTGGCAGCCCGCAAGGAGTTCTCGCCAGCAGACAAACGGGCTGTGAAGATCGACAACATCTACGAGCTGCCAGTGCTGGTGAGCAGCATCATAAGTGTGCTCTACATCTTCGTCATTGTGGTGGGACTGGCAACACTGCTCTCAGGAATAGTGGGAATATCCAACATAATGCTCATATCAGTTAAGGAACGCACGCGCGAGTTAGGCATACGCCGCGCCGTGGGTGCCAAGGCCTGGCAGATTATTGCCATGGTGCTGGCCGAGGCCGTGGTAATATCGCTCATCTTCGGCTATGTGGGCATGGTCATAGGCATCGGGCTGATGGAGCTTGTGGCTTGGGCAATAGAACAGTCGGGCAACAGCAACATCTTTGCCAACCCAACGATAGCCGTCTCGTATGCGCTGGCCATCACCGTCATCATGGTGATAGCCGGATTGATAGCGGGATACGTGCCAGCCAAACATGCAGTAAGAATAAAGCTGACGGATGCACTCTCGGCAGCATAGACAACAAGTGAAGTGAACAGGAACATAAACATATTCGACGCAGACTTCTGGGGAGAAATCCTCCAGACCATCAAGAGCCAGAAGGGGCGCAGCCTGATGACAGCCTTTGGAGTGTTCTGGGGCATCTTCATGCTCACACTGCTCATTGGCGCAGGCATGGGACTCGACAACGGCGTGGCCGGAAGGGTGAAGAGCATGCCCGCCAACCTGCTGTGGCTCGTGCCGAAAGAGACAACCATGCCATACAAGGGCTTCGGACGCGACAGGAAGTGGAAAATGGGGCACAAGGACGAGCTGGAGATACGACGCCGAGTGGGCAACGGCGTCGACTACGTCAGCGCCATCTGCTTTGCCGACTTCCAGAACGTGTCCTGTGGCGAGCAGACATACCAGTACCAGGTGCTCGGCGTCACACCGGAGTTCTACGGTGCACTGCCGCAGCGAGTACTTGAAGGGCGGTTTATCGACGACATCGACATAATGGAGCACCGCAAGGTATGCGTCATCGGCCTGCACATTGCCGAGGTGCTCTTCGACAACATAGCCGAGGCCACCGGCAGGATTGTAGAGGTCAATGGCATGCCCTTGAAGGTGGTGGGCGTAAGCAAGACCACCAACGAGCAGATAAACATTGGCGTAGACCTATCGGAGAGTGTATTCATGCCATTGCCCACAGAGCAGGCCGCCTACGGGCGGGGCGACGAGATAGATGCCTTTGTTGTGATACTTAAGGACTCTGTGCCAGTGGCTCACTACCGTAGCCAGATAGAGAATCTCATTAAGGAGAACAACTCTGTGCACCCCGACGACCAGCTGGCGCTGACAAGCGTGACGCTCGGCGACATGCTTGTCATGTACAAGAACATCTTCACAGGCATTAACCTGCTGATATGGATCATAGGGTTAGGCACGCTCATGGCCGGACTGATAGGCATATCAAACATCATGCTCGTAACCGTAAAGGAACGCACACAGGAGATTGGCATCAGGCGAGCACTCGGAGCACAGCCGGCAAACATAGTCACGCAGATAATGATGGAGAGCCTCGTGCTCACCATGGGCGCCGGACTGGCCGGACTGAGCATGGGAGTGTGGTTGCTGAGCTTTGCTGGGCGCATGCTGCCCGAAGGCGAAAGCCTGCCCTTCACCAACCCATACATGCCGTTCTGGACAGCCTTGGCCTCGCTGCTCATTATCGTGGCTGGCGGCCTCTTTGCCGGATGGCTGCCCACCAAGCGCGCACTGCAGATAAAGCCAATAGACGCCCTAAGAGAAGAATAAGAAACAAATAAAAACAATAATTACAGATATGAAGAAGATACTGAGAATTATAGGCTTGTGCCTCCTGGCACTGTTTATTGTCTACACGTTCTACTACCTCTACCAGCAGTCGCAGCCAAAGCCTACTGTCTACGAGCTGGTGGCACCGCAGCGGCGCACCATAGTCAAGACCACTACTGCCGCAGGCAGCGTAGAGGCCCGCAACCAGGTGTCGGTGAAGCCTCAGGCCACCGGAGTCATAAGCCGCCTGCTGGTTAAGCCCGGACAGTATGTCAGGGCTGGCGACGTGATAGCCACCATCAAGATCATACCTGACATGGCACAGCTCAACGAGGCCAAGAACCGCGTTGAGTCGGCACGCATAGTGCTCGCCGAGGAGCGCTTGGAGTACGACCGCATAAAGTCACTCTACGACAAAGGCGTTGTAAGCCGCGAGGAGTTTGAGATGAAAGCCCACAAGCTGCGCTCCGCACGCGAGAGCGTCACCGCAGCAGAGACACAGGTGCAGGTGATAAGCCGCGGACAGTCGGAACGCTCGGGCGGCGTCAACATCACCGACTTGCGCTCAACCATCTCCGGACTCGTGCTCAGCGTGCCTGTCGAGGTGGGAGCATCGGTCTCTGGCACCAGCGCCTTCACCGAGGGCACCACAGTGGCCAACATTGCCGACATGGGCGACATCATCTTCCGCGGATATATCGACGAGACCGAGGTGGACAAGCTCAAGGTGGGCATGAAGATGGAACTAAAGCTCGGCTCCATGCAAGACGTGATGATTCCGGCCACCCTCGACTATATTGCCCCGGAGAGCGAGCTGCAGAACGGGGCAAAGATGTTTGAGCTGAAGGCCACGGCGCGCATACCACGCGGCGTAACCATACGCTCCGGCTACAGCGCCAATGCAAACATTGTGCTGGCATCGGCCAACGACGTACTATCATGCGACGAGACCGCAGTCTCCTTTGAAGAGGGCAAACCATACGTCTACGTGCTCACCACCGACTCTGCCGACTTTAGGCATCAGCAGTTTGAGCGCAGGCCCGTCACCGTTGGACTCTCCGACGGACTGTACATACAGCTCAAGGACGGTGTGAAGGAGGGAGAACTGCTCAAGGGAATAGAGAAAACGAATTTATAGAACATACTATGAAAAAGAATATCATCAAATATGCAGTATGTTTAGCCCTCCCGCTCGGGGGAGTTGGAGGGGAACTCCACGCACAGCCCAAGTGGAGCTACGAAGACTGCGTACAGTATGCCATAGAGCACAACATCGACGTGCAGCGCAGAATGCTCGACGTGCAGATGAGCGAGAACGACTTGGACACCGCCACCAAGGACTGGCTGCCCACCGTCACTGCCGGCATAGCACAGCAGTTCAGCTTCGGCAATGCCCTCGCATCCACAGGAACCATGCCCTCCTCGTCGGGACAGGTTGACTCCGACCTGTCGTATACCAGCGCCGGAGTGTCAGCCGAGATGACACTCTTCGACGGCTTCCGCACCCAGAACCGTGTCAAGGCCGCACGCTGGCAAGTGAGGCAGACCATGGCCTCGCTCGACCATGCACGCAAAGACCTCTCCATACAGGTGGCTGTCTACTACCTGCAAGCCCTCTATGAGGAAGGCATGGCCAAGGTGGCAGAGACACAGGTGGAGACAAGCAGACAGCTGTATCAGCGCACCAAGGCACTCGTAGACGACGGCAAGAACCCCAAGAGCGACCTGGCAGACGCCGAGGCACAGCTCGCTGCCGACGAGTACGACCTTACCGAATGTCGCGGACGAGCACGCATAGCCCTGCTCACACTCTCACAGCTGCTCAACCTCAAGTCGGCTGCCGACTTCCAAATAGTTGACTTCTCCGACGACGAGATAATAAAGGGCGACATCATCGACTCCCAGACACTCTTCAACGACATTGCCGACAGATACCCGTCGATAGAGGTGGTGAAGGCACAGGTGGAGAAAAGCAAGTACGACATTCAGACGGCACGCGCCGGATATTATCCGCAGCTCAAACTCCGCGCATCGCTCAACACCTACTACCAGAACTTCTTCAACACCTCAAGCGAGCTGAGTTCACTGAGCGCCATGACCACCCACCGGCATTTTCCCGGACAGATGTGGCACAACCGCAGCGAGCTTATCGGCCTTCACCTCACAGTGCCCGTCTTCGACCACTCCACCACCCGCAACAACATACGCCGCGCACGCATGTCGCTCGCCGACAACCAGCTCCTCCTCGACGATGTGCGGCAGAAGCTGCACAAGGAGATAGAGCAGGCCTACCACAATGCTTACAATGCACGAGAGAAGTTCCAGTCGGCACTCAAGGCACAGGAAGCCAGCCAGCTCTCGTTCACGTTCGAGCAGGACAAGTACGACTCTGGCCGCAGCACACTCTACGACCTCACACAGGCCACACAGCGCCTCAGACAGGCACGCGAGAATGCCGTACAGGCTAAGTATGAATTCATAATCCGCGAAAAAATACTCGCTGTCTACGCTAAATAACCATCCTACGCCATCCCCCCTGGGGGGAGACTTTCAATGTATTTTACAGGAATTATCATTGCCCTTGCCACCTTCCTTACCATAGGGCTGTGGCATCCCATTGTCATCAAGACAGAGTATTACTGGGGTACGCGACCCTGGGTGGCCTATCTTGTCATTGGGGTGGCCTGCATAGTCTGGGCTTTGTTCATTGAGAACACCATTCTCTCCGCCATCGTCGGAGTCTTCGGGGCATCCGCCCTCTGGGGCATAGGCGAACTCTTCGAGCAGAAGAAGCGGGTAGACCGAGGATGGTTCCCTAAAAACCCCAAGCGGAAATAGCAAAACAATTACCCCTATCTGATGCCTACGGCATCGTCTTCCTATAAAGCAATAAGCCCTAACCCCTAAAGTTTTCATGAAAAAGGCGTGAAACATGCGCCTGATGAGTCGAATTGCGTTAATTCTCCAAAAAAGGGCTGATAATTCCGCTTTTCTTTGTATCTTTGCAAACGATTACAACGATTCTTTAGCGGATATACGATATGCTTAAGACTTCATGCTATAAAAAGATATGGTGCAGGAGATGGCTGACGATGCTGCTTTGCATGCCATTCTCGTTGGCTGCAACACAGGCCCAGACTGACAGCACACAGGTGTTTTCCGAGGCTCACCCCCTTGTTTATGAAGACGTGTGGGACTTGTGGCCTTATTCGTTTCTGAACGATGATGGCGAACCCGACGGTTTCAACGTAGACCTGATACGGCTGCTGATGAAGGAGCTGGAGATTCCCTACGTCATCAAGCTGAAACCGTCGCAAGAGGCCTTCCGCGACCTTAAGGACGGGCGGTCGGACCTGATGCTGGGACTGGCTGTAGGATTCCACGATGAGTTCGGACTGTACAGCAAGAATGCCGTGACGCTGTTTACGCAGAGCGTGGTGACACCTAAGAGCAAGACTGTGGAGATTAAACGGTTCCGCGACTTGAGCAACCACCACGTTATTGTCAACGATAGTTCACTTGTCCATCACTTGATGCTGGAATACGGCTGGGGTGAGAATGCCCTGCCCGTTGAGGATATGCGCGAGGCCATCCAGGAGGTCAGTGCCAAGGAGGATGGGCTGATTGTATGGAACACGCTGTCGCTGAAATGGCTGATGAACCGCTATCATATTGACAATCTGGAGTTGACACCTGTCAATATGCAGCACGGCCAGTATAAGTTCATGTCGCACAATCAGCAGTTGCTGGACCGATTGGACGATGCTTACTCCAAGCTGTACACCAACGACAAGATACAGCCGTTGCAGGACAAGTGGTTCTATCCGGAGCGGCAAGATCCCGGAATGCCTGAGTGGATGTGGTATGTCGTAGGTGGTGCGGTGGCACTGCTGATTCTGATGGGAGCCTATGCTGTCACCTACAACACGCAGAGTCGCAAGCTGAGCCGTGAGAACACTAAGCGCAACAACCGGCTGGCGCTGATCATGCAGACCAGTCAGGTACACATGTGGACCTACGACATACTGAAGAACCAGTTTGCATGGCACAACGACAACGGCCAGGTGGCATATACATACTCCATGGACGAGTTCTCGCAGCGCTATAGCCACGAGGATTTCGTGCGTCTGAAGTCGGCATTGGACAGACTGTCGCAGGAATCAAGTGGACAGATTTCCGAGGAAAAGGAGATCGACTTGACGCTGCGTGCCAAGGATGTGGAGGGCGGCGACACCAAGGACCGCGACTACCACATTGTGCTGTCGGTGCTGAGCCGTGACAAGAAGGGCAATCCCACGGTGATTATAGGCACTAAGAAAGATGTAACGGAAGAGCAGCGGCAGAAACGGCTCGACGAGGAGCGCGCCCTGCGCTACTGGTCCATCTTCTATACGCCCATACTTGGCATCATGCTCTTCAATAACGAGGGGCGCCTTGCCAATATCAACCCCAAGGCCTGCGACATGTTCGGGTGCAATGCCGACGAGGCGGTGGAGGAAGGCATTGCCATTGGTGAGCTGCTGAACATTGGCGACCGGCAATTGGAGGACTTGGACGGACTGCAGGCCACGCAGACTGTGGCCGGCGACCGCATTGCGGAGTTCCGCCTGATGACCATCCACGACGATGGCGGCAGCCTGTTGGGGGTCTTTGCCTTCTGCCGCGACATCACCATGGCCGTCAACAGCAAAGGCCAGGAGCTGGACGGGCAGAAGAGGATAAACGAGGTGCGCGGCGAGCTGAACCACTATAGGGCACTGATCAACTCGGCCATAGACGGTACCGACATCCGATTGGTGGCCTACACGCCTGGCTCGCACACGCTGACCATCTACAACAGAATGGACAATGTGCAGCATGCACTGACGCAGACCCGTTGCATGACGCTGGTCAGCGAGCACTCGCAGCGTCAGGTGTTGCGCCTGATTAGCGATATGGACGATTGTGCCGACAAGGTGGTAGACTGCGATGTCAGGACCACACTGCGCTCTGCCGGTGGCGTGCCGCTGATTCTTCACTTCCGCCTCATACCCGTCTACGACAAGGAAAGACTGCGGGTGACGGAATACCGCGGACTGCTGCGCGACATCAGCACCATGAAGTCGATAGAGAACCAGATGGACGAGCAGAACGCCAAGGTGCAGGAGGTGGAGAGCACCAAGAACAACTTCATCAAGAACATGGTGCAGGAAATCCGAACCCCCATGGGGAATGTGGTGGACTACGTGTCGCAGATCAACGAGAACGAGCCTACCGACAACGAGGCGGAACTATGCACTGGCATCCAGCAGAATGCCGACTCTCTGCTGCACCTGATAGACAACATCCTCTACCTGTCGCGCTTAGAGGCGCGGATGGTGGAAATAAACAAGCAGCCCCTGAACTTCGCCGAGCTGTTCGAGTCGCTGTGCATCGACGGGTGGATGAAGTTCAAGAACGACAATACCCGATATATAGTAGAGAACCCGTACGAGCAGCTGACGGTAGACATTGATGCCGAGAACCTGGGGCGCGTCATCGGACATATTACAGCCAACGCAGCACAGCATACCAGCAAGGGAACCGTCAGGGCACGCTACGACTACATAGGCCGCCGACTGGTCATCTCGGTAGACGATACGGGTGAAGGCATTCCCGAGGCCGAACTCATACGCATAAGGGAGGAGGAGCTGGGCGGAGTCCACACCACCAAGGGACTGGGACTGGCCATCACCAAGGAACTTGTCAGCCAGATGGGCGGCACCGTCGAGATTATCTCTGAAGTTGGTTCGGGCACAACCGTCTACATCATGATTCCCTGCCATGCTTCAGTCATCAAACGCAAGAAAACAGCATAGTCATTTATGAGACACCTATATATAACGATAGCAGTCTTGTTGCTCAGTGCCATGGCACTCACGGCAACGGCTCAGCAACTCTCCGACAAGTACACCAAGGAGCGGCCGGTGGTAATTGTCTGCGACTGGGACAAGGCTCCCTACGAATTCCTGAACGGCAAGGGGCAGCCTTCGGGCAGCAACGTAGACGTGATCAGGGCAGTGATGAAAGAGCTGAACCTGCCCTGTGAGTTTGTGATGAAAGACTGGAGCATAGCCCTGAAGACCTTCGAACGCGGCAATGCCGACATCATCCTGGCCAACGCCCGCCGATACCGTCGCAACCCATACGTCCTCTCAGAGAACATCGTCAACTACAACCGCATCCGTGTGGCCATGCATTCCGATTCTGCCGGCATGGTATCCATGCAGCAGCTGGAGCGTGAAGGCGCCGTGTTCAAGCCCGGCGACTACTCCGCCAACTATTTCAGGGACGTAGACACCGCCATAAACAGCCGCATGGAGTTCCAGACGCCGAAGGTGGCGCTGACGGGACTCATCAACGGCGACTACAAATACTACGTGTGGGGCGAGGAACCGCTGAAATGGAAGATCAAGGAACTCAACCTCGAAGGAATCATCCTCAACGACGTGGACATCCCCATCTCCGAAATCCACTTCGTAGGGCGTGACCGTCAGCTGATAGAGCAGATTGACGACCAGTACTCGCGCCTGAAACAGAGGGGAGAGATTGCCGTCATACAGGACAAGTGGTTTCATCCGGAGAGGGTACAGTCCAGCTCGTCGTCGGCAGTATATGTAGTCATCGTAGCCATACTGCTGCTCACCGCCCTGTGCTATCTCTTCGTACGTCTGGCAAAGGCTCACGTGCAGCGGGCCGCCCGACGTTCTACTGAGCTGAACGACATGATGTACAAAGCCCTGCACATGGGCAACTTCGACGTCATGGAGTACGACATCAAGAACAACCGCATGACCAACCGCTACGGCAGCATCCTGCCCAAGGAGGGCATCACGCTCGAGGAGTTCACAAGCCATATCCACCCGCATCAGCGACAGGAGTTCACGCAGAAGATGAAGCGCCTAACCGACGGTCGCGAGCGTCAGTTTGTGCTCGACAAGCTGTATAACAGCGCAACCGACGAGAATCCCCACTGGCTGAACTTCCACGGCCACGCCATCTGCGAACTCGACAACGACGGTCATCCAGCCTACGTAGTCAATGCCATCCACGACGTAACCCAGGACATGGAGGCGGGTAGGGCAGAACGCGAGCTTGTCAGGAAGTACGAGCGGCTGTCGAACATACCGTTCATCGCCATGTCGTTCTACGACAAGGACGGCTGGCTCATCGACCTGAACGACAACATGAAGACACTCTGCGGCATGTCGGACGAGAACCCCGAGACGAAGCGATTCTGGGAGACCGTCTGCATGTTCGACATCCCGCTGTTCCGCAACATCTACTCGCCTGGCGACCACAGCGACCTGCTCGTCTGCCAGCACATGGAATACCCTGAGATGGGCATCGACCGCTACATCGAGTTCAATATCCTGCCGCTCTTCAACAGCGAGGGCGAGACTGCCAACTACTTCATCACCACGCTCGACGTGACCGACGACCGCAACCGCGACCACCTGCGCCACTTGCAAGACCGCGAGGTGCTGGCCATCAGGCAGGAGATAGAGCAGGAGAAGCAGTGGCTGGCGTTCCTGCTGGAGCACAGCGACCGCCACCTGATTAGTCCCAGTGGTCCCATTAGTCCCATTGGCCCTATTAGCCCTGTTAGCCTCAGTGACCTCACCATCACCGTCGACACCACCAAACTGGAGCAGGCCAAAGAGCAACTGGAGGCCGTCACGCAACTCGCCAACGAGAGCGTCCGTCTGAAGAGTGGCTTCATGGCGTCGATGACCCACGAGCTGCGCACGCCCCTGAATGCCATCATCGGCTTCACGGGCGTCCTCGACGTCCTCCAGGGCACGCCCGAGCGGGCAGAGTACGTCCGCATCATCCGCAACTCCAGCGACATGCTCCAGCGCCTCATCAACGACATCATCGAGGCCTCGCCCATCACCGGCGGCACCATCGCCATCAAGCCCGAGAAGATCGACTTCGCCCCCGCCTTCGACGACATCTGCCTCACCTTAGAGCAGCGCGTGAAGGGCACCGACCTGCAGTTCATCACCGAGAACCCCTACGACACTCTCGTCACCACGCTCGACATAGAGCGCATCCAGCAGGTGCTCACCAACTTCGTTACCAACGCCGTGAAGTTCACCAAGCAGGGCCACGTCCGACTGGGCTACCGCTACGAGAAGCACGGTCTCTACCTCTACTGCGAGGACACCGGCGCCGGCATTCCCAAGGACAAGCAGCAGGTCGTCTTCGAGCGTTTCGTGAAGCTCGACGAGTTCGTGCAGGGCACGGGCATGGGCCTCGCCATCTGCAAGAGCATCGCCGACAGCTGCGGCGGCGACATCGGCGTCATCAGCCGTGGCGAGGGCAAGGGATCCACCTTCTGGCTCTGGATTCCCTGCGAGGAAGAGCAGGCGTGAGACCATAGGATTGTTTAACGAGGAATAAGGAGTATTCACCATGCCACAGAGAAATCCCCAAAATATCATAGTTATTTTGCTCTTTGCAGTGCTGGCCTTGGTGGCCTGCACAGGTCGAGGCGGTCGTGTGGTCGGCGGTTTTCCCGCCGACAGCATCTACACGTGGGAGAACATCAAACAGTCGATGATGGAGCAGCCGGAGTATACCCTCGGGCTGATTGACACCGCCGAGATGCGGGGACTGGCCGACGTGAACCTGGCCGACTGGATGCGGGCACAGGTTTACTACAACGCGCCGGCAGTCGAGGACATGGACAAGGCCCGCGACTATTGTCTGCAGGTGCTTGAGCGCCAGAATCCCGCAGCCGACAGCGTGCAGAAGTTGAAGACGCTCTCGCTGTTAGTGAACATCTGCGCCTATCTCCCCGACACCTACCAAGATGCCGTGCGCTATGCCAAACAGGGTGCTGAGATGGCTCATCATGCCGGTGACATCCTGCAAGAGGCCAACTTCTATTTCGAGGCGGGCAAGGTGATGGAGCGCCTGCAGCAGGGTAGCGGCATGGACTATATGAACCGTTCGATGAACATCCTGCGCGAGGCCTCCCGCGACAGCATCCAGCCCCTGCCCACACTCTCCTCCGACCTTGGCAACACGGCCCGCATCCTGGCCGGACAGGAGAACTACGCCGCGGCCATCCCTCTGCTGCAAGAGAAACTGCAGGTCATCAGCCGCATTGAGAAGGAGAATCCCAACGCCCCTGCCGGATGGGCCGACCAGCAGCGGGCCTACACCTATCCCGTCCTGGCCTATTGTCAACACATGGCGGGCGATAAGGAAGGTGCGCGCCGCTCGGCAGAGGCCTTCGAGCAGACGCAGGCCGCCCGGGAGCCTATCAACCAGAAGGATATGCTGAACTACTACGCCTTGGCGGGCAATGCCGGGCGCATCCAGCAGATATACGACCGCTTAGAGCCGCTTTTGCGTGAGAAGGAGGACACCATTTCCTGGCGTTATGCCGACTTGCTCTATATGTATGCGATGGGGCTGAACAATATCGGCCGTTACCGTGAGGCCTATCAGACACAGGCTCGCTATCAGGTTATCAACGACAGTCTGGTACAGCGCGAGCGTCAGGCCGAGACGCTTGAACTGGCTCAGCAGATGAAGACGCAGGAGAAAGAACTGCAACTGAAGGACGAAGAGGCCAAGACCACCGTCTATCGCATCCTCGCGTTCTCGCTCGTCGCCATCATGCTCGTCATCCTCGTTGCCCTCTGGCGACTCGCCATCGCCCACCGCCACGTGCTCGTCAAGAACCGCGAACTCTTCGACCTAATCCAGCGTGAGCAGCGCCGCGAGGTGCGCGACATCGAGCGCATAGCCCGGCAGCCCGAACAGGAGCGCACACAGGGCGAGCAACTCTTCCTCCGTCTTGTCGAACTGATGAAGAAGGAGCAGCCATATACCGACAGCGAACTGAACCGCGACACCCTCGCCTCGATGCTCGCCACCAACCACCGCTACGTGGATGAGGCCATTCGCGAGTGCTCCGACAGTCCGAGCACCAAGGCCTTCATCGACGGCTATCGTGTCGATCATGCCGCCCGTCTGCTCACCGACACCGACGAGCCCATCGCCCTCATCGCCGAACTGAGCGGCTTCGCCAACCGCACCTCCTTCAACGAACGGTTCCGTGAGCGCTACAAGATGACGCCGTCGGAGTACCGAAAGGCAGCCAAGGCGTAAATAATATTGCAATGATTTGGAACTTTCAATTATTTATCGTAACTTTGCAGCCGATAACCCTTTAAAGACATGGATAATGGAAATCAAATTGAACGACTACCACAAGAAAGTGAACGCCGAAATGAGGGCGACAGTGGCATACTGGAGAGCGCATCCGCAGTCGCACACAGAGTGCTTGAGGAGATTGAGGCTCTTGCGGGAACAACGGCTTGCAAGGCAGTCCAATTGGTAAAGCTCAAGAAATGGGCGCAGGAGCAGGGCTGTTGGTTCAGCGACCGCAGCCAGTTTGGCGACTTCTTCGACCGTGGGTCGGAGAATGAGACTTATATTTTGCCTGACTCTAAGGAAATCATCAAGCTCAACGATTTCCGCTATTCCGATGATAACCTCACTCCCTTTTTCGAGCGCATTAAGGCACACAACCAATACTTTGATGCTTGCCCTTATCGCATGATTGGCTTTGCCGAGAATCGTGACGGCAAAGTATGTGCGGTATTAGTGCAACCCTATATCAACGAAGCCCGTCTCGCCACCAAGCAGGAGATTCACGACGAGTTCCTGCGCCTCGGCTTCCATCCAGAAGACAATGGCGAATACTACACCAACGGTCAGCACGACATCTTTGACGCCGTCGATGGCAACGTGCTGGTAGGCAGCGACGGCCACCTATACTTCATCGACACCATTATCTATCCTTCCGACACGGGCGGTTACGATAGCTATCGAAGCCTGTCCCCCAGATTCTCCTCCTGATTTCTCCTTTTCCCATCGTAACGCAGAAATCTCCGATGAATTCGGGGATTTCTGCGTTATGTTTTCTTGCAATGAAATGCAACGGACGCTGAAAGCGTCTTCGCTCAGTATGCCGTAGTGTCCGAAGGACCTGCGGACAGATGGTGGCAGCGGAAAGCACTCTGACAGAGTGCCCCAGCGGCGTTGTTGGGCGACTCCTCCAGAGTCGATACAGTATTCCTTTCTCCTCCGGGGGTGCTCGCTACGCTCGTACCCTCGGTTATTGAGCGATGACGCTTTCAGCGTCCTCTACAGTGGGGATTTCTGCGTTTTTTGCGGAATCCTGACATCCCGTTTACAAAGTTTTGCGGAATGCTGACAAAGAGTTGCGGAATCCTGACAAGCTTTCTGGCAACTTGCCGTACCTTTGTAGCGTTCAAGTAGTAGATCACGCTTCCCAGCGTGATATCTGCTGCGGAAGTCACGCTGGGAAGCGTGACCTACTACTGCAAAGCAGTCAAATGGTTAAATAGCTGAAATCAAACGAGAACGACAATCATGGATACAACAGTCATCATTGCAATCATCATCTCGACCATCGTGGCGCTGGGCATCATTGCGCTGGTCATCCTGCTGTTCTACTACCACTGGCGCAACCAGGAGCTGCTGGTCAACTTTTCCGCCTTCATCCGCGAGAACCTGAAACTGAAGGATGAGATTGACAAACTCGAGGACGAGAACAGCGAGCTGGCCGACAAGCTCGACGAGGCGACGGGCGGCACGCGCTCGCGTCCCCGCCGTCCGAAGGGGCCACCCACAGTCCCGTAGTCCTATATATATAATAATGTAAACCACAAACCCCAACAAGAATGATGCAGAAGAATCTGATGGCGGCAGCGACGCTGCCACACATGAGCACAGAAAAATCCCCCGCAACGCAGAGGGCGGTGCGAGGGAGGAAATCATTGTCATTTGCGCATGGCTCTGATGAACCATTCTTCGTCTGGGGCGAATCCCCAGAAGCATTTGCCGTCGCCGCCGAGGTCCCACTGTTCGGTAATCTCATACTGCCGATAGGGCAGGCGGTCGAAACGGCCACTCAGAATCAACATACGTTCGCGGCGACGGAACCGGCCGGGGCTCTTCTGCTTGCCGCGCTTCTGCGAACGACCGAGGCAAGTGCCAGCCGGCGTTCTCTTTCTGCTTTTTCCCATAATGTCTCGAATGTTATGAGTGGTCGCAGCATCTCGTTGCGCCACTCGGTTAAACATTACGAGACTGTAGGTGTTAGTGAGTGTATCATCATCTTAATCCAGTTGCAACAAAAACTCCTCGGACGTGAGAAACGGCAGCTCGCAGAACTGCTGGAAGTCCTTCTTGTTGTTCGTCACGATGACGTCGCAGCCCGCAGCCTTGGCACACTGGTACTGCATCATGTCCTCAAAGTCCTTCACCTCGAAGCCCAAACCGGCATCCAGCTGAGAGGCATCGCAGGGCAGTACCTCGACAGGCTGTCGCATCATGCGAATCAACTCGTAGCGTTCTGCCGTAGGATGGTCACGCAGGATATACCCCATATTAGCATACGAGAGATACGAGGCATAGATTTCTATCATGCCCTGCTGTCCCATCTCCAGGATGGCACCAGCATAGTCTGCCTTTTCGCGCTCGAGGCCATAGTCGAGCAAGATATTCGTATCGAGAAAGACCTTTTTCATAGTCCAAGAATATACTGTGTACGCTCGTCTTGCTTCTCGCTCTCCGTCAGCTTCATACAGCCGCGCAGGCGTGCAATCTCCGGCGAGATTGTCAGTCCCTTCAATTTCTCGCGGATAATCTCCGCATTGCTCTTAGCCTCTACTGCGGACTCCTCTATCGACTCCGTGATAAACGTCACTACGATTCGCTTCTGCTCTTGGGTCATCCCGCGCAGCAGGTCGGCGTACGGAGCCATCGGCGTATCCTTAATCCTCTGTGCAAATGCTGTCATAATCGTAACAAATATAAACTTTCGTGTGCAAAGGTACAAATAATTATTGAATAAACAGAATATTAACTTAAAAATCAAATCAAAATGAAAAAGTTTATGATGACGCTCGCAGCCGTCTTTTGCTGCGCAATGACAACCACAATATTCACCGCTTGCGGCAGCGACGACGACGACAACAACGGCTCTCCTGCCGAGCGCAAGATTGTGGGATACCAGGTGGATTATAGCCTCAATATCCCCCAGACCGTCTATTCCCTCTCGGCCTCGGCGACCTGCGGCAACCTCTACCTGCTCTTCGACAAAATCGAGGTGGGCTACATCGACGAGAACGGACAGGAGCAGCGCGAGGTGGTCACGGGCGGGCAATGGAGCAAGACCGTCACCTACAAAAAGACCCTCGACGGCTACCTCAAGCTCTATCTCACTAAGCCCGCGAGCCTCGACGTGGAGAGCCTGCCCTACGAGAAGTACGACCAGGGCGTGACCTGTGCGCCGACCCTTGCCCTGCAGGGCGTCACGGTCATCTACAGCGACGGCAAGAAGGAGCCGCCCACCATGTACACCCCCGCCAAGGTCTCCACGTCGGACGCCTCGTTCGCCGTTTCCAAGGGCAAGCTCGTGGAATACCTGGGCATCTTCAAGGATGAAGTAAAAGTCATGTCCATCAAACTCGAAGTCTGATTTATGCGAAAGATTCTGATGGCGGCAGCGGCCATAACGCTGATGATGACGGCGGCGGCAGCGCTGACCGCCTGTTCGAACGACGACAACCCGGCCGGCGGCGGGGAGCAGAAGCCCGTGTACAAGTACCTGCACTACGCCGACGCCCGCGACAACATGGGCGCCGAGGAGCGGGCGCAGTATGCCGCCTACTGCTGGCGACTGGAGCGCAAGGATAAGGCGCAGCAGCCGAAGAACTGGCGCACCTGTCAGGGCGAGCTGACGCCCAACGAGGAGTCGGCGCTCTTCCCCGACCCCGACTACCAGCCCTCCACCGAGGGCCTGCGCACGCTGAACATCTCCGGCAGCAGCGACCTCTCGGCCAAGGAGATGGACTGGGTGAAGGCCGAAATCCGCAAGCTCACCGACGGCCCCATATATATTATAGATGTACGCGAGGAGAGCCACGGACTCATCAACGGCATGCACGTCTCGCGCTACGGCGCCAACAACTGGGGCAACGTGGGCAGGACGCACGCCCAGATCGTGGCCGACGAGGCCGCCGACATCCACGCCACGCTCGGCCAGACCATCGACATCTACTCGCTGAGCAAGGCCGACAACTACCAGCCCACCGAGAGCGGCCGCACCGCCGTCGACGTCACCAGCGCACAGACCGAGGAGGAGGCATGCACCGAGCGCGGCCTGGGCTATGCCCGCTTCACCGTGCCCGACCGCGCCTTCCCCGGCGACAGAGAGCTGGAGGCCTTCGTCGCCTTCGTCCAGACGCTGCCCGCCAACGCCTGGCTCCACTTCCACTGTCAGGCCGGCGCCGGGCGCACCACGCAGTACATGATTTTCTACGACATGATGCGCAACCCGGGGCTCCCGCTCAAGGACATCACCTACCGCCAGTGCCTGCTCGGCGGAAACTATCTGCTCTACGACGGCTCCGCCCCTGGCGAGGACCCCGTGAAGGCCGAGCTCTGCGCCGAGAAGGCCCAGATGATAGCCCTCTTCTACGACTACATTCAGGCCAACCACGCCACCGCCTACCAGACCCGCTGGGGGCAGTGGAAGCGGCAGTTCAACGACCGATAATCCTATTCAATAACAATTTAAACCAAACAAATTATGCGAAAGATTTTCTATCTGATAGCTATGGCCATCGCAGCAGTGGCCTTTACGGCCTGCTCGGATGAAGACAGCATTCTGGCCGATGTCGTGATTCCCGAGGAAACCAACCTGATGCAGTTAGAGCGTTACAGCTACGAGCTGCCGTTTGAAATCAAGAGCGACTCGGAGTGGGAGATTAAGTTTGGCTTCGATGACGGTGAAATCTGCTACGCCCTGCCCGATCACGGCACCGGCTCTCAGACCGTGAAGCTCTGCGTCATCGACAACCCGCTGGAAAAGCGGCGCAGCGGCGAGATGTTCATCGACTTCCCCAAGGACGAGAGCAAGAACCAGGTCATCAAGCTTCAGCAGAAGAGCATGTCCGAAGATGGCGAAAACGCCGTTGACCTTGCACTCGGCAACCGCGTCTATGTCGTAGGCTATGGCTACAACACCCTCCACGAGCGCGCCTCGATGAATTCCGTATCCATGACGCCCATCATCAATTTTGCTCAAGCCAACGCGGATGGTAAGGTCGTGGTAGGCCCGATGGACGCTTCATTTGTGGCCAAGACCTACAGCGGCTCCAGCGTGAGCGAACTGAGCAACGAACTATCGGCTGATGCAAATTTCGGTGGAAAATACTGTGGCTTCAAGGGCGAGGTAGGAGCCACCTTCGGCATGAAAGACTTCTCAAAGCAGGAGAACGAGTATGCCATCAGCTATGTGGAAGCCGACATGCAGAGTGCATACATGGAAATGAGTCCCACTGAAATCATCAATACCTACATGACCGATGCTGCCTACGATGACATCAACGGTCTGCCCACCAAAGGCCGTCGCCACAGCGTTCCGACCGTCTATCCCACGACCGACCCGGGACTGGCCAAACTTGTGCAGACCTACGGCACCCATCTGGTGATGTCGGCCCGCCTTGGCGGATGCTTGAAGTATGTCACCACGGTGGACATCTCGAAGGTGGAGGGCAGCTACGACCTGAAGGCATACGCCAACTGCTCGTACAAGAACAGCTTTGTGCAGACCTCAATGAATGTATCCGACAACTACAAGCAGTCTCATTCAAGCAATAGCAGAGCCGTACAGACCGTCGTGAAAGTGCAAGGCGGCAGCAATGATGCCGTCGTGAAACTGGCTGTAGCCAATGGCGACAACGACACTAACTTCAAGGCGTGGATAGAGTCGCTGAAGGATGCCAAGAACCAGACGCTCGTGGGACTTGAATACGGTAGGGAAAAGCTGATACCACTCTATGAGCTGGTTGACCAGTCACTGACGCTGGCCGAGGACGGCGTGGATGGCAAAGCCCGCTATGCTGCCCTGAAGGCCTACATCAATGGCGACAAGATAGAGACCGACATGTCGAAGGCACTCGACATGGAGTATGTGATGGGCGATGCCACCCACCTGGCCTCCATCCCCGACTTTGCTGAAGGTATAGATGACTACCATAACAGTCTTATTAAAGACTACTATCGCGGCGGCCAGGCCGTGGCCCGCATTTGCCACGAGTACATCCCCGTCATCGACAAGACCCAGCGTGTCCGCGTCATCTACCCCATTTTGTCAAATAAGGTGAAGTATAATCTGGGCTACTTTGCCGGCGATGCCACCCACCGTCCCGCCAAAGTCTGCTGGTCGAAGGAAGGACTCTCGGTTGTTTCGTTGGTTAACGAGCCGATGGGTGCCATTACCGAACTCTATGTGCGCGGCTCTAACTTCTTTAATAATACCAATGACTCAATTATCCACGCTCTTGAGACGGTAGATGCCACCGTGCAGCCTTACACGGTACGTGCTCCTGGAAGAGGCGGGGCCACAGACTATCCCGCTGTGAAGATATTCAACCAGATATGGATGAGGAACAACTATCAGGCCGACCACACGACCAATGGAGCCCCTATTAATTGCAAATACAATGACAGCTACCCTCTCACTTGGGGGAAAGAAGATGCCCATTACAGCTTTGACGAGGCGAGAAAAGCCTACTTCACACCTGATGGATGGCGTGTGACATCGAAATACGATTTCCTCACTATTCAGAAAACTTTGAGTGACAACAATGTGGACCACATCAGTACCGCAAAAGCATTCTACTCAGACTATTATGGTGGAGTACTCGGTTTTTGGAACAAGGCGAGTGGATTTTATAAAGATGGCAGCTTTGGGATGATGGGGCTATGGGGCTTCTATGGCTGTCTGTCAAATGATGCAAAGAAGAATTATGAGAGCGTATGCAGAATTTCTTCTGATGCCTCAGACGAGACCTTTGACCCAACAGGACAGGTGGCATGGAACGAGAATCAACGCTTCCCTGTCCGCCTCGTGCATGACATCTACTAATCATCCATCCTTGACCATGGTTGTGCGGGGGGGGACAGGCACACTGTCCTGCCCCCCGCTTAAACTCCCGAGAGACAATCAACAATAATTATTCACTAAAAACACTTTAAGATTATGCAGATTACGTACAACTCATGGACGAAGTACGACCTGGCGCTCTACTTCACGCTCATCACGCTCATCGACAGCCGACTGGCCGAGTTGGAAACCCAGAACCCGCAGCTCATCGGTCTGCGCCAGCAGTTCCACGCCGCCCTCCAGCGCTACGACACCGCCTACAAGCAGAGCACCAAGTCGTTCCTGACCGAAGTCATCGGCCAGAAGGACACGGCGCGCGACAAGGTGACGAAGGTCGTGGAGTGGGTGGCCCGCTACTGGATGGAGCTGCCCGACGAGGAGGACGCCGTGCGCGGACGCCGCGTGTACCAGCCCTTCAAGGCCTTTGAGTACCGCCGCGACGAGGCGCTGATGGCGCAGAACGCCAAGTGGCAGAACATCGCGCAGGTCTATGCACAGGCCGACCGCTTGGCCGACCTGCAGGCCATGGGCCTCGCCGCCCTCGTCCAGAAGGCCAACACGCTGACCGCCGAGATTGCCGCCCTGATGCAGCAGCGGCAGACGGAGGGCGCCAGCTACATGAAGGGCGAGATGGCCGCCGCCCTGGAGCAGGTGGCCCAGTACATCCAGCAGGACATGGACAAGGTGAACCTGCAGTACCAGCAGGGTCGCAGCCACAAGCCCGCCGAGGACGGCGGCAGCGAGACGCCGGTGGAGCCGGAAGCCGCTTCCGAAGCGTAGAAAAGTGCCGCCGGAGTCCTCGGCGGGACTTTTTCTGCCCGGAAAAACGCTCCCCAAGACCTCGGCGGCGGTGGCGCACGCTGCGAAAGTCCCGCCGAGCACTCGGAATGACCCGCGCACGCCGCGAAACCGTGAACGGAGTCCTCGTTGGCACTTCCGCACGCCGCGAAACAATGAACGGCGGCTCGGAATGACCCGCGCACGCCGCGAAACCATGTTCCGAGTCCTCGTTGGCACTTCCGCAGTCCGCGAAACCGTGAACGGAGTCCTCGTCGGGAGTTCCGCAAGCGACGGGACGGCAAGCGTTCTTTGACTTACTGAGACAAACGGATATTTCTGTGCGGCTGGATTGACGCTGAAAGCGTCTTCGCTCAGTAACCGAGGGTACGGCGACAGCCGCACCCCCGGACAGATGACAGCCACCGCGACATGCACTCCGACAGGGTGCCCCACCGCCGCCAATGGGCGACCCCTCCAGGGTCGATTTACCCAGACATCAGCAGTCCGGGGGTACTACGAACCCCCGGTTATTGAGAGGCGACCGCTTTGCGGTCATATTGAGGATCAACCGCACACACAGTTTGGATATTTCTGGGGAAAATGCTCTCCCCGGACATGATTTTCCGCAAATAATTGACGAATCTGCGGCCCGTTTCAAAGAAAAGTTGTATCTTTGCACGCGAAAACGGTATCACGAAAGAAGGATAGTATGATTGACAGCATTATATTCAGCAAAACGAAGGGAACGATGGAGGTGTCGGTCTCGGTGTATGTGTTCAAGGAGAACGATGTCTTTGTGGCCTACTGCCCATCGCTCGATCTTTCTGGCTATGACCGCACGGAGGAAGCCGCCCGTCTTGATTTCGAATATGCCCTGAAGGAGTATGTGAAGTTCCAAATGGAGCACGATACGCTGGACAAGGACTTGAAGCGTCATGGATGGGATGTGAGATTGCGCAAGGCGAAGGGGCCGGAGATAGGCACTTTGCTTCGGCGCACACAATTGCGCAACGTGTTCAAGAAGCCGGAGTACAGAATGATACGCAATATCACTGACCTGAAAGCTGCCTACGCATGAACACTGTCAGACTGAGCAATATTTCGATTGCTGAATTTGAGGATTTCCTTGAATATGTGGGATGCGTCCGTGTGGACAATGGCAATGAAGGCCATGAGAAATGGGAGAAGCAAGGCATCACGCGCCCCGTCATCTTTCAGACGCACATCGACCCGATTCCCGAGTTTATCGTTCGCAACAACTTGCGTGACCTCGACATATCGAGGAAGGCATTCGCCGAATGGTATTTAGGGAAAAGGAAGAAAGGGAAAAAGTAATAGCCAGCGCTATATGAAGAAACTAAGGTATAACAAAAACAACGAAGATATGGAAGCAACTGTTAGGAAAAGACGTACCACTCACCCCATGAGCTACTACTGGAGCTTGGTGAAGGACATGGACGACAGCCAGAAGAAAGAGCTGGCCATCATGATTATCGAAAGCATTAAGCCTGCCCCGGCAGAGCCTCCGATGAAGCGCTACACGATGGATGACATCAACGCCATGATTGACGAGGCAGAACGCCAGATAGCAGCCGGCGAGACCATCTCGCATGAAGACATGATGCGCGAGTGGGAAGAAGACCAACAGGCAGAGGGAACAGGTGGCCGAGTACGTACGCGAGCAGTTTGGCTACAAGCGCAAGAGGAAGTTCGTCCAGGATGTGGACAAGGCAGCACGGAAGCTGATGCGCAGCCCCGGCATCGGTCAGATTGACCCGCTCTTCGCCAGTCATGCCGCAACCCACCGCAGTGTCATCGTGAACGGCTTGAACAAGATGGTGTATCGCATTGACGACGATGTCATCTACATCGTAGCCTTCTGGGACACGCGCTGTGAGCCTGAGGAGCAGGCCGCAAGAGTGAAGTAGCGCATCCCCCATACAGAAGAATTATCCGCCGCCGCGACTTTCCGCAAGGAGTCGCGGCGGTGCCGTTTGTCTCAGTGGAATGAATGAGTAAACGTAAAATGACAGATATGAAGAAACTATGGTATTACATCGTCCCGCTCTGCTGCGTGCTGGCTTTGTCGGCATGCAGCAGCGATGATGATAGGCCGACGGGACGGGACGAAGGGCTGGCGAGGCTGGCCACGGTGACGCTGATGGCGACGCCCAACGGACTGGGCGACAACGGCTACAACGATGCGGCGGCGGAGGGCGTCTTTGCCTTTGCGGGCGAGACCGGGACGCGGCTGCGACTGCTGCTGCCCAAGGACGAGACGGAGGCGCAGACGATGTACCGCCAGTGGCTCACAGAGAACGCGGCGCAGGACTCGGCGGTGCTCATCCTCGGCAGTTCTGTTTACGAAACGATAGCACGGAGCAACCGCGCAACGCTCTCGGGCAAAAGCAGTCGCGTGCTGCTCTTCGAGAGCGATGCGGAGATTGACGGCATCTCGACGGTAATCATCTCCCGTTACGGCGTGAGCTGGCTGGCCGGCGCGATGTCGCAGGGATTCGATGCGCTCGTCCTGACGGCTACACCGGGCATTACGCTGCTGGAGGAATCGGTGGCCGGATTCCAGGAGGCGCGTAAGTCGTATGCTGGCGAGTTCGAAGAAAGGCCCTGCCAAACCACGGTACATTATCTGGCCGAGGGGGCGTCAGGCTTCGCCATGCCCGACTCAGCCTATCGCTATATCACCCGAAGGGCCGACAAGGTGCTGAATTACGACGAGATGATATTCCCGCTCTTGGGCGGCTCGGAGGCGGGCGTGCTGCGCTACCTGAACGACAACGAGTTTACGACGGCGCTGATGGTGGGCATGGACGTGGACCAGACGGGCCTCTCGTCGCGCATCCCCTTCTCGGTGGTCATCCGCATCGGCGACGTGCTGAAGCAGTACCTCGCCGACTGGCTCGCCGGTCGCGAATGGCCCGCCCGCCAGCGCCTCGGCATGAAGGACGGCGCCGCCGACATCGTCATCACGCCCCGCTTCGCGCAGCACCTGAACATCTGGGATGCCCGCTACGGCGACCCCGACACGTTCCAACGGCTATATGAGAAATATAAGGAGGAGGCGATGGAGAAGGAAAGCCTCACCCCCGACCCCAAGCCTCACCCCCTAACCCCCTCTCCGAGTGGCGAGGGGGAAGCCTACGGCGGCGAGGGGAGTAGTTACTAATCAACTTTCACTGTTCTATGAGATGCGTCAAACTTAGCCCTGAAAGGGCGTCAAGAATACAGGTAGGGGTGAAGCGAAGCGAAACCCCTGATACAATGCAGGAAGTAACACAAACCCCAAAGGGGTGGCAGAGCGCTCTGTCGCCCTTTCAGGGCTTGTGTGTGCCGTCATCTTTTACAGGGGTTGCACCCCTGCCTGTGGTCTCATCAAGCCTTCGGCCTTTCGTGGTCTCGTCAGGCATTCGGTCTTTCATTATTGGGAAGGCGGGGCTGCTGTTGTGTCTGCTATGCTGCAACATCGTTGCAGCTTTGCTGGCCTCTTGTTCTTCCGACGACTCGTCGTCTTCGCCGTCCGTCACCACCCACACCTATAAGGTGGCGGTCATTATGGAGCAGGGCGAGCAGGCGCGGTGGGAGCGCACGGCCAAGTGGGCACAGGAGAATATCGCTGAGGCTCAAAGGGACATGAACGAGCGGGTGGAGTTGCAACTGACGTTCAAGAGCCAGGACGATGCCGACATCGAGCAGTATATGCAGCAGGTGGCCGAGGACACGACCGTCGTGGCCATCGTCGGCCCCACCACGTCGGCCTGTGCCGAGCAGATGGCCTTGGCATTAGGCAAGAGCAAGGCGGGCGGCAAGCCGATGATTACGCCGTCGGCCACCCATGTGGAATATCAGCGGCGCTTTGCCAACGTGCCCTACGTCTGGAACATGGCCGAGAGCGACATCGCCCAACTGGAGGTGCTGCTGTCGGGCATCGCTAGCATGTACGGCAGCGACCGCATGCCCGTGATGCTGCTTTGTGCCGACGATGACGAAGGCGACGAGGCTCACAACGCCTACGCCGAGTGGTTCGGCTTCATCGCCGAGGAGTACGGGCTGAAGGTCGATGGCGTGTACCTCTACAAGGACGAGGCTGACCTGCGCCGGTATGTGCGCCAGATGTGCGGCACCGACTGGCGCCTCAGCGACCGCGTGGTGCTGTTCAACCCCTCTTCGGTGCAGATGGCGCTGGCCTTCGACGACGAGGCCGGGCGCATCAAGGCCGCCGTGCCTGAGGGCAAATACTTCTACACGCCGCAAGTCTATTGCAGCGATGCCTTCGTGTCGGAGCAGATTGCCTCGACCGTAAAGAACGCCGCCTACGAGGGCGTCGATCTCTATGCCTCGCCGGAGTCGGGTTTCAACAAAGCCTACCGCCAGCGCTTCGGCGAAGAACTGGTGAACGGCGAGGCGCAGTTCTATGATGCCCTCTGCCTCGTTGCCTATGCTGCAACACTGTTGCAGCAAAGAGGACAGCAGCAAACAGGACAGACCCTCAACGACGCCCTCCTCGCCGTGGTCGATGGCCGTGACGGCAGTGGCGGCTCGTGGCTCCCTGCCGACATGGCCCGCAACTTCGCGCTGCTGTCGGAAGGCCGCACCCCCGACATTGACGGTGTCAGCGGCTCGTGGACGTTCGACGAGAAGACACATGCCAGCGTCTGCGGCAGCACCTTCCGCCGCTGGCGCCTCTACGACGGCCAGTTCCTGACCACGGAATATGTCAGCACTGAGGGCTCACGCCGTAGCTCGTCGGCAAAGGCCGTATGGGACTGGACGGCCACCAAGATGCAGACCTTCAGTGCGGACGACGGTTCCCCCGTCGTCTATCCCGCCCTCGACGACCGCTGGGCGCTGCTCATCGCCGCCTCGAAGGGCTGGGCCAACTACCGCTTCCAAGCCGATGTCTTCGCCATGTACCAGCTCCTGAAGCAGCACGGCTACGATGACGACCACATCGTGCTCATCTGCGAGGACGACGTGGCCCGTCATGCCAACAATCCGCATCCCGGCGAACTCCGTATCAGCGACACAGGGGCCAACGTCTATGACCGCGCCGCCATCGACTACCGCCTCAGCGACCTCACCCCTGCCGACATCGGTGCCATCCTGCAAGGCCGCTCCTCCGACCGTCTGCCGCAGGTGCTCACCCCCGACGCCGACGACAACGTGCTCGTGTTCTGGAGCAGCCACGGCTCACCCGGCTCCTTAGACTTCGGCGGCTCGCAGTCGATGGCTTACGACCGGATGCGCGACATCCTTGAGGGACTTTCTGGGGCTAATGGGGTTAATGGGGTTAATGGGATTAATGGGAGGCGCTACCGCAAGCTCCTCTTCGCCGTCGAGGCCTGCTACAGCGGCGGCCTCGGCGAAGCCTGCGAGGGTCTGCCCGGCTGCCTCTTCATCACCGCCGCCAACCCCTACGAAACCAGTCATGCCGATATATGGAGTGAGGACATAGGCGTCTATCTCAGCAACGGCTTCACCCGCGGCTTCCAAGAAGCCATCGCCACCACCCCCGCCATCTCCCTCCGCGACCTCTACTACACCCTGGCCGCCCATACCTCCGGCTCCCACGTCAAGGTCTATAACGCCCCCCACTACGGCAGCGTGTATAGCAACACCATGTCCGAGTTCCTGGACAGTAACAAATAAGTAATCGGGTCTCATGGATGCTTCTTACACCTACGATTTCGACATGGACGGGAAGTGCCCCCAACTTGATTTCCCGGAAAACGAGCAGTCCCCGTCAAGGTGTGAAACTATTTTATGCTGACGCAGAGCATGGTGAGGTCGTCGCTCTGCTCTGCTCCGTCGACGAAGGCGTCGAGGGCGCACTTCATCTCTTCCACGAGGAAGCGCGAGTGGGTCTTGGGCATGCGCTCGCCGAAGGGCTGGGTGGCTCCGCGCAGCACTTTTAGCATGCGCTTCTCGCCAAACTGGTCTTGCATCTTGTTCTCTGCCTCGCTGAGGCCGTCGGTATAGACAAACAGCGGGCAGCCGTGGACGTCGGCAATGCGCCCACCGACGAACTGCAGGTTGGGCCTCTGGCCGATGGGGGCGTTCTTTTCCATCTCAAGAAAGCGGAAAACGGTCTGCGAGGTGTGTGTGCGACGCTCGCCGAAGACGGGTGGTGTGTGGCCGCAGTTGCAGTAGTCCAGCTGGCCTGTCTTCAGGTCGATGCGGCCGATGAACATGGTGACGTAGACACCGCTCTCGTTCTGTTGTCCCTGCGGAAGCAACCTACCAGAGGTAGAGTGGTCGGCCGACATGGTGTCGTTGAGTCTCGTGGCAATGAGTTCTGGCGAGATGCCCTCCTTAGCCACTGTGCGGAACAGGTTGACGGCCACGGCCATGGTCAGCGAGGCTGGCACGCCCTTGCCGCTGACATCGCCCACGCAGAAGTAGAGCTGGTCGCCAGCCCCCTCCTGACCTCCCCCGACAGGGGCGGGATAATAATAGAAGTCGTAGAGGTCGCCGCCTACCTCCTTGGCGGGCACCATCGAGGCGTAGAGGTCTATGTCCTTTCGCTCGGGGAAGGCGGGGAAGGTGGAGGGCACCATCGACATCTGTATGTCGCGGGCAATGCGCAGTTCGCTGTCTATGCGCTCCTTGGCCGTCGTGGCGTCCTCCAACTGGCTGTAGGCGCGGCGCAGTTCCATCAACTGCTTGCGGCGGCGGTAGAGGTAGAAGGCCAGGAACAGCACGGTGAGCAGCGCGATGACGATGCTGGCATGTATCTCTATCGACTGGTTCTTCAGTCGCAGTTCCTTCGCCTCGTTCTCCGCCCGCGACACGTCGAGCTGCGTGGCGTATTCGTAAGACAGCTGCTGCACATCGGCGGTGTTGAGCGAGTCCTGATACTCCTTAAAGCGCCTGAACGACAGATACGCCTGCTTGTAGTCGCCCATGTCGGCGTAAACATTTGAGATCATCAGTATACGATCAGCTGAAGCCTTAAACCTCTTGGCAATCTCCATGGCATCAGCGAGTCTTCCGTTCTTCTGGGCTTCATAAAAGTCAACGGTTTCGCCGAAATTGTCATCATGGTCATACTCCCGCTTCACCTTCTCACGATTAGCGTAGGCACGATTGAAATCTTCCTTTGAATACTTGTCATTGCTATAGGCGATGCAGATATAGCTCCATGCCGTAAGCTGGTGCTGCTTGATGACACCGGGCTCGGCCAGTGCCTTGCGGGCACACTCCAGCACCTGCTCAGGCTGATGAGTGTTCACATAGATTTTTGCCAACCCCAAGTAGGGAGCGGCAGCACTCTCGTCGGGGAAAAAGCGGTGCTGATAGTCGATGGCCTCCAGGAATCCCTTCTCGGCCTGGTCGTAGCGTCGCAGGCTCGACTGCATGGTAGACAGGGCGTAGAGCGAGGTGTAGAGTCCGAACTTGCTGTCGTGCTGATGGGCGTAGTCGTGTATCTGCTGCGCCATCTCCAGTCCCTTCGTACGATTCACCTTCAAGTAATAGTAGATGGCCTGGTTCGACCACGCCTTGTAGAACAGCCGTTCCTGGCTGAGCCCTGCCTTCCGGCAAGCCTCTATTAGCCGGTCGGTGACAATCATGAAGCTGTCGCTTTCGCTCGAACTGAAATAGCGGTACATGTCCTTTTCCAACTGTGCAATATCGGCATGGCCAACATTCTGTGCTGCTGCATGGATGGAAACCATTACAGAAAAGGCTATTGCCATGAATAATCTGCCAAGCAAGTTCGTCATAGATTCTGTCGTTGTTTTTTGTTTCTCAGTGCAAAGGTACACAATAATAATCATATTTCAGTGTAAAGAGAGAGTTTTTTTTGAATAGGAAAGAGATTTGTTTAGGTTGTCGTGATGATGGTATTGAGTTTTCTCTTCCTAAAGGCCGAAGGTCTTAACGCTCTTTCGGGGGCTACACTTGCAGCGTTTCATGAGGGTGGGAAACTTTTATGATGGTATCTACTATGCACCCCAATAAAAGGGACAAAATCTCTGTAGGGAGACGATGCCGTAGGCATCAGATAAGGGGTAGCCAGCCATACAGCCGTGCTATAGGTACGGCTGTATGGCTGGGAAGACGGTGATGTCAACGTGCATGCCGTAGGTACGCGACAGTCCGCGCTCTTTGTCGCCTACCTACGAGGCACGCTTCCCTGTGATGGCATTCCACCAGTTGTTGAGCTATACCTTCTCGCGGGGTGGCGGGCGAGGGCGCCCGCGTTCCCGGACATCCTTTTCGTGCGCGAACGAGATAAGTAAAAATCTCTGACACGTGATATTTTTCAGAAAGATAGCGTGAATCAAGGCTGATGGGGAGTGGCACTCTACGGCCAAAAAGTGGCACTTAATTTCAAAAAAGTGCCACTTTAGCTCCGTAAAGTGCCACTCTACGGATGAGGCCTCAATGTCTCACGCCATTTCTGATGAAAGATTTTTACGTGTGCGGTTGAAAACGGCCTAAAAGGCCGTTTTCAACCGCAGCACGAAGATTGTTGTTCTCTTGATAGGGGTGCTGAGTAGAGTTACAGTAGGATTGTGAAACGTTAAAAAGGCTTAAGAATTGTGTTAATGTTTGCGGCTGTCTCGTAATTACGCCCAAAAAGATGTAATTTTGAAGACTTAATTTGTAACGATATGAAGAAGAATCTATACCTCATGCTGTTCATTGAGAAGGCGGTGAAGTGCGGGATGAGTCGGGCGGCACTGCTGTCTATAGTCCTGCTGCTGGCAATGGGTGGCTATGCTCAGAGCGACTGCTTTACGTATGAGGATGGTGGGAAAACCATCATCAACGGACTGACTTCTATGGGAGAGGCGGCAGATAAGCTTACCATCCCCTCTACGGTGACGGCGGTCAGGAGCGGTGCGTTCCAGTATGCCTCGTCAGAGCTGACTTCACTGACTGTTGAGAATGAAGGCAATCCAGCCTTTGAGAGCGGACTGTTCGGCACAACAGGAACAAACACCTTGACCAGCATTGACATGGGCAATGGCATGTCGGTGACGAACATGATAGCCCTGCTGACGAGCGTCGGCACGCCTAAAGGTACCATCGTGGCCAGCGGTTTTTCCGGAAACAAGGACATTGCCAATGAAACCTGGAGCGCTGTGACTTGGACCAACGTATCCTCTGTCACCCTGCCGGCAGAGCTGGTGGGCAGCCAGGAGTTCGGGTCAGCTGACGTGTATGGGCGCTTCAACATAAACAAGGAAATCATCAGCTTCTGCACCAGTGCCACCTTCTTAGACGATGACCAGGGTTCCAACCAGTTGTTCTACGTGGCCGATGGTATTGAAGATGACGGTCGCCTACATATTCAGCGCGTGAAGTATATTGCAGCCGGTCAGGGCGTGCTCATACACCGCTCGGGCAGCAGCAGCGGCTATGCCGACGTGCAGCGAACAGGCGACATCGACGATGACAATTCTCAGGCCAAGACAGACAAGGCACTCTACAATAAGAATATGCTTGTGGGAGTGACTGAGGCCACTTCCATCGATGCCACCGCCGGCGACTACACCAACTTTGTCTTGAAAGACGGAGTCTTCCACCGCACCACGGGCGGCACCATCAAGGCCAACCGCGCCTACTTGCAGATACCCACTAATAAACTGGCACGTGCCGAGAGGGTGACCATCAGTTTCGACAACAACGAGGCGGGGATAAACATTCTCACCTCTGCGCCCACCCAGAGGGAAGAGGGGAGTGGTTGCTACGACCTTCAGGGGCGCAAGGTTACTCAGCCGACAAAGGGGATTTATATTATGAACGGAAAGAAACACGTGATAAAATGAGAAGGAAATACATGACACCAGCGTGCATGGCCGTCAGTGTCCGCAGCACACTGATGCTGACTAATTCATACAGCAATGACCAGGGAAAAATACAGGTGGATTACAGCAATAACACCTCCGACTTTGTGGATGCCAGTGAGGCAGACTAATTAGCGAAGACGAAAACGAATTAAAACCAAAACGACGATATGAAGACAAGGATTTATGTGTTGCTATCAGTACTCTTGGCCATGGCGGCCCTGCCCGCCCAGGCCAGCGACTGGGTACTCAACGAGGACAAGTACTGGGCCTACCAGTCGGGCGACCACCTCTGCCTTGAGGTGTTCCTCGCCGACCTCGACGGCAAGAACACCTATAGCACGGGCGGCTATGTCTATGCCACCAACGGCTCGAAGACCATCGACCTGGTGTATCTGGAGTACATCAACGACGGCGACGACGAAGACAAGACGGCGAAGGTGAAAGCCTACCGCTACGACAGCAACACCCGCGCATGGTTTACCAACAACTCGGGCGCATCGGAGATTACCGGCACGAACACCACCTTTTGGCTCTACAAGTGGGGTGGCGACAACCACTACATGACGGCCTACATCGACTTCTACTTCCCCGCCTCGATGGCAGGCGAAACGTGGCAGATAGGCTACCGCTTCAAGCACAGCAATGGCGACTGGTACACCAAGAAGCTGCGCTCGTCAATCACGGTAGACGGCTCCTTAGGGCTTTCGCCCATGACTACGAGCAACTATACCTGCGAGCGCACCAGTCCCGACAACATCAAGTTCACAGTGCCCAAGCTGCCCGACGACATACCAAGCAAGGTGGCCGACATGCGCGAGCGCGCTTGCAGCTACAACGTGAGCTACATCTTTACCAAGCAGGATGGCACCACCACCACTCTCAGCGAGACCTACGCCTGCGACAAGAACCAGGCGAAGACCTACACCGCCACCATTCCCGCCGAGGCCGGCAACCCCAAGCAGATAGACCTCCGCGTGACGGCCACGCAGGGGGTGAAGGACTCGAAGGACTACTATTGGACCAGCAACTCCTCCTACATCCGCAACAGCGTCTTCAAGGTGGTGCCCGTGCCCGAGAGCATCACGTCGGAATACCGTCAGTTCGACAAGTCTGCCGACCTCTCGTGGACTTCGCCTACGGGCAGCAACTATCTCGACTGTACACCTTATATATATAGGATAGAGACCGACGCCAACGGCAACATCCCGTCGGGCAAAACGTGGAGCAAGCGTGGCACCATTGACAATGCCAGCGGCACCACGCTCAACTTCAACGACAACAATGTGACACAGGGTTCTTATTTCAGGTACATGGTGGTCAACGTACCGAAGGACTGGGTGAACAAGGGCGTAAGCAGCACACAGCTCAGCAGTCCCGACGACGACCTGCTGTCCCGCCTGGGCCATGCCACTACGGAGACGATGAGTACCGACCCCTCCATGACCATCTACGCCCTGCAGCAGGACACCGCCTTCGCCGACCGTGTGAAGCTTATGTGGCAGTACTCACGTGTGCCAACCGATGCTGCCAGCGTCAACTTCAAGGTGATGCGCAAGACCAGCGACGATGCCGAATGGGCGGAGTATGCCACTGTCAACGGCAAGTCGCAGCCCGATGCCGGCACCACCCTGTCGTTTGTCGACGAGAGCCTGCCCAACGTCACCGTACGCTATCAGTACAAGGTGCGCCTGTCGCTGCTCAGCGGCAAGTATGAGTTTGAGAGCGACCCCATCTATGCGGGCAAGCTCAAAGGCTCGCAGGTTAAGGACTTCTCTGCCACCAAGGGTACCCACGACACCACTGTGCGCCTGTCGTGGACGGCTACCAACTCCACGGCCGAGAATGCCACCTACGTCATCTCGCGCCGCTATGTGAACACTTACGACGACTTCATGCGCATCAACACCACCAGCGGCACAGCGGAGCAGTTCACCTTCGAGGACAACACCGTGCAGCCCGGCTACTACTATGAGTACAAGGTGGAGGCGTATAGCGGCAATGTACTGCAGAACACGCTCTACGACGTGGGCTTCTGCCAGGCACGCGGCGTCATCAGCGGGCGCATCACCTTTGGCGGCGGCGATGCCGTGGAGGACGTGCGCATGAACCTGCAGCCCTCCGACACCGGCGACGACAACACCGTGCGTGGGCACTCGCAGCGCGTTGGCGGAGCCTCGACGGGTATCGCGTGGCAGGCCGACAGTGCCGAGACAGCCAAGGTCTTTGGCGCAGGCAAGGACTTCACCGTGCAGATGTTCGTGCGCCCCGACTCGCTGCTTGGCGAGGGAGCGGTCATCGGAGAGATACCCCAAATAGGCCAACTTGTATTGCATGGCAAAAGCGGTGAAGGCTATAAGCTATGGGTCAACAGTTCGCTTTCGGCGAAACCCGTTCATCGGAATATACGTGGAATATGGGTGAATGGGGTTCAATTCAAAGGCGATAATACAGAAGATTACTATTACGACCCAGCATACAATCGTAATTTCTATTATGTGGATACGCATCATAACACGACAGACTTATGGTTGGCTGATGGCTATACTCACGCAATAACCTCTATGACTTATCTGTCTGGACAACGCTGTTATCGCATTCTCTACTTTAAGGATTCATATGATACCGAAGAGCAGTTCTTCGAATCACTCCATGACACAGGCCTGACACTTCCTGCTGGTGTATATTCACAAATAACGATGGCACTATCGGGTGAGGACGTCACCCTTGCAGTGAATGACAATAGTACAACCACCACAATGGCACAGTTAGGCTCTTCGGAAGCGGTTCAAGTTGAAACCACCTATACTTGTGAGGGCGATTTAGCTAATATTAGTGACATTCTGGAAAGTTGTGCCGCATCTGTGGAATCGAAATTTCCGGAAGAGGCAATGGTGAGCATACGTAACAAGTTACAGTTTTCTGTAGGCGGTGCCCAAGGCGTGACCGAGGAGCAGGCCTTCCAGGGCAACCTCGCCGAGGTGCGCGTGTGGAACCACGCCCTGACCGATGACGAGAAGAGCAGCTATGCCGACCGCATGCTGAACGGAAGGGAACAGGGGCTGGCACTCTACTGGCCTATGGACGAGGGCCTGGACCGCTACGTGTTTGATGCCTCATTCGCCAACGACCTGCCCAACGGTCGCCACGCCACCGTGGGCATCAACATCATGGCCTCGACCATCGTGCCGGCCACTAACCAGTTGTCGCGCTACGGCGTGACCAACCAGAACGGCGAGTACATAATCCGTGGCATACCGTTCGTGGGCTCGGGCAGCACTTACACCGTACTGCCTACGAAGGGCATCCACGAATTCAACCCCACCTCGCGCAACGGCTTCATAGGCAACGGCAACCTGACGTTGAACAGCTACGACTTCACCGACGTGTCGTCGTTCCCTGTGAAGGGCAAGATTACCTACTTAAACACCAACATCCCCGTGGAGGGTGTGCAGTTCATGATCGACGGCAAAATGGTGCAGTCGAAGGAGGGCGTCAAGAGCGATGCCAACGGCGAATACGAAATCAGCGTACCCATAGGCGAGCACCTGCTGGAGTGCTACATGAACGGCCACCGCTTCACCTCGTTCCCACTCGACGGCTCCACCCACGACTTCAAGAAGGCCGAGACGGTGAACTTCGTCGACTCCACGCTGGTGAACGTCACCGGTCGCATCAACGGCGGCTTCAGCGACCAGAATGCCCCTGTGGGCTTCAACCAGAGTGTGAACCGTATAGGCAAGGCCACCGTCAAGCTCAGCTTAGGCAAGGAGAGCCAGTGCTCATTCAACTACATTGTCGATGACCACGGCGACGGCACCTTTGGTAAGGTGAACATCCCCGTAGCCTCGGCCACCGACAGCATACGCAGCACCGCCTACCGCGCAGGCGGCGACCACGACGACACCTATTATATATATATAACCACCGACGAGCGCAACGGCGAGTTCTCGGCCATGCTGCCCCCACTGAAGTACAAGGTGGAGAGCATCAGGATAGAGGGCGACAAGGGCGACACCATATACAACGATAAGCAGGTCTTTGCGCAGAACCTGCCACTCATCGATGCCACCAACGCTGTCAAGGAGAAGATGCAGGCCGACTCGGTGGCCAACAGCGTCGGAAAGTACGATAAGTACACCTACAGCGCGAAGATGCTGCGCCAGTACCGCGCCGACCCCGTGATTACCGTTGCGCAGAAGGATACGAAGAACGGTGCCTTTGGCGATGAGAAGGTGGCGGTGCACAACCTGCAGAACGAGGTTGACACCCTGCAGGTGCTCACTTATACCGCCGACGGCTACAAGTATGAGTATGGCTATCCGATATTCGTGCAGAACAAGACCTACGACTTCGACATCAACATTGCCGAGAACTACACTAACCTCGACACGAAGGAAACCTTCAAGGAGGTTCCGCGCGACGCCCTCGTCAGCATAAGCAACGATGCCAGCGTGCTGTCGTCGGTCACCACTCAGAAAGAGATGATAGACGGGAAGGAACAGGAAGCCGGCATGACGGTGGAATCGTTTAAGATACAGGTGACTCCCGACTCCACAGGACATGTGGCCTACAGCTTCATGGGCGGCTGGCCGAACCTGGCCGAGGGCCACCTGCGCAACATGAACGTCAGCGTGACCGTAGACGGCCGCACCACGATGTGGGAGGCATCGAAAGACCGCACCGCCCTCGACCTGATACTCCTGGGCTGCCTGCCCTCGGGCACCAACTTCATGACCGAAGGCCCCGACAAGGTGGACTATATCCTGCGCCGCCCGCCCGGCTCCACGTCGGTGGCCTCGTTTGAGAGGACGGAGATTACTGCTCACAACAAGTCGACAGTCAACGTTACGGATGAGAGCGATGGACCCGGTTTGTATATCAGCCTCTCACCGACGTTCAAGATTGGAACCGGAGTGGGCATACTCGGACCTATTCTTATGACCGATTCCAAATGGGAGTTCGTTGCCAAGGAAACCGTCACCAAAATGTTTGGCACACGCGACGAGGAGTACTACACCGACAACGTGTCTTATTCGCTGACGGAAAAGACGGCCACGCCCAACAACATGCCTTATAGTATCAAGTATAATGCTTATCGCCCAGAGAATGGCGATACCTATGTGGGCCATGCCACCAACCTCACCTTCAGCAAGGCGCGCACGCTGGGCTTCTATCAGGACAGCAGTGGCAAATACGAACTGACGGAGAAGGATGGCATAGCCATGAGCGAGTCGTTCAAGACCAACTTCATCTACACGCAGGAGTACATAGAGGACTACCTCATACCAAACTGGAAAGCCTTCATCAACGACCGCCTAATACATGTGGACGGTAACCACTGGGACAAGAACAATCCGCAGGTGAAGAAGGTGCCGGGAGAGATAAGATACTACACCAGCTACAGCCCCGGCGACAAGGAATACGGCCTGAGCAACGGCGACCCCACCTTCGATGCCGTGAGAAAGGAACGCAACAACTGGCCAAGCTACCGTATGGTGAACGGCATGAACGATGCCGCCGATGCCGACGAGGTGGGGAATGCCATCAACCAGATTCTGGCATGGGAGTCGACGATGGCCAGCAACGAAGCCGACAAGCTGAAGGCTTTTGAAGACAACAGCATGCTGATAGGCAACTACTCTATCAGTGGTGGTACTACCTACAGCCAGACGGTCAAGAACGACACGGTGAAAACCGTGGACAAAGGGCTGCGCCACTCCACCTACATCACACTCAACAGCGAGACCAAGATTGGCGCGCTGATAAATGATGCAGGAATTAACGCAATAATAAACGTTCATAACTATGACTCAGAGCTGACCGACACCGTAACCCTGCGCACACGCTCGAAGACCGTGGCCTGGACCATGAGCGACGGCGACACACGCACAGCACTCTCGGTCGATGTCTTTAAGTCACCACAGGGATGGGGACCCATCTTCCGAACACGGGCCGGACAGACAGTGAACCCCTACGAGGGCGAGACACGCACGGCATACTACAAGAAGGGCGACGAGAGCGAGAAGCTGAACGAGGGCACCATGCGCGTGGAGCTGCCGCAACTGAAGGTGGACGGCTCTACTGAGCTGACCGACGTGCCCACGGGCACCGAGGCGAAGTTCACCCTGCAGCTCTTCAACAACAGTGAGAGCAAGGATGTATGTACCTACGTGCTTGAGGCTGCGGACAAGAGCAATCCCGCAGGAGCCATACTGATGATGGACGGCACGCCGCTGAGCAACGGCAAGCTGGGCCGCACCTTCAAGATGGCCGGCGGCGAGACTCTGGTGAAGACACTGCTCGTATCGCAGGGTGACCGCAGCGTCACTAACTACGACGGCATCGAGCTGGTGCTGAAATCGGAGAAGGATATCTCCGTAGTGAGCGACCCCGTGAAGCTGCAAGTACACTTCGTGCCGGCATCGACCAGCATAGACCTGGCTGTCAACCACACCGTGCTGAACAAGACCGACAAAGACACTATCGGCGGCATTATTGCCACAGTGTATAACATTGACCGGCAGGACAAAGACCTGTTGGGCATACGCCTGCGCTATCGCCGCAAGGGCATGGACACGTGGAACCTGGTGAAACAGTGGACGGTGAAAGACTCCCTCTTGGCCTTCGGCTACGAGCCTATGCCCGCCGGCAGCCGCTTCAACGAGCCGGTGACCTTTGCCGAGGACGGCCTCTACGAGCTGCAGGCACAGAGTTTCGGACTCTACGGCAACGAGGAGGTGACCTACCAGAGCAGCATAATCGAGATAACACAGGACACCCACGGGTCGAAGATTCTGGGCATGGTAAGTCCGGAGAACGGCCAGCTGACATACATGAACCGCAACAACATGCACCTGCGCTTCAACGAGGTGCTGAACGAAAATGCCCTCTCGAAGAGCGACAACTTCCGCATTGAGGGCGGCATGAACAACGTGGTGTTCGGCAAAAGCCCGTATCCCGACGTGGCGGCACTGCTCAATGGAAACGCCATTGAGACCGATGCCCTCTACGACCTGTCGGGGAGCGACTATGCCTTCGACCTATGGTTCTACCGTCAGGGCGACGGCACCATCATAAGCCTCGGCACAGAGGACAACCTGCTGGCACTTTCTACACATGACGGCGGTAAGCTGCAGGCACGTGTCGGCGGCGATGAGGATGTCTTCGACACTGGGGCAACGCTGCCGGCAAACAAGTGGATGTACATGGCACTGGACTACAAGCACAGGACGTCTGACGACCCGCAGAACCGCATTACCATGCTCTATGTCACTGCCGACGACACCAATCCGAACTATGTGGGCAAGAACCAGCCCGCCAAGGTACTTGACGGCCACGGCAAACTCTCCGTAGGCGGCGACGGCATGACGGGCATGATTGCCGGACTGAGCATCTGGAACAGCGACGTGACAGCCGACGAACTATATGAGACACGCAACCAGCAGCGGGCATCATACACGCCGGGCCTTGTGGGCTACTGGCGCATGGACGAGGGCCACGGCACACAACTCATCGACCGAGTCCGCTCGCGCAACATGCACATGGACAGCGAGAGCTGGTATATAAACAATGAGAACCGCGCCGCCCACCTCGATGGCAGTGATGGAAGCTCGCTTAAGGTGGACATCAGCACCTTCAACCCCGCCAAGACCGACAACTTCGCCTACGAGATGTGGTTCCGCGGTGAGGATGCATACAATGGCGGACTGACAATGCTGATGTCGGTGGACAACGTCTCGACAGCAGACTACAACCTCAAGACCGCCATCTGCTTCGAGTACGGTGAACTGGTACTAAAGCAGATTGAGGATGTAAAGAAGAAGGACGAGAACAACAAGACGGTGGAGGAGCGCAACTTCAAGAACGACATCTTGCTGAGCGAGCACAACTACTTGGACGGCAACTGGCACCACCTGGCGCTGAACGTGCGCAGAGGCGTAAGCGCTGTGGTATATGTAGACGGACAGGCTGTGAAGGTGGTGCCTGAGACCAGCATACCGGGTATCAGCTCACACTACCTCATGGTGGGGTCGGAACTGAGTGACGGCAAGGAATGGAGCAACTTCACCGGCGACGTAGATGAGATACGCATCTGGAATGCCGCACTTGACGGCCACCTCATCAGCAACCGTATGTACGAGCGCATGGACAACAGCTATCCGGGACTGGTGGGCTACTTCCCCATGGAGGACATACACCGCACGGCGCAGGGTAACGTCGTTACCGAATTCTCACTGAAGAACTTCGGCGAGAAGGACTCCCTGCTCACCATTTCGTCTGTTGCTGGGGACTCCCGGTTCCCGACCCAGGCCCTCACCGCCCCCGCCCTGAAACCCGGCTCGACAAAGATGCGCCTCGATGACTCGCAGTTCAACTTCACTGCATCGGCCGACGAGATATACTTCTCCTTCCCCGACAGCTCGCTGCCCCTGATGGATGGCAACGACTTCACGGCCACGGTGAGCCACATCAAGGACGAGCATGGCAACAACTCCGAGACCGTGCAATGGCTGTTCCACGCCGACTTCGCCAGCGTTGATTGGAGTAATGGCAACCAACAACTCTATCCTACAATACACTACAAGAAGTGGAACGAAGAGCTTACATTCGTCATCCCCGTCTATAACAGGACAGGACAGCCGCAGAACTACGAAATCAGCGGATTGCCTACGTGGATGTCAGTTGACAAGCCCATCGGCACCATAGAGAACGACAAGGTCTACTTGGAGTTCTACATCGGAAAGATGGTTCCCGTGGGTAAGTACGTGGTCTATATCTATCTTACCGACCATCTGGGCATCCGCCGCGTACAGCAGGCCAATATCACCGTGGAAGGCGATGCGCCGGAGTGGAACGTCAACAATCCAGACAAGTTCGAGAGCAACATGACCATGACGGGACAGGTGTATATAGGCGACAAGATATGTGAGTACACAGAGACCATGGTGGCTGCCTTTGACGACATGAACCAGTGCGTGGGAGTGGGTAAGCCGCGCTATGTGGCCACGCGCGATGCCTATTTCGTGGATATGATAGTCTACGGTGCCGCACCTACCGACCTGAGCACTGGAGAGAGCAGGCTGACGTTCAAGATGTACGATGCCTCAACGGGCACCATTTATCCCATTGTGGAGCTTACCATGCCCGACGGCATCGTGAGCAGGGAGCTGACGTACATGCCGGATGCGCTGATAGGCAGCTACGACGCCCCCGTGGAGTTCCGCTCTACAGATGAGATGCTACAGACCGTAAGCCTGCCGAGGGGATGGACGTGGATGTCGATGTACGTTCAGCCGGAGTCGACAGACATCACAGATGTGCTGCCTAAGAAGGCATCCGACTTGCTGAAGTTCCAGAACGTGAAGAGCAAGACGGGATTCTCGTCGGCAACAACAGAGAACAAACAGACCGTAATCAAAGGCTCGCTGACAGAGATGGTGCCTGGCCAGATGTACAAGATACAGACATCGGCAGATATGTCGCTCGACATCTACGGCAAGTCTATCGACGTCACACAGCAGGCACAGACCATACGCAAGGGCTACAACTGGATAGGTACGCTCTCGGGAAGCGTCATGTCGCCCGACGAGGCCTTCGCCGACCTGCAGCCCGAGGTGGGCGACATGGTCAAGGGTAGACGTTCATACGCCATCTTCGGCAACCGAGGCACCTGGGAGGGACTCTTGGAGAGCATAGTGCCTGGTGAAGGATATGTCTACCAGTCAAAGGCTGATGCCACCAAGACCTTCCACTACCCGAGGAGCTTCACCAGCTTCACCACCAGCACCTTGTCGTCCGCGAGAAGAGCCAAGGGTGGGGTGTCGCACTACCAGCCCGTCGACGACAGCCAGTTCCCGGACAACATGACCATCATTACCGTGGTAGAGCTTGACGGTGCCCCCGTAGAGAATGCCGAGGTGGCAGCCTTCATAGGCAATGAATGTCGCGGAGCCGTATCCTACCACCAAGGCTACTACTTCCTCACCATCATGGGTTCGTCGGCCGACGATCTCGACGCCACGATAGAGCTGCGAGTATGGCTCGACGGAAAGGAGTACACAGTGGAGAACAAGAAACGCTTCGTAAGCGATGCGTCGTACGGAACGCTGGACGAGCCGTACGTGCTCGATCTCACCAATGTGCCCACAGGCATCAGTGTGCTCGACGATACTTCCGCTGACACCGACTGGTTCACCGTCCAGGGCATCAGGATAGGTCACCGTCCCACCGTGCCTGGCGTCTATATCCATAATGGAGAAAAGGTAACTGTAAAAAGGAAGAAATAGCTTCAATCACAAAGAGTGAGCGGGCGCAGTCCCGTTCACTTATAAAATAGGTATAGTATGAAAAACGTTAGACTATGGATGCTTGCCGCCATCCTTGTAATCATTTGCGGCGTGTGCGTTGTTGCCTCTTGCAGTAGCGACGATGATAATACAGTCATCAGTCCCACCAACGACAGCAGCCAGTTCGTGACCATTACCGATGTTGTGCCCGACGTAATCTTGGAGATCCGCTACTACGGCACCTACAACTTCGTGGGCACCCGCATCGACGGTTACGAGGAGCCTACGGCATTGCTCACACGTCAGGCCGCCGACAGTCTGAAGGCTGTGAGCGACGACGTGAAGAAACAAGGCTACCGCCTGAAAATCTACGATGCCTACCGCCCCCAGAAGGGTGTAGACCATTTCGTGCGTTGGGCCGAGGACATCACCGACTCGCTAATGAAGACCTACTTCTATCCCGACCTTGACAAGAGCGTGCTATTCCCACAGGAGTACATCTGCCTGAAGAGCGGCCACACGCGCGGCTCTACCCTCGATCTGACGCTCTTCGACATGGCTACGGAAAAGGAACTCGACATGGGCGGCACCTTCGACTGGTTCGGCCCCGAGAGCCATCCCGATTTCTGCGGCAATCCCGAGACGGGCGAATATACCGGTGACAATAGCAAGAGCCCTGCTCAGCCGAAGCGTAGCATCACCGCTGAGCAATTCAAGAACCGCATGATTCTCCGTCGCGCCATGCTTGCCCACGGCTTCAAGCCTTTCGACACCGAATGGTGGCACTTTACCCTACGTGAAGAGCCTTTCCCTGACACCTACTTCACCTTCCCCGTCAAACAGATAAAGTAGTTACTATGCAAAACTTCATCTTCTTTTTGGTCAACTAAAATAATTGCAGTACCTTTGCAAAGTAAAATCCCAAAAACAACATGAATATGACGACCGCCCCAATAAGATACCCAATAGGCATACAGACATTCTCGCGCATCAGACGTGAAGGTCTTGTGTATGTAGACAAGACGGATTTGGTGTGGCAACTTGCCCACTACGCAACATTCATTTTCCTGAGTCGCCCGCGCCGCTTCGGCAAGTCGTTGCTCACCACCACGCTGGCTTCCTACTTCAGCGGTGAGAGGGAACTGTTTGAGGGGCTGAAGATCATGCAGTTGGAGAAGGAGTGGCAGCAGTATCCGGTGATACGCCTCGACCTAAGCATGGCAAAGAACCAGGACTCTCCCGAAGCACTTCGTGACAGGCTGCTGCTGATGTTGAAGCCCTATAGGGAGGAGTATGGCAGTGATCCGGAGGAGAAAACACCCGGAGGCATGCTCACAGGACTTATCGAAAGGGCTTACAAGAAAGAATATAGACAGGTGGTTGTCCTTATCGACGAGTATGACGCCCCGCTGCTTGACGTGCTTCACGAAAATGAAATGCTTGCACCCATGCGCAAGGTCATGCAGGAGTTCTACCAGCCCTTGAAGGCACGTGAGGCGATGATCAGGTTCTGCTTCATCACTGGCATCACGAAGTTCTCGCAGTTGAGCATCTTCTCGACCATCAACAACCTGAAGAACATCACCATGCTCCCGCAGTTCTCCGCCATCTGCGGCATCACCGAGCATGAGGTCAAGACGGTGCTTGCCGAGGGCATCGAGAGCATGGCGGTGGAATACGGTTGTTCGGCAGAAGAGATGTTCGAGCGCATCAAGGCGCGCTATGACGGCTATCACTTCTCAGAGAAATCGGTGGACATCTACAATCCGTACAGCCTGCTCAATGCCTTCACCGACTGCAGGCTGGCCAACTATTGGTTTGAGAGCGGCACGCCCACGTTCCTCATCCACCAGATGCAGCATTTCCGCACCGACATCATGTCGTTAGACAGGATGGAGGTGTTCTCTTCCGAGTTCGACCAACCCACTGAGGCCATGCAGTCTGCCCTGCCGCTGCTCTACCAGAGCGGCTATCTCACCATCAAAGGTTACGTAGGGAAACAGACACATACACGCTATCCATTCCCAATCAGGAAGTGCGCATAGGCTACGTTGAAGGTTTGCTACCCGTTTACTCAGGCCTGGAGGCCGGCCGCGTGAAAGCGGGCTTCGCCATGAAGTTCTGGCGTGCCCTCAAACAGCGCGATGCCGACTTGGCCATGCGTGAGATGCAGGCATACATGGCCTCCATAAGCCTCACCCCCGGCCCCTCTCCCAAGGAGAGGGGAGTATATACATCCTCTGCTGAAGGGTCAACGGTCAAAAGTAACCACTCCCCTCTCCTTGGGAGAGGGGTTGGGGGTGAG
>JAFSKJ010000130.1 GCA_017449025.1 Prevotella sp. | reverse complement strand
CTCACCCCCAACCCCTCTCCCAAGGAGAGGGGAGTGGTTACTTTTGACCGTTGACCCTTCAGCAGAGGATGTATATACTCCCCTCTCCTTGGGAGAGGGGCCGGGGGTGAGGCTTATGGAGGCCATGTATGCCTGCATCTCGCGCATGGCAAGGTCTACATCGTGCTGCTTCAGCGCACGCCAAAATTTCAGGGCGAAGCCCACCTGAACGTCCGACCCTTTCAGTCCAATGTATGCCGGCAACAGGCCTTGGGTGTAGCCAATGCGAACCTCCTAGTTCGGAATGGACAGTGTGTAGGCTTCAGCCTCTTGGTCATAGTCCTTAATAGTAAGATAGCCGCTCTGGTAGAGCAGCGGCAGGGCATCCTCCATGTTCTCTGTTGGCTGGTCGAAGGCAGAAGAGGGCACCTCCATCCTGTCTAACGCCATGATGTCGGTGCGGAAATGCTGCATCTGGCGGACGAGGAACGTGGGCGTGCCGCTCTCGAACCAATAGTTGGCCAGCTTGCAGTCGGTGAAGGCGTTGAGCAGGCTGTACGGATTATAGATGTCCTCCGACTCTTCTGAGAAGTGATAGCCGTCATAGCGCGCCTTGATCCGTCCGAACATCTCATCTGCCGAACAATTGTATTTTTCTGCCATTCTCTCAATACCCTCGGCAAGAACCGTCCTGACCTCGTGCTCGGTAATGCCGCAGATGGCGGAGAACTGCGGGAGCATGGTGATGTTCTTCAGGTTGTTGATGGTAGAGAAGATGCTCAACTGCGAGAACTTCGTGATGCCCGTGATGAAGCAGAACTTGATTTTCGGTTCCTGCTTCTTCAGACGCTGGTAGAACTCCTGCATCACCTCGCGCACCTCCTTCAACACCGTGTCCTCGTGGAGAACATCTAACAGGGGAGCGTCATACTCGTCGATGATCACCGCCACCTGCTTGCCTGTCTGTTCGTAGGCACGGTCAATCAGCCCCCCAAACGCATGCCTGGAGTCGTCTCACGGGGATTCTCACCATAAACTTTCTCGTATGGTGCCAATATGTTATTCAATTCCTCTCTTATCTTGTCGGACGGCATGTGCTTGGCACCGCTCAAATCAAGATGAAGCACGGGGTATTGCGCCCACTCCTGCTCCAGTGGCATGATCTTCAGTCCCTCGAAGAGTTCCTTCTCGCCACGGAAGTACGACTCGAGCGTGGTGGTGAGCAGAGACTTGCCGAAGCGACGCGGGCGGCTCAGGAAGATATACTTGGCATAGTGTGCCAAGTGCCATACCAAATCGGTCTTGTCTACATATACATATCCTTCTCGGATAATCTCCGAGAATGTCTGGATGCCTATGGGATATCGTCTTTCTGTCATTATGTTAATGCGTATTAACGGCTTCGATTATGCTTCCTTCTGCCAACGTTCAATCTGGCACTCATGCTGCTTCGTATCCTTGTCATAGTTGATGCCAACGAGGAGGATGTCGCCCGTATAGTCGGCAACCGTCTGGGGGTAGTGGCGGCTTTTTATCTGGCTGATGGCGGCTTGTGTGCTTCTGTCGTATTTCAACTCTATGACAAGTGCTGGCGACGAGACGTTCTTGCGGGGGATGAGCACCATGTCGGCATAGCCCTCACCTGCAGGATACTCACGGTGTATGTGATAGTCGTTGCGGGCGTAGTAGTAAGCAAGGCTGAGGACGCAGGCCAGGGAATTCTCGTCGTTGTAGGAGGAAATGCTGGTCTCGTCGCTGTGGATGGCCCGCAGCGCATGTGCCACATAGCCGCTGTCGCCGCGCAGGGTGGCCCGGAGCATTGCTTCCGACTGGTTGATTGACTTGACCACCAGTTCCCATTTGTTCTCTTCCACGGCGTTCACCAACTCGTCGCCCACCTCTTTGTTGGGCACATAACACTCACTGCGCCGCCAATCAAACGACAGGTAGCCCAAGTGGATGAGAACGGTCAACACATCGTCCTTGCTACGAACTATTGACATGTCGTTCTGGAACTTCGTGGGGTTCACCTTCGCGCGCCCGCCTCCAAGCATACAGATGATGTCATCCTTCAGACCGTCGAAATTCATGGCAATGTAGGAGGTTATAGCGTCAAAAGAGCCTGTACCGGCCCAGTAGCTGCGGCAACGCCCACGGCTGACGGCCTGCATCACACTGTTAGGATTGAACATCGACATATCATCGCCTATCTGGTAACCGTCATACCATCTCTCCAATTCGTCAAAGTCCATACCGTGCTTTTCTGCCAAAGAAACTACTTCTTCTTTTGTAAAGCCAAAATATCTACCCATCTTACCTGGCTCCACCATAGAATATTCCTGAAAATTGTTGAGTGCTGACTCAGTCTTATACTTCTTAATGGGCAAGATGCCGGTCATATACACTCCCGCAACAGCCTGTATGGCAGTGACATCCTTGAACATACGGCGGAGCCAGTCCACATATCTGTCCATGGCCTGTGGCTTGTCGGCATACATGCGGCATGGTGCGTCCCATTCGTCGATGATGATGACGAAACGCTCGCCCGTATTGCCTGCCACACGCAACAGAAAGTCCATCAGGTCATCGTCGCTCTTCTCCGAGACATCGGGATAAGTAGCTGTAACATCCTCCTTTACCCTTTTCTCTATTTCGCCCACCACGTTACTACCATCATTTCCCGACGTGAAGCGAGTCATGTCAAGATAAATGACGGGATATTTGTTCAGATGCTCTTCAAACGATGGGTGGCTGGCAATCTCCAGATCTTCGAAAAGGCTACGGGAGTCGCAAGAGTGATCGTAGTAGGCCTGGAGCATTTCCGCCGCCAGTGTTTTACCGAAGCGTCGGCTACGGGTGACGCAGCTGAAGCGCTGCCGAGTGAATAGCGTAGCGTTGACAATAGCAATTAGCCCCGATTTGTCTACATACTCACTATTGCGGGTTGACTTGAACCCCTCGTTTCCTTTGTTGATGTAGATGCCCATATCGATTCTACGTTTTAGATTGTTCATCTACAACCTTCTCCAAATAATACGATGGAATATATGCTGTAGTTATGCAGGATTCCAAGCCTTTGATATATACCACAACCCGATTCTGGCGAGCTACCCGGGCCACACGCCCAGTGACTCCCTCAAAAGGCCCGAAAGTGACTCGCACCATGTCGTCGGACAAAAAACGACACTTCTTGACATCCACCTCCATGACGTGTTCGTCTTGCAATGCCGTCAGGCGGACAAAAGGCTCCATGTCCTTGGAACTGACGGTCAAGGGCGGGTTTTGGCCATTGGCATCTGTGAGGAAATGGTTGTAGTAGTACGTTGTGTACTCAGATTCTTTGCTGTCCTTGACATACTTTTCGGTTTCCTGCGCAGTGGCGTAGACAAAGAGAAGATTCATAAAAGGGAACAACTTACGCTGTTTCTTGCCTGTCTCTTTGTTTCTGACGTCTTTCCAGACCTTTGCAAGATACACGTAGGTGCCGTCTCCGATGATGGTATCTGCAACGGCTTGTGCCTTGCCATACTTTATGCGGAGAACATACCATACTCTTTCTTTGCATGGAGCATATCTTACCGACACCCCTGTTTGTGAGCTTTTCGCTTCGGGGAAGGCAAAGGGGGCAAGTCCTTTGCTGTTTTTGTCATTGATATTAGCATTATCCAACGCGTTCCTATCTGACTACCTGACAAATGTCATTCAAGCTGCAAAGGTACTGCTTTTTTTTGAGTTGACCAAGAAGAAGATGAAGTTTTGCAGATTTTGGAACAAGTTTTGCAGATTTTGAAAGTCCTACCTGTTGTTTTGCAGATTTTGAAACTCCAATTGCATATTTTGATTATCCAGGCCATTGGCATGACTCTGTGCCGGCCCTGATTTCTCAGCATCAAACATCATCGAGCGAAACTTGTAGACACGGGCCTTATTATCCATTCCACGGGTATTCGTTTCTCCGCATCAAACTTCACGCCAATCTTGACGACAGGACGTTCGTCTGTCTGATAGGGGATGGCATATCCCTTGTCGTCAATCTGCTGCAAGGCTTCCTGGGCTGTACCGTTCACTTTCATCTCAAAGACATAGATGGTGTCTGGCATCCACACAACCATGTCCACCCGCCCGCCGGCACACTTGACCTGGGTGCGTACGTAAAAGTTCAATGTGGAGAAAATCAGATACATGGTGTATTCGTAGAACTTTTCAGCCTCACCCCCAACCCCTCTCCCAAGGAGAGGGGAGTGGTTACTTTTGACCGTTGACCCTTCAGCAGAGGATGTATATACTCCCCTCTCCTTGGGAGAGGGGCCGGGGGTGAGG
>JAFSKJ010000129.1 GCA_017449025.1 Prevotella sp. | reverse complement strand
GCGTCATTTTGTAACGAAAACGGAAAAATGACTCATTCGTTACAGCAAAAGCTGTTGTCTCAAGCCTATAAATGAAGAAAAATGTGGCTCCTTAACATTTATTAAGTGCCTCACTCTTGGTTTTGTCTTAGAAATCGAGCGAGACATTCCGTTCATATTCGCTCTTGATTTCGTTTTTTTACACAAAAGGAACCGTCCCTTTTGTGTTATTGCCTCACGTACTCCATTGCCGGAGCATCAGGTGGCGAGTAAATCGCCTTTTTCTCCATTGCCGGAGCCCCCGGCACTGCTCTGTCTGGGGCGAGAGAAAGGAGGGCGGCGCCGTCCGCGCCGTGGCTTCTTGGGCCGCCCTCCTGTTTGTCTGTGCCTCAAAGGACGAGCGGGGCTTTAGAATTCGTAATAATCATTTGCGTCAATTGGATCGTCAGAAAACACTCCAACCTCACTATAATAAACTTGATTTTCTCCATAGTAAACAAAATCGAGACCATCTTCACTCTTTATACTCCAGCCAGCGTTTTCCGTAGGATGGTTGGCGATGGCCTCTCCCCAAGTTTCACCCGATGCGTAGTAGATTATATGATCGCCAACCCCAGGAGAATACGAAGACTCATGCACTGTCAATTGTAAAAGCGCCGGAGTGGCCTCTCCACCAAAGCCGAGCACTGGCCTGACACTATTATAGTCACTCGACTTAGCGCTGTTGAACCAATAAGCACTGGCGAATTCCCATGGGTAGTCGACGTCTTCAACGTCCTCCGTAGCAGACCAATAGTTGCCAGATATTGCCGTACCGCCGACGCCTGTAGTAATATAGGCATTCACGTGGGCGTCGTAAGTGTAGCCTTCATCATCATGTATCGCCGAGCCGAGGTTCTGGAATATCGCCTCGTAGTCGCTCTTCTGCGCCACGGCCCAGTTCGACACTGTGGTCTCGCCCAGCTTTGTGTAGCTCGTCAGGTTGGTGCCGCGGGCGGCCGCGTCGGGCAGCACTTTCAGCGTGGTGCCGGCGAAAGTAGTCACGGACTCCCAGCCGTTGATGGTGTTCCACGTCTGCTTTGTTGCGTCCTTCAGGGCGAGAATCAGGCCGTGGCCAGTCTCTGTCACCTTGCCCAGGATACCCACGGCGGTGCAGCCGTCGGGCACGGCGGTCTTAGCGTCGTGCAGATGGCCAGCAGCGCACACCACCTTGCCGATGTCAGATGTTGTGGCGGCAGAGAGTAGCGGGTAGGCCGGAGCCAGAGTCACGCTCCTGCTGACGTTGTATATTTTGCCTGCCTCGACCTCCTTGTCTGCAGGCAGTGCGATGGCGTTGCCGCCCACCGTCAGGGTGCAGTCATTTAAGTTGTCACGATATTTTATGCCGATAGCAAATGTAGCGGTGCCGTCACCGTCGGTTGTTACCTTCCCGGAAATGACAATAGGTTCAGGATAATTGGGATACGAGAACGACACATCGACTTCGGTGCTGGCCTCCAAGCCGTTGATGGTAAAGTTGAGGATGGCATTGGCAGGTATCAGTTCAAAACCACTGGAATATTTATTATCTAACTCATAGCTGAACTGCTCCACGGCTGTGGCCTTGGAGGTGGCAAACGCTTTGTTAGAATTTTCGCTCAGATAAGCGTCATAAGTACCTTCATCTGCAATAGATAAATACCCATATTCTCCGTAGCCTGCGGGCAGCAGCGTGGCGCTAGCACCACCGAGAAGTCCTTCGGTAGTGCCTGTCCACTCAGTTTCGGTAATAATGGTTCCGCTGAATGTTCCGTCGGACACATAATCAAGCATGCCGGCATAACAGTAGTAATTCTCATCATCATCTTCCCAAGCTCCGGTCACAAACAGCTTGTCGCCCGAGCTGAAGGAGAGCGAACCGGTTTTATTACCATTGTCGGTATACGTGGCGCGGGTGGCAGCCTCGCTCTGACGAGTTACGTTGATAGTTACGGGAAGAGTGTAGCCTTTCTTGGCGGGTGTCTCATTGTTGTTGATGATGGCATCATCGTCGCTGCTGCAAGCGGTGGTCAGCAGCATGGCGGGCATCAGCATGGCTGCGGCCAGCATCTTGAAGATAGTCTTTGTTTTCATTGTTCTTCTTTTTTTTGTTGTTAAAACTAAAGATGTCTGCCAGGGCATCAGATGTCTTCCTCCTCCCATGTGCTTTCCATTGTGGCGTTCACCTGACCGTTGACGCTGGCCTGCAGCAGGTGTGCCTGGTGTTGCAACTTGACGACTTGCATCGTCGGTGTCTGATAAACTTTCTTTTTCATTGTCTCTGAATTGAATTATAATTGTTAATAAAAAAAATGTTTGTTTCTTCATGTCTGTCGCCGTCCTCGCCGCAGTCGTACGACGGGGACAAAAAAATAAGCCGACTTCTCTTGCATGGACGCAAGAAAAGCCGTATATTGACGCGGGTGCCCGCGCATTTTAATAATGTAGTCTGCGCCAGTAGCGCTAATTGTGTGTGTTTATAGAAATATCTGACACTGCCAAATATTCCGCGTTAAATAATCCTATCGTCTCACACACTTTCTGCATCGCGTCGGGTTCCTCCATAGATTAAAGCCTCAGCAAGTCCTTGACGGAATAGATGCGGCTGAGGGCCTCGAACGAGAAGTACTGGTCGTCCATAATCATCCAGTCTTCGCGCTGCTTGCGGCTCAGGCGCTTGATGTCGGGAAACATCGAGACGGGTACGATAACCTCGCGGCCGTCGGTCAGGTAGGCTGCCATCGCGCCACGCTTCACGTTGAAGTCCAGTTTCTTGATGCCCAGGTTGGTGTCCTTGAATTTGCACATATCGTTGTCCTCCTATTATTTAATGCGTTTGATTTGTAGGTGCAACTTCTTGCTGCCCCGGCGCACCACGTGGATGTGCCGCCGGTTCTCCGTCGCATCGGCGGGGAACACCGAGAGGATGAAGTAGAGGAGTATCATCAGTTTGCCCATATCGCTGTCGTTTTATTTGCTAATTCGGCGACAAAGGTACGAATTTATTTCGTAAATTGTTCCATTTCCCCCCACCTTTTATTATATATTAAGGCAAAAGCGGGCGAGGATGCGCCGTTTCGTCATCCCCGCCCGCCTGAATCTTTCAGAACGTGCTTTCAGTAAGATGTTTACTGAGCCGGAGCCCACTTTTGTTTTAGAACGTCACAGTTTCAACCAGTTCCATCATCTTGAAGAAGTCGGCCTTGGCATCCTTCAGATAGTACATCACACCGTTCTCGCAGTTCTCGCCGAGAGCATCCTTCAGGACGGGCATCTTGTCTATCAGAGCCTTGCCCACCTCGGGACGGTTGTCCTCCACCAGTTTGCATTCAATGCGCAACGTCTGACCCTTGAAGGCACAGATCTCTGCTTTCTGGTTCTCTGCAATCTGACGGGTGGCATTGGTCTTACCAAAAGCCATGATGTAGATTTTCTCCTCGTAGAACAACATGGCTCCGTAGGGACGTACACGGGGCTGGTCGCCCTCTACCGTTGCGAGATAAAACGTTCCTGCTTTCTCCAGGAAATCGTAAACCTTCTTTGCTGCTTCCATTTCGTTGAAATTTAAAGTATGTGACAATCCTTTAATTACATCATTGCGGTGAGGAAATTCTCGTAGCCCAGTTTATCGATATAGTTCAGATACTGAGCCATCCAAGCCACGTGTTCCTTCTCGTCTTCTATCCACTTGTAGATGAGTTTCTGAGTGATGTAGTCGTCAGAAAAGGCATTAGCCATCTCGCTCATCATTCTAATTGCATCTCGTGCTTCTGGCGAGTAG
>JAFSKJ010000043.1 GCA_017449025.1 Prevotella sp. | reverse complement strand
TCTGTTGCCCCTTTGGGGCTTTGGTGGTACGATAGCGGATAATCATTTTATTTTTTTATAAAGTATCCATTTCTTTTATGCATTCGGACGCTGCGGTTACCGAGCGTAGACGCTTTCAGCGTCTTTCAACCGCACAGCACGAAATTTTTCATAAAGAAACATGCCTGACGACGAGTGGCACTTTACGATCGTAAAGTGGCACTTAATTTCAAAAAAGTGCCACTTTAGCTCCGTAGAGTACCACTCTATGGATGAGGCCTCGATTTCACGAACGAAAAGTGTTCCGACTCCCACTAAAGGGTGATGACAATGGGCTCATTTCCAGTACATTAAGAAATCATAATTCCGCTATCACCACCCTCATCGTAGGTTGGATGGAGACTGTTAGCTATATTAGTTCGGGCGCGCGTGAGAAAACTTCAACAAATGAAGGCCTATATGCTTGTCTAATACTGAGTAACCTGAGGCGTTAAGATGAAGGCCGTCTTCAAGATAGAGCTGTCGTAGGTCATCTGCATAATTGCCATTCCATTCTCTATAGCGCAGGACATCGACTTTTTCCTTATAATCTCCAATTATACAGTCTAAGGCTTCGCGGAAGATATGCTTACAGTCGATGGGAGTGTTGGTTATAATCATTGATAATTGCCGGATGACTTTCCTGCTGATGGTTTGTTGCTTATAGCATTTCATTATATCGTAGTCAGGTATTTCAATGATTATGGGCGTTATCCTGTTAAATAGGAAAAACTGTATGATTGTCTCTATGCTTTTTGCATAGTAATCACTACTCATTTTCTTGTAGGTGTCATTAATGCCTGCCGATATAACACAATAGTCACAACCTTCACAAAGGAAACGTTGAAGAGAGGCATTGGTGTATAGTTGCTCGCATATTTCACGGCTTGTTAATCCGCAAATGCCGAAGGACCGGAATCGGACCGGCTGTTGAAGCATCTTGGAAAGTATTACAGACGCTTCCCCGTCATGAGGCTTGTGTAGAAAAGCCCAACTGTCGCCGATAAAAGCTATCTGTAATGTGTCTTTTTCAACGATAGGAAGCTGAACGAGCGTTTTTGTCTTGCATGGTGCATAGTAACTATGTATTATTTGAAACCCCAAGACGAGACACGAAATCAGAACCAGAAGAAGAAAGATGCGGTATTTCATCTGTTTCCGGACAATACGTTTTTAACTTTTGGGAAAAAGCGGTCAAGTATCTGGTAGAAAGATATGCACAACACGGTGGTGACAGCTACGCAGAAGATGTAAAGCAGGACATGAACAGCCGCAGAACTATTGGAGAAGACCACTACGCAGGCCTTTCTAATGGCAACGACTATGGGGTAGTGCGTACAAAACACAATGAAGGCTGCCTTGGATAGCATGGAATTGGTTAGTCCGTGGCTTGAACAATAGTCTCCAAGAAGTAACAGTGACGGAATGTTGAAAAGAAGGGCCATTCTGTGTATTTGTAAATTGACAGGTGTTGGATAAATGACGTGGGAAACAATATCCATGACGGCAAAGATGACTGTCAGGGAAATGAATATCGTCTTGTGTTGACAGAATATGTGGAGTGCGTTTTTATTGCATAGAGGGAAATAGGCTCCTAAACAAAAGAATAGAATGGTTTGGGGAACAAAAGCATTGTCGTAGGTCGTAAGCCACCAGCCGATGACTACCAACAGGAAAAGGCCTCGTCCATATTTTACAAGATAATAGAATATTGGGGAAAGGACAGACATAATCAACAGATTCCTTATATACCAAAGAGGGCAAAGCAGAGGGGTGAAGTTTCCTTTGTCGAATGAGCCGCGATCCCAATAAAGCCTTATAAAGTCCGTTGCGTGAAAATCGCCTATACTCTTCCCGTTGATGTCTAAAGAGTGACCTGTGGCATAGGCCACAATGTATAATAACAAAAGAAGTGTGTTCCATATCAAATAGGGAACAAGCAGAGTCCGTAGACGGGAATGTAGTTTCTGTGAATAGCTCTTCTTGCTGAGATAGAACAGCATGCCGGATATGAAGAAGAAACCTGGCACGCCACTCTCTCCTAACCATAGTGCTAAAGGATAGACTGCCCTAAAATAGTTGACAGATGAATGTCCCTCAAGATTTACAACAGAATAGCAGTGCAGAAGGATGATGAAAAAGATGAGTGGAAAACGCAGCCACGTAATAGCACAGGAAAGACGCTGCTCGAAATTACTTTGCATGTTCATCAAGGATTATTTAATACCATCCATTCTATATTTTATCAGCTTTTCTTTTTCCTTTTTCTTTTCTAATTTCAACAAACGTTTTTCTTCTATCACTGCAATACGCTTTTCTTCATACTCAACCCACTCTTGTTCTATTATGGGGAAAGTGTAGACAAGTGCAAGGGTTCCGAAAAAAATAAGGCCGTTAGGATATTGGAGAAGAACCTGGTTGCCATAGCCGCCTAACTGTATGGCAGCAAAGGCTCCACAAATTCCAGCTCCTATACCCATTAGTGACCGACTTTTTAATTTGAAGAAAACAATCCAACAAGCACCTAAAAACATCATGGCCATGGCTATCAGAAAGACAGTAATGCCGATGACTCCTGTACGTATCCATATAAACACATACTCTGAGTCTGGGGGGAGTGTGGAAAGCTTACGGAATTTATTGTTTGACGGTACGTTTTCCATGCCTGTTCCAATGCCTATTCCCCATGGCGCGTCGGCCAGGTATTTCTTCATTACATCCTGATTGATGTCTCGTGCCGCTGTTGAAGCATCATCTTTATTGAAGGCCGACCTCATACGGCGTATCTGCTGATTGCCATTGCCAACATTGGTGAAAACCAATAAGAAGCCTAACGTTCCAAAGACAATAGCAGATGGTACAATAATTTTCACAGACTTTGAAAGTACCAAGAAAACCATTATGCCAAAGGCAAAACAGAAAATTGCCGTACGCGTACCTGACTGAAACATGCCCCAAACAACAGCGAGACTTGTGAGCAAATAGAATATTTTGTCTGTCCTGATGCGTGAAGTGATTCCTATTACCATGAAAGTAACTGCTGTTGCAGCAGCATTACATCCGTAATTGGCTGCATCAGAAAATGTAGAGAAGAATCTGACAAGAGTACCACCTTGGATGATGTGAGTGCGGCCTGCCGTTTGTAACCAAAGGTTTTCTGACGGAGTAAAGCCGAAGTATTTCTGGTTAAACGTCCAGTATACAGAAAAAAGTGAAAGACAAGCCCACACTTTCAACAGTTTGTTAAGCCTCTCTGGATTGTCAATGTAGATAGTGAAAATAAGATGCGTCCATACCAATTGGAAGCAAAGCAATCGAAAACCAGCGAACCACGCTCCAATATTGTAGCCTAATCCGCAAGTGTCATTTAACACTTCTGCCACGCCAAGACCGCACCACAACAAAATGGCCAAGAGCATCAAGTTGAGTGAACGGCTGAATTTTGACTCACTTGGAGAAACAATAAGAGCCAAGGCAAGCAGGAGAATTTCAAGCCCTTCATTGTAAAGAGACATTGGAATGCCACTGGGCATAAGGTGGTGGCGCCCTGCAAAGTGAAGGATATAGTTGATAATGAATAATGCCCAAAAGCATGCCATCTTGTAGCGAAATGCCAAAATCACGGCCAACACCATGACAGGTATTAAGCAGACGATGGCGAAAGGTGCAAAACCGGCAGTCACAAATTCGTAGATAGCCAGCAAAAACAGGAGAAAGAATAGTACTATTCTTCCTCCGTTGCCTTTGATGGCTCCAGAATAACCTGAAACAACAGTTTTGTTCATCTTTGCTTATTTAGCGTGAGTATTCTCAACTGCGGTCAAGCCCATCTGAGACATGCGGTAGACAAAATTGTTGAAGCGGGTGTAAGGCGGCAACTGACCGACAAACTCCTCAACAGCATAACGCTGAGCCTCTGTAAGATACATATATAGCGAGTTCTTGTTTTCTAACTGCTCCTCAAGTTCTTTCAAGGCTTTCTGGTCTACATCCTTCCAAGTTCGGTTGGCACGTGTCACCATCAGGTTGACGGTACCCATGTTAAGCAATGACGGTGATATAGAGTTGTCGTCAAGATTTGGATACTCCACAATGGCTATTTCGTTTGGCATGATGTCCGGACAAAGATCCTTAATGTCCTTTGCCATGATATAGCGGCTGTCTTCGGCAAGGAAGTCCTCATCATAGGTGAGGCGACGCACCTGGAGTCCGATGCTTACCCAATAGTTTTCAAGCTCCTGAGCCAGATAGCTCTTACCGTTGGCAGCGTCTGTAGACAGCAAGTTCAGCACATTCTGTTGTCCTTCCTTGAAGTGTGGCAACAGGGATTTGCTCAACTGTCGAAGTGCCATGTCGCTAATGGTTTTGTTGTAACGGCGGTAGCGCAGGTTGCTCTCCTTGGGATAACAGCCCATGACGGGTATCTTAGTGATACGCTCCGAACGCATGCGGTCGCGAAGTGTGCGGTCAAGCAGTTCAATGATGAAGAAGTACATGGCCGTAAGTAGGAATGTCAGCAAGAATGCGCCCAAAAGAATCATCAGACGGTTAGTAGGCTGCGCATTCATCGGGAACATCGGTGGGTTGAGCACACGGAGAGAGGCAGTAGTCATCTGAAGATTGCGCTGGCGAAGTCGTGCGGCATTCAGTGCCTTCAGCATCTCAATATAGTTACCCTCGATAAACGATATATGACGCTCCTTACGGTCGATTGTAGCACCGATAGGTGCATAGTAGAGGACCTGCCTGTCAAGTTTGTCGCGCATGATGTCCTGTGCAGACATCTCAGCTTTGTTCTTCACGTTCTCAAGGACCTGTTCCAACCATTTGCCTATAAGTTCGTTGGCCTTCACACCTGTTTCCGTAGAATATGTGCCTGCTTCAATTTCCCTTGTCAGGTCACCAACTCTGCTTGATGCGGCGGCGAGCATGCGTTCAGCAGCTCCAAGCTCGTTCTGAGCTTCAGAATTGGCACCGCCTTCACTGTTCATAAGCTTAAGATTAGCTATACGCGACTGTATTCTCGAAATGTCAGTGACCTGATTCGTGAACTCCTTGTTAGCAGCTATTATCCTGTTTCGTGAACCTAACTGCTGCTCAAGATAAGACATCAGGGCCTTTGTGGTTGTTGAACTCATCAGCTGGTCGTTGTCAGATGTCTGCTGTGCTGCATCAAGTATCGTCAGCTGTTTTGTCTGTTCTGCATAGTTAATGATGCGCCTGTCGATATTATACTGGATGAGGTCGTTCTCAGCACCGGAAAGCACGCGATATAGACGATTGCACTCGCGTTCAAAGAACTTAATCACGTTTGTTGTCTCACCAAAGCGTATCTGCTGGTATTGACGTGCAAACACCTCATTAAGAATGTCGAGTGTGTTATACACAATTCCTGCATCATTGCCGGAATAGGCAATATCAATAATATCACTATTCGTCAACTGCATCACCTTCAGTTTTGCTGTGATATTGTTAATTCCAAAATATTTATGGTAATTAAGTATGCCGAACAGGTAGTTGTCCTGCGACGGTTTCTCGTATGCCTTAAGATTAGCGTACGTGGCCGACTCACTGTTGTGATTGATCAGAGTCTTCACTTCTGCCGGCACAGTTCTGTTCAGTTCACGGAAATGCTCTGCAGAGATATAGTTGTTGTCCTTGCTCTCATTACCGTACATCATGCAACGGCCAAACAGACGCAAGGCCACCTCATGAATGGTGTTGTCGGTCTGGATGATGAGTATAAGATTTTGGATGTTAGTCTGTGCATTACCTCCGGCGACTCCCGATCCGCCCTCAAGGTTATAACCAGTAATCATACCGGTGTAGATTGTAGTGTTTGCATCATAGACACGTTCCATGTTTCTTGTCAAGAACCAAGCCACGACAAGAGCTATAAGTGGAAGAATCACCAGATACCAGCGTATCTTATATAAAAATCTGACAATATACCTAAACAAATCCATATTCTATTCTCCTTTCTGTTTATTATTTCTTACTTTTATCTTTTTCTGCCTTTGCTTTTTTCTTTGCTTCTTCCTCTATAGCTTTCTTTTCAGCTTTCTCCTGATTTTCAAGTCTCTTCTCTTCAGCTTCAACAGCTTTCTTTATCCTCTTCTCTACAGCCTTGTTCTCCTTAGCCTGCTCCTTGGCTGACTTGTGAATGGTGCTGTCAAGTGTTATCTCTGTAGTAGAATTGGTAAGGATAGGCGTGTGGGTTATGATTTCCAAAGTCAATATGTCTGTTATCAGCTGCGTCTGTAGATCCTGGAATTGGCGAACGGCGGCCTCCTCATGACGCTTTGTCCATGCGAAATCCTCTATGTTCATGTTGCCGTTATGGAAGTCTTCAAGATTCAGTGCACCTGCACCCTGATATATGGCTGCATTCTCACTGGCAGTCTTCAATGATACCAATCCATTGGTTATACGCGTATATAGGGTGGCTATCTGAAGTTTCAGCTGCTCGTATGCAATGTCCTTCTTTATCTGGGCATCTTCCACAAGCAGTCTCTTGCGCTTGACAGAATGACCCAAGTCAAGCACATCCTCCAAAGGCACGCTAAGGTTTACGCCAACATTCCAATATGACTGTTCACTGCCCTGGAACTGGTAAATCATCGTGTTGTACGTTGATGAGTTATTGCCCCAAAGGTCTGTCTTACCATAGCTGTAGCTTGCGTGACCATAAATATATGAGAATATGTGCTTCTTCTGTTTAACCACCTCTGCCTCTGCTATTTCCTGCGCCTTTGCTAAAGAAAGTATCTGAGGGCTTTCCTTGGCGTTTTCAAACAAAACTGCCAATGGTGGAAGATGAAACTCTGAGAAGTTAACAGACTTTTCACCACTTGAGTCGAAAAATCCGGCACTGATACCACTTTCGTTAAACTGCGCATAGGAATTTGTTCCCATTACAGCAAGAACGAATAATACTGCTACTTTTCTGAACTTTCCCATTTTTATTAATTCTCTGCTATGTTGCGTTATTAGGTTGATTTATGGTTTTTGTTAAACGTTGCTTTTCTGGAACATGGACTTAATAGTCCGGAATATTATCTTCATATCAAGCATGAATCCGTATGTCTGGCCATAGGTAATGTCAAGCTGCTTCCTTTCCTCAGCGCTCATATTACCGCCCTTTCCACGCTCTTCCACCTGCCACAGTCCTGTCAGTCCGGCGGGAGCCATGAAGCGGTCGATGCTGGCATCAGCAGTCAGCTTCTCTGCTTCATAAAGCGGCAACGGCCTGTTACCTACTACCGACATGTCTCCTTTCAGGATGTTGATGAGCTGAGGCAGCTCGTCAATGCTTGTGTTTCTTATGAATCGTCCTACTTTTGTCACACGTGGGTCGTTCTCGATTTTGACAAAGGCATTGTTAATCTCTTCTTCCTTTTCCTTATTAAAGTCACTCTCTGCCACAACAAAGTCATCGCCGACAAGCATCACCTCGTCGTCGCTAATCATCATTGCTGATTCCATGCCCATATCCATCATCATAGACTCAGCTTCCTCGCCGAGAGGAGCGGTTATTGCTCCCTTTGGCTCTTCCTGGACTTTCTCTGCATACTGGTTTCCCAGCTCCTTGCTTACTTCTTTCAAGCGCTTTTCGGCATCGGTATACATTGAACGGAATTTCAGGAAGTCGAATATCTCATAGTTTGTACCAACCCGCTTCGACTTATACAGGGCTGGTCCCGGGCTTTCAATCTTGATTGCTATCCATGTTATCAGGAACACAGGCGAAAGCAAGATAAGCGCCACAGAAGAGAACAAAATGTCAAAGATGCGCTTCCAAAGAGGAATCTTCAACTTAAGTATAGGCCTCTTTGATACCTGCTCGTCAAACATGATGCCCTCTCTGTCGCTGATGAACTGTATCTTACGATTCAGCTCTGTTACAGAGGCTGCAAGGTCTAAAGTGTCATTGATACCACACTTCTGGTACACATCGCGCTCTTCAGCCGACAACTGAGGTGTAAGAAGAATGATATAAATATTCTTACATTTCTTACGGAGATAGGTAATAGCCGTAACATCTTCATTACGCACATTCTTCTCGAAGAACAAAATAAAATGCTCGTTGCGTACATGCGATGAGCATGCAGCAGCGGCATCCTTGTAGTTCTGAGTCAGCGTAACAAGCCTTCCAGGTATATACTTTAAACGCTCCTCCGTCTGCGGATTGGTTCCTAAATATACTATACCTATCATAATAATAAATAAGGTGTAACTGTTTAGCTCGGAAGAATCTTCTTGACCCTGATTTTGAGTTCCATTGGGTTGAAAGGCTTAACGATGTAATCTTCCGCACCAATTTCCAACAGTCGGATACGTTCACTTGTTGAGTCTTCGCTCGAGAGCATAATAACGGGGATGTGGCGGAACAGTTCGTTCTGCTTAATCCACTCTAAGAAGTCATCACCACGCATTCCCGGCATGCGGATGTCTGAGATAATCAAGTCCGGCGTATTACCGGCCTGAAGCCATTTCACACCCTGCAAGCCATCGGGCAACCACTGCACGTCATAGTCGCTCATCAGATAAATGGAGAGAACCTTTGCTATGGTCTCTTTGTCATCAAGTATTAGAATCTTCTTTTTCATATATGAAACGTTTTTTCCTTGTTCACGTTGCAATTGTGTTGCAAAGGTAAATAAAATATTTTAATTGTGCTCAAATTATGGTAAAAAAAACCGTAAAAACAGTAAAAAAATTGTTTATTAGAAAAAAAATAGGGAAATTTGCACTATAAACGTATTATTTATATACGGATGGATGATTATTAACATGAATTACTCATATAATTATGGCAAGCAGATATCTTTTAGGTTTCGACGTTGGCAGCTCTTCGGTCAAGGCCTCTTTAGTAAATGCCGATAGTGGCAAGTGTGTATCATCAGCGTTCTTCCCCGAAAAGGAAGCTCCCATCATGGCCGTCAAGGCGGGATGGGCAGAGCAAGAGCCTGACTCATGGTGGCAGTATGCCAAGCAGTCTCTACAAAAAATCATGGCCGAGGCCAATGTCAGTGGCGAGGAGATTGCTGCCATCGGCATCTCCTATCAGATGCATGGCCTGGTATGCGTCGACAAGGACTTGAAGCCTCTCCGTCCAGCAATCATCTGGTGCGACTCGCGTGCAGTGCCCTACGGCGAACGTGCATTCCGTGAGCTGGGTTCTGAACAGTGCCTCACACACCTGTTGAACTCTCCCGGAAACTTCACTGCCGCAAAACTGGCCTGGGTGAAGGAGAACGAACCAGAGACCTATAATAAAATATATAAGGTGATGCTGCCAGGCGACTACATGGCTATGCGCCTCAGCGGTGTCGCCAACACAACGGTAAGCGGATTGAGCGAAGGCATGTTCTGGGACTTCAAGGAGAATCAGGTCGCAAAGTTCCTGCTTGACTACTACGGAGTGCCAGAGTCGCTCATCCCGGAAATCGTGCCCACATTCTCTGAGCAAAGCGTGGTGTGCCAGAAGGCAGCCGAGGAACTGGGACTCAAGGCAGGAACACCGATAACCTACCGCGGCGGCGACCAGCCTAACAATGCCCTCTCGCTTAACGTTTTCGAGCCGGGTGAGATTGCAGCCACCGCCGGCACCAGTGGTGTGGTCTACGGAGTACTTGGCGACATAAACTACGACAAGAAAAGCCGCGTCAACACATTTGCCCACGTGAATCACAATGCCGACAATACACGCCTCGGCGTGCTGCTCTGCATCAACGGCACCGGCATCCTCAATGCCTGGACTCACCGTAATGTAACGTTCGATATGGGCTATGCAGAGATGAACGACTTGGCCGCTCAAGCACCTATTGGCAGCGACGGCGTGTGCATTATGCCCTTCGGCAACGGTGCTGAACGAGTGCTTGAGAACAAGGAGCTGGGCTGCTCCATCCACGGCTTGAACTTCAACAAGCACAGTCGCCCGCACATTGTGAGAGCCGCACAGGAAGGTATAGTCTTCTCCTTCTGCTACGGCATGGAGATTATGCAACAGATGGGAATGGACATCAAGAAGATTCATGCAGGAAAGGCAAACATGTTCCTCTCGCCACTGTTCCGCAGCACACTGGCAGGTGTTTCAGGAGCCACCATCGAGCTTTACGAGACCGACGGCTCCGTTGGTGCCGCCAAAGGAGCAGGCATAGGTGCCGGTATCTACAAAGACCATGATGAGGCTTTCGCAACGCTTGAGAAGCTTCAGGTTATCGAACCTAACCTGGCCTGCAAGGATGAGTACCAAGCAGCATACGCACATTGGAAAGACACATTGAATGCATTGATTTAATTATTTTAAGATATTTATTAACTTATTTAAAACAAAAGAATTATGGCAAAAGAGTATTTTCCGTTTGTTGGTAAGATTCCTTTCGAGGGAAAGGATAGTAAGAATGTAATGGCTTTCCACTATTACGAACCAGAGAAGGTCGTGATGGGAAAGAAGATGAAGGACTGGCTGAAGTTCGCCATGGCATGGTGGCACACACTGGGACAGGCCAGTGCCGACCCGTTTGGAGGTCAGACCCGCAGCTACGAGTGGGACAAGGCTGACGATGCTGTGCAGCGCGCAAAGGACAAGATGGATGCCGGATTCGAGATTATGGACAAGCTGGGCATCGAGTACTTCTGCTTCCACGATGTAGACCTCGTTGAGGAGGGAGCAACTGTTGAGGAGTACGAGGCTCGCATGAAGGCCATCACCGACTATGCATTGGAGAAGATGAAAGAGTATCCCAACATCAAGAACCTCTGGGGTACAGCCAATGTATTCAGCAACAAGCGCTATATGAACGGTGCCAGCACCAACCCCGACTTCGACGTTGTTGCACGTGCCATTGTACAGATAAAGAATGCCATTGACGCAACCATCAAGCTCGGCGGTCAGAACTATGTGTTCTGGGGCGGACGTGAGGGATACATGAGCCTGCTCAACACCGACCAGAAGCGCGAGAAGGAGCACATGGCAACCATGCTGACCATGGCTCGCGACTACGCCCGCAAGAACGGTTTCAAGGGCACATTCCTCATCGAGCCTAAGCCCATGGAGCCTTCAAAGCACCAGTACGACGTAGACACAGAGACCGTATGCGGTTTCCTCCGCGCCCATGGTCTTGACAAGGATTTCAAGGTGAACATTGAGGTGAACCACGCTACCCTCGCCGGCCACACCTTTGAGCATGAGCTGGCTTGCGCCGTCGACAACGGCATGCTCGGCAGCATCGATGCCAACCGCGGCGACGTTCAGAACGGCTGGGACACCGACCAGTTCCCCATCGACAACTACGAGCTGACTCAGGCCATGCTCGAAATCATCCGCAACGGTGGTCTGGGCAACGGCGGTACCAACTTCGACGCCAAGATCCGTCGTAACTCTACCGACCTCGAGGATCTGTTCATCGCCCACATCAGCGGTATGGACGCCATGGCACGTGCACTGCTCAATGCAGCAGCAATACTGGAGGAGAGCGAGCTGCCTGCCATGAAGAAGGAGCGTTACGCCAGCTTTGACAGCGGCATCGGCAAGGACTTCGAGGACGGCAAGCTCACACTTGAGCAGGCCTATGAGTATGGTAAGAAGGTTGAGGAGCCAAAGCAGACCTCTGGCAAGCAGGAGAAGTATGAGACTATAGTAGCCCTCTACGCTAAGTAGTCATAAACTGCCAACAACAGCAACTGAGCGTCGTATAAGCCGGCTTTAATGCCGCTTATACGACGCCTTTCTATTGCATACCATTTCTTTTGGATTACCCAAAACCTTGTTCTTTTTCTTGGATATGTTCTTAGCAAAGCAATGTCGGAACGATTCTGTTAATAACTATACACCAGCCCGTACTTCTCATGGAGTTGACGTAAAGTCCCATCAGCCTTCATCTGGGCGATGACGGCATTGACGAGGGCGAGAAGATCGTCCTGGCCCTTACGCATCAGCACGCCAATTTCACCATGGGTAAAGGGCTTGTTCAGGAGTGGGGCTGCGAGACGTGGGTCGTTCTGCACGTACCACGGAGCCTCTGTTATTTCAGTTATCATCACGTCGGCATGACCCTCGGCCACCTGATTAGGGATTTCCTCGTTCTTCTGATAGACTAAGATGGTGGCGTGGGTGAGGTTCTCATTAGCGAATTTCTCGTTCAGTCCACCAGGGTTCACCATCACACGGACTTCTGGCTTGTCGATGTCGGCCAACGACTGGTAACGGTCGGCATCCGCAGCTCGACAGAGAATGGTCTTGCCATTGGCCAGATAACCGTCGCTCATAAGCATCGTTTCCTTGCGGGCATCGGTAATGGTGATGCCTCCAATGGCCAGGTCGAAGGTCTGAGGCTCGGCCAAGACATCAGATGTCAGCGTGGGCCACGAAGTCTGTACATATTCAATGCTTACCCCAATACGCTCGGCTATCTTTCCAGCCATCTCAATGCCGAAGCCCCAATAGTTGCCGTTGCCCTCTTTGTAGGACAGTGGCCGATAGTCGCCTGTGGTTCCAACCACCAACTTAGAGCGTTTTATAATCCGCTGTAGGGTGGGCTGTTGTGTCTCCACAACAGGATTGTCGTCACTGCTGGTGCAGCATGTAGTTATGCAAGCACCGCAGGTGATGGCAAGGATGGCGGCAAGCATCCATAGTTTAGCCTGTTTTTTCATTGCTTTCAGCTTTTCTTTTCAACGTGCCTTACCACACCAATGCCCTCTTTTCCTTGGGGATGAACATCTTGTCGGTGGGCTTGATGCCAAAGGCGTCATACCAGCTGTCAATCATCGGCAGGGCGGCATTCACACGGAAGATGTTGGGAGAGTGTACATCACTATTAACTCCCAAAGCGACATACTCAGATGTGGCGTTGCTGGCCCAGATGCGGGCGTATGCCAAATAGAAGCGCTGGGCAGGGGTGAGACCGTCTACAGTGTTCAGGGGCTGCTGCTTCATGCGGTTCTCGAAGGCGCGGTAGGCCATCTGCAGACCACCATTGTCGCCGATGTTCTCGCCCAGGGTTTTCTCTCCGTTGACATAGAGTCCCGGCACTGCCTCCTGCTTTGAGAACCAGTCGGCGAGCACCTTGGTACGCTCGTCGTATTTGGCCTTGTCGTCAGCCGTCCACCAGTTCACCAGATTGCCGTCCTTGTCGTACTGGCATCCTTCGTCGTCGAAGCCGTGGCTCATCTCATGGCCGATGACGGTTCCAACGGCACCATAGTTACTGACATAGTCGGCCTCCGGATTGAAGAACGGGGGCTGGAGAATGGCAGCGGGGAAGTTGATGCTGTTGCGCAAGGGGGAATAGAAGGCGTTAACCTCCTGAGGTGAGCAAGGCATGATGGTCTTGTCGACGGGTTGGTGCCAGCGTTTTCTGATTCTGGCCTGACGCATCTCCTGCGTGATGCGGATAAAGTTCTCCACGAGATTGTCATTCTCACGGATGTCAATGAACATCTCCATATCCTGCCACTTGTCAGGATAGCCCACATTGATGTGCATGGCGTGCAGTTTCTCTATCGCCTTGGCCTTGGTGGAGTCGCTCATCCAAGTGTTTTCCTTCAGCCTGTCCTCGAAGGCCTGCTGCAGGTCTTTCACCATACGAAAGACACGCTGCTTGCTCGATTCAGGGAAATACTCTGCCACGTAGAGCTTGCCGATGGTCTCGCCCAGATTATCATTAAGGACGGCGACGGCACGCTTCCAGCGGGGTTTCTGTTCCTGTATGCCGGCGATGGACTTGATGGCGTTAAACTGGCAGTCGGTAAAGGCATCGCTGAGGTAATTGCTGTAGGCCTTGGCGACATGAAGTTCCATATAGGCCTTCAAGTCCTCTACACTTGTCTCGGCCAGAACCTTTTCCACCTCGTGCAGCGGTTCCAGCTGACTGACGTTAACCTTATCTATATCCTTAGGATAGCGAAGGGCGTCACGATAGCCTATCCAGTCGATGCCCTTGAAGTCCTGCAACAGCTGCTCCCACGTCATCAGGTGGTTGGTTTTCTGCGGGTCGCGCTGCTCCACCTGGTTCAGTTTCTTGATGCCAATCCTGTGTTCAATGGCCCATACAGCCTCCATCATGCGCTCTGCGGCCTCATCGCTGTTGCCCACCAGCTTCAAATAGTCCTTGTTCAGATTCTTGATGACGGCAACGACAACCTGCTGCGACTCATTGGGATTGTCGTAATATTCCTGAGGCAGCGATGTACCGCCAGCCCCTGCGCTTATCAGGTACTCTGAAGAGTTGAAGGGGTTCGTGCTCAGACTGATGCCGTATGGGGCCGTGTTAAAGCCCTTGGCGTCGAACTCAGCCATCAGTTTCAGGGCCTCTTCGCGAGTCTTGATGGCTCGTACCTGCTTCAAGTAGGGCAGGATAGGCTCATAGCCCATACGGTTGCAGCCCACGCTGTCCATGTAGAGACGGTAGAGTGCCCCTATCTTCTGCCCGTCGCTGCCTTGTGGCAGGTCTTTCTTCCCGGCATACTTCATAATCAGGTCGTTGATGCGCTGATTGTTCTGTTCCATCAGATCAATGAATGCCCCGTTCGTGGGGTGCTCCTTGTCCAACGGGTGAGTCTTCAGCCATCCGCCAACGGCATACTGCCAGAAGTCGTCGCCAGGTTTTACACTCTCGTCCATATTCGCTCTAAAGTTCTGGGCTGTGCCGACCATGCTTACCAAGGCCATGGTGACAGCAATAAAAAATCTTTTCATCGTTGTATAATTGTTGTTTATCTTTATTTTTTCTTTGTTGATAGCGCTGGAATCGCACTCTTGCAGACGGTGCTGGGCATCTCGATTTCGCCTTTGGCAAGGGCATCATACATGGAGTTGATGTCGTAGGGGCCGTCGCCGGCGAAGGCTCGTTTCACCTTTATCTCAGGATGTCGTTCAGTGATTTCGCGCAACACTCCCATAGTGGTCTGCCCACCCTCCGAATATCCTGCTATGACGAAGTCATCGCCTTTCTTCACATCCAAGTCTTCTATCAATCGCTTGGCAGCGAGGTAGGCATCGAGCGAGGCGCGTCCGTTGGCCTTTGAGATGCAGTAGGCCTGCGGCTCTTTCTCCGTTATGCCGAAACCGTAGTAGTCGGGGGCCACAACGATGAAGTTTGTGAAGGCTGCACCTGTCGGGAACTCAACGGCTCTACGCTAAGGAGCCTGCGTTGTGGCGTATATGGTGAAGTGGTTGTAGAGCAGGATGCCGTTATAGGGCTTATCCTTCTTGAGCAGCGACTTGTCAACCGATATGGTACCGCTTAATGTGCAGGGCTTGCCGAAGGGGTCTACCGAAGGATAGTTGAACACGTAGTTCATAAGGTCGGGGAAAATCTCCACGGGAATGCTGTCGGTGATGCAGGCTCGAGGGAGGGTAGACTTCGCCATCCAGTCCTGAATCATACTGTTCGTATTGCTTTCAGCCTTGGTAAGCGAACCTTTATATGATGTATTGCTAAAGGCGATACCCCCCTGCACACAGTTCATCTCTATCTGGCCAATATCCACAAAGTTGTTGTGATTCCTTTCATCACGAGTAGTGGCAGGGCTGATGGTAGTACTTGCTTTCGGGGCTGTCAGGGTGATACACCCATCATTTGTCACGTGCCATGTAAACGGCGCATCCTTCGGACCGCCGTAAATCTCAAGCGGCTCGTTGAATTCGTCGTCAAACACAGCCAGCGCCACGTAGCCCGTGTGATCGGCTTTGGCCTCCACTGCAACCAAGGCACGGTTGAAGGGTTTGCCGTCCTCAGTAGCGTCCTCATATTCGAACTCTTCGTACCACAGTCCGACGACCTTCTCTTCCAACTCCTGTTGGCTGGGGGGTATGGGGGTGTCGTCGTTCGACGAGCACGATGTGAAAACACTTGTGCCGCAGATAAGGGTGGCGGAAAGCACCCATTTCGTAATCTTATTCATTATTGTTTATTGATGTTTATATGTTCTGCTTCATTTATTTCAACGTTTGCAGGCGGTATGTCTTATAAATTGAGTACAAAGATAACACTTTTATGCGAACAAACCAAAAAAAACGGACATAAATCTGCTTATTTCAGCCAACAAAGGCATTGGGGTGTGACGGTTGATAATCCTGCACAATATCTACAGGAAATAAAAAAACTGCAATGATTCTTTCTCTAATGATTATTTATTTGTAATTTTGCATGGCATTTATCATTTGCAGGAAATATTATTAATAATATAACTTAATGGAATCAATGGTTTTCTTGGGGTTTAACCTCTATGCATGGATTACAGTTGCGACGGTGCTCTCGATGTTCACCGTCCTACTGTTCACGAAGTTGCGGGCCGACCTGGTGTTTATGGGCGCCATAGGCATACTGTATGTAACAGGAGTGCTTGATGCCAAGGACGCCTTCTCTGGGTTCAGCTCCACTTCAGTGGTTGTCATCGGCGTATTGTTTGTCGTGGTGGCAGGATTGACTCACACTGGCGTACTGCAGTGGATTGTGAAAAACCTCTTAGGACAGCCCACGAGTTATTCAAAGGCAGTAGTGAGGCTGATGCTGCCCGTAGCGGCGCTCAGCTCTTTTCTGAGCAACACGACGGTGGTGACACTTTTCGTCAGCATTGTCAAGATGTGGTCGAATAAGCTGAAAATATCGCCCTCTAAGTTGCTCATACCGTTGAGCTACGCCTCAGGCATGGGTGGCGTGTGTACGCTGATAGGTACGCCGCCAAACCTGATTATCTCAGGCCTTTATACCGACCATACAGGCACGCCGATGAACGTCCTGGCGACGACTATTCCCGGCCTGTTCTGCCTCATCATTGGTGTGCTCTCTGTCATCGCCATGCGCCGGTTGCTTCCCGACCGCAAAGCCCCCGAATTAAATCCAGAGGACACGGCTGAATATACCGTAGACATGCTGGTGCCTTCGAACAACAAGTTTATTGGCGAGACACTGGGCTACGCCGGACTGCACGAAGTGAAGGGCGGCAGGCTGATCAAGTGGCACCACTTCGACAACGTCGCGGTGCCCATCAACGAGAACGAGTTCATCATGGGCGGCGACCACATGGTGTTTGCCGGGAGTATCAAGGATATATTGGAACTGCAGGATACTCACGGGCTGGTTAAGGGCGACGAGGTTATCAATGTCGGCACTAAGACGTTGGTCTCCACCACTATCATGATTGCCATGGTGGTGCTTTCGGCACTCAATGTGATGCCGCTGTTGCAGTGCGCTTTCCTGGCTGCTGCTGCCATGCTGCTGTTCCGTTGCTGTAGTCCCAACCATGCCATGAAGGCCATCAACTGGGAAATTCTCATGGTGTTTGCCGGAAGCGTGGTGTTGGGTCTGGCCATCCAGAAGACAGGCATCGCCGAGCGGTTGGCTTTCGGCATACTCGATGTCTGCGGCACAAACCCCATTGTTGTGATGACAGCCATATGTTTCGTAGGTACGTTTATCACCGAGTTCATCTCGAATACGGCTGCAGGAGCAATGTTCTTCCCCATTATGTACGAGGCAGCCGAGAAACTGGGCTACGAGCCTTATCCGTTCCTCATAGCCTTGATGGTCAGCGTCAGCAGCAGCTTTGCCACGCCCATCGGCTCACCCACCCACATGCTTGTATATGGGCCAGGCGGCTACCGTTTCAGCGATTTTATGCGTATCGGTCTGCTGATGAACCTCATCATCCTTGCCGCCAACATCTTCATTGTCAATATCGTTTATCCATTAACACCGTTGCAGTAAAAATCAAAGAAAGTTTCACTATGGAAGAAAGGCGTTATCCGATAGGCATCCAGACGTTCTCGGAGATGATTCGGGAGAAGTATGTTTATGTAGACAAGACTGATTTGATTTGGCAGCTTGCACACTATGCCAAGTTTGTATTCTTGAGCCGGCCGCGTAGGTTCGGCAAGTCACTGCTGACATCAACCTTAGAATCGTACTTCAGGGGCGACAGAGATCTCTTTGAGGGCCTGAAGATTACGGAGCTGGAAAAGGAGTGGACTGAGTATCCCGTCATCCGCTTGGACTTGAGCAGTGCCAAGGGGAGAAAGACCGCCGACGACTTGCAGCAGTCGCTGATGTTCCTTCTCCGTGACTATTTGAAAATATATGGCAGTAGTGAACAAGAGAAGACTCCCGGCCAGTGCCTGACGGGAATCATACAGCGAGCCAACGAACAGACAGGGCGGCAGGCGGTTGTCATTATCGATGAGTACGACGCTCCGCTCTTGGAAGTGCTTCACGAAGCAGAGACGCTGAATGCCAAGCGCGAGGTGATGCAAGAATTCTACCAGCCGCTGAAGGCCAAAGAGGCGATGATCAAGTTCTGCTTCATAACAGGCATCACCAAGTTCTCGCAGCTCAGCATATTTTCTACCATAAACAATCTGACGAACATCACGTTGGACCGGAAATTTGCGGCTATCTGCGGCATCACTGAGACTGAGCTTACCACCGTCCTTGAAAAAGATATTGAGCGCTTAGCAGGATCATACGGCATCTCGCCTGAGGAGATGCATCAGAAGCTGAAACTTAGGTACGATGGCTATCATTTCACGGAAGACTCAGAGGAAGTATATAATCCTTTTAGTCTTCTGAAAGCCTTTCTACAAAGCAAACTTGCAAACTACTGGTTCGAGAGCGGCACCCCATCCTTCCTTATCCGCCAGCTACAGTACTTCCGTACAGACATCACAGCAATGGATTGTCTTGATGTGTTCTCCTCTGATTTCGACCAGCCTACAGAGAACATGAAGAATGCCCTTCCGCTGCTTTATCAGAGCGGTTACCTGACGATAAAAGGCTACGACCCGGAATCGGAGATGTACAGGCTGGCCATACCCAATCAGGAAGTCCGTATCGGATATGTCGAAGGACTGCTGCCTGTATATACCGGTATCGAGTCCAGGGATGTAAAGGCTGGCTTTGCCCTGAAGTTTTGGCGCGCCCTGAAACAGGGCGATACTGACCTGGCGATGCGTGAGATGCAGGCCTACCTGGCAGGGATTCCGTATGTTGAGAGCTTCAAGCAGAAGCTGGCAGAGGCTGCCACCGCTGAGGGATTCTATGAATATACTATGTACCTGATTTTCTCGATGCTTAACTTCTATGTCAAGACTCAGGTGAAGTGCGCCGGGGGTAGGGTAGACATGGTGGTCTGGATGCCCGACGCCATCTATGTGTTCGAGATGAAGAAGGACGGCACCGCCCAGAAGGCCTTGGAGCAGATTGACTCCAAGGGCTATGCCATACCCTATCAGACCGACGGCCGCCGCGTGGTGAAGGTTGGCGTGAAGTTTGACGCAGAGACACGTACCATCGACAGTTGGCAAATAGCCGGATAAATCTCTCGTCGGCAACACCATTCAATTATGTACGTGAAAACACATGCCTGATGAGGAGTGGCACTTTACGACCGTAAAGTGGCACTTAATTTCAAAAAAGTGCCACTTTAGCGTCGTAAAGTGCCACTCTACGGATGCCCCCCAATATTTCACGGTCGAAAAGTGTGTAGTCTGCGCTTGTTTAATGCAACACCCTGGTGGACGGAGGAGCTGCTAACCCGCGAGCAGGCCTTGACGGCATTGACCATATTTCGAGGGGAAGAAGATCTTCTCGATGTAAAAAACAGGAACGCGGGCTTGGCAGCCCGCGTTCCACTGTATTACCACATTGCTGGGCAAGGTCATCGATTGCGAGACAATGCCCGTGGTGAGGCGTTGGGTGGACTTACTTGATAAGGTCTACTGAACGCTTCAGGAAACGGTCGAGGGCCTCGCCCTTGAGCATACCGTTCTGGAGCAGTGCCAGGTCGATGAGCTGGTGTACCACATCGTTGGTCTTGGCATAGTCGGCAATTACGGCCTGCTTCTTGTCCTTCTCTGCCTGCACAGCTTTTTCAGCCTCAGACTTCAAGTCGCGGTCTTCCTGTGTCAGTTCGTCATACTTCTTCTTGTCCTGCTGCTGACGTATGGCTGCGAGCCTTGCCTCCTGTCCCTTCAGTTCCGACAAGATGGGTTTCAGGGCTTCTGCCGTGTGTTCGTTGCAGTCGTCGAGCACTCTCTTCACAAGCGGATGGTCGGCGTTGAGCACAATGTTCATTGAGTCAGGCATCTGTCCGTAGAAGCCCATGCCCTGCTGGAACCTGCTCATGTCCTTCATGCGGCGCATCCATTCATTCTGCGTGATGATTACTGGTCGTGCCTCGGCTCCGAGCGCGTCGACCTGTACCATAAACTCTGTCTTGTCAATCTTTGGCAGCTGTGTTTTGAAAACGGCTGACAGATTGTCACGCTCGTCGTCGGTGAGAGTCATGGTGGGTGCGTCGGCCTTGACGATGAGGCGGTCGATGATGTCGGCATCTACTCGTGTGAAGCGGCTCTTCTCAAACTTCTGCTCCAGCGTCTGAATGGTGGGTACGTCGAGCTGCCCGTCAAGCAGCAGAACTGAGTAGCCTTTGTCTTCAGCAGCCTTGATGTAAGAGTACTGCTCTTCGCGGTCGGTGGCATAGAGGTAGATGAGTGTGTCGTCCTTGTCCTTCTGTGAGGCTTCGATCAGTGTCTTGTACTCATCGAAGGTGAAGAACTTGCCGTTGACGTCCTTCATCAGTGCGAAGTTCTTGGCGCGGTCGTAGAATCCTTCCTCAGAGAGTATGCCGTAGTTGATGAAGAGCTTCAGGTCGTCCCACTTCTCCTCGTACTCCTTGCGGTTGTCCTTGAAGATGGCACTCAGGCGGTCGGCAACCTTCTTGGTGATGTATGTGGAGATTTTCTTCACCTCGCGGTCGCTCTGCAGATAGGAGCGGCTGACGTTAAGTGGAATGTCGGGTGAGTCGATGACACCGTGGAGCAGCGTGAGGAACTCCGGCACTATGCCCTCCACCTGGTCGGTGACGAACACCTGGTTGCAGTAGAGCTGAATTTTGTTGCGCTGCAGCTCGATGTTCGACTTGATTTTGGGGAAGTAGAGAATTCCTGTTAGGTTGAAGGGATAGTCTACGTTGAGGTGAATCCAGAACAGCGGCTCGTCGCTCATGGGATATAGTGTGCGGTAGAACTGCTTGTAATCGTCGTCCTTAAGTGTCGACGGTGTCTTGGTCCACAGAGGCTCCACATTATTTATAATATTGTCCTCGTCGGTGTCTACCTGCTTACCGTCTTTCCATTCGGTCTTCTTGCCGTAGGCAACGGGCACGGCCATGAACTTGCAGTACTTGTTGAGCAAAGTTTCGAGCTTGTACTTGTCGAGAAACTCCTTGCAGTCGTCGTCGATGTAGAGTATGATGTCTGAGCCGTAGTCGGCGCGCTCGGCATCGTCAATCTGGTATGCCGGGCTGCCGTCGCAGCTCCACTTCACGGCCTTGGCGCCTTCCTGCCAGCTCTTGGTGATGATTTCCACCTTCTTCGACACCATGAAACTGGAGTAGAAGCCCAGTCCGAAGTGTCCAATGATGTTGTTGGCATTGTCCTTGTACTTATCCAAGAAGTCGGCAACGCCGGAGAAGGCAATCTGGTTTATGTATTTGTCAATCTCTTCCTCGGTCATTCCTATGCCGTGGTCGCTAATAGTGATGGTGCCCTTGTCGGCATCCATGCTCACGCGTACTGTTAGGTCGCCCAACTCTCCCTTGTAGTCGCCTCGCTCCTTGAGTGTCTTCATCTTCTGAACAGCGTCTACGGCGTTGGACACCATCTCGCGCAGGAAAATCTCATGGTCTGAGTAGAGAAACTTTTTGATTACGGGGAATATGTTCTCTGTAGTAACCCCGATGTTACCTTTCTGCATAACTCTTATTGTTTTTGTTGTTTCTTTGTTGCTGTCCTTTGACATAGCAAAAATTGTGCCAAAGCTGCGGAGTGATTGTATGCAGGGCAATATGCGAATCATGGAGGCCCCCAATAAAACAAGTGACATTTGCTGTACAGCAAATGTCACTTTTCTCTTGTCAATTTGTCATAAGGCTTACATGTCGTCGTAGGTGTCGAGATATGTAACATGGGTTACGAGATACTCGTCAACGCCGTGCTTGCCGTCGGCACCGCCAATGCCGCTCTTCTTTACACCGGCATGGAAGCCCTGGATGGCCTCAAAGTGCTCGCGGTTGATGTAGGTCTCGCCGAACTCCAGCTCACGGCATGCCTTGACGGCCACGTTCAGGTCTTTGGTGAAGATGCTGCTTGCCAGTCCGTACTCGCAGTCGTTGGCATAGCCTATAACCTCGTCGAGGGTCTCGAACTCAACCAGCGGGATGACGGGTCCGAAGGTCTCCTCATGAATGATGTCCATGTCCTGACGGCAGTTGTCGAGCACGGTGGCTGCATAGAAGTAGCCCTTGCTGCCCACGCGCTGTCCGCCGCAGAGCAGCTTGGCTCCCTGGTTGATGGCGCGCTCCACCTTCTCGGTGACACTCTCCAAGGCGCGCTTCTCCACTAACGGTCCCATGTCAACGGAATCGTCGGCGCAGGGGTCGCCAACCTTCACGGCTGCCATTTTCTTAACCAGTATGTCGGTGAACTCTTTCTTCACGCCCTTCTGAACATATACGCGCTCTGCATTGTTGCAGATTTGGCCGTTGTTGCCTATGCGGCTGTCTACTATCCACTGGGCTGCACGCTCCAGGTCGGCGTCGTTCATGACGATGGCGGGTGCCTTGCCGCCCAGTTCGAGGCTCACCTTGGTGATGTTCTTCGAAGCAGCGGCCATGATGCTTTCTCCTGCCCCGACAGAGCCTGTGACGGAGACGATGTCGATCTTGGGCGAGCCTGCCATCTCGTTGCCTATCACGCTTCCCTTACCCGTGACGATGTTGATGACACCAGCGGGCAGTCCTGTTTCGTCCACCACCTTGGCAAACTCTGTACAGTTCTCGGGCGTGAGCTGTGAGGGCTTGATGACGATGGTGCAGCCGGCAATAAGTGCAGCACCAGCCTTGCGGGCTATGAGGAAGAAGGGGAAGTTCCACGGCAGGATGCCTGCAACAACTCCTATGGGTTTCTTGGTTAGCAGGATGGTCTCGTTGGGGCGGTCGGAGGGTATGATTTCTCCCTCAATGTGGCGTGCAAAGGTGGCCATGTACTCGAAGTAAGCTATGGTTGCGCCTACTTCTATCGATGCCCAGTTGCGGGTCTTGCCCTGTTCGCGCATGATAATCTCAGTGAATTCCTTCTCACGCTTTTTTATGCCCTCGGCAATCTTGAGCAGGTATCCAGCACGCTCTATGGCTGGAGTCTTGGCCCATGATTTCTGTGCGGCGCGCGCTGCGTCGAGTGCTCGGTTCACATCTTCTACGGTGCCTTCCGGCTGCCGGCTAATCACTTCTTCCGTTGAGGGGTTCAATACGTCAATCCACTTGCCGTTCGAGCTTTCGCAGAACTGGCCGTCAATGTACATCTTAAGGTCTTTCATACGTGTAAATCTGTTTTAGTTAGATAAAATGGTTATAAGTGGATGCAAATTTAGGAAAAAATCTTGGAAATACAAGCGGTAGTACGCCAAAAAATCTTAAATCCAGACAAAATGGTGCCTTTTTGACTGTTTACGGACAGCATGTCAGCGAAGCAAGATGTTGGAAGGCGCACGGCCAGCCCTCAGCTCAGCTGCCATGAAGTCCATGTCGGAAGCCACGTGGTTGAAGAACTGGCGGTAGCCGTTGCAGAGGTAGTTAAGGCCGGGGTTGTCGTAGCGGTCGGTGATGAAACGGTTTTTGGGACACTCGCCGTAGCACGTTGTAAGGTAGCGGCACTCATGGCACTGGCGGGGAAGGGTGGTCTTCATGCTCGAGAAGTGGCGCTGCTGCTGGCCGTACATCATCTCGGTGAGTGAGTGGGTGTTGATGTTGCCTAACTTGTATTCGGGGAACACAAAGTGGTCACATGAGTAAACATCGCCGTTCCACTCCATGGCTGCAACGTGACCGCACATTGCCGACAGCGAGCAGATGCCAGGCTGCTGGCCTACCCAGTTTGAGAGCACTGCGTCGAAGAGCTGCACGAAGATACGGCCTACGTCGTGGCGCACCCACTCGTCGTAGACACCACAGAGGAAGTGTCCCCAGCCCTCAGTCGTAACGGAGGCATCAGTCAACTGCCACGGACGATGGCGCTCGCGTTCCACTATGGGGGTGAACTGCAGGTACTGGCAACCAATGTCCTTGAAGAACCGGTAGAACTCCTGCGGATGGTACATGCTATTGTTGGTGACAACAGCCATGGCATTCCATTCCACGCCGTGTTTCTGCAACAGACGAATGGCTTTCATGACACGCGCGAAAGTGCCTTGTCCGGCGACATCACGACGATAGTGGTCGTGTATGTTCTCCGGACCGTCGATGGAAATGCCAACCAGAAATTGGTTCTCGGCAAGAAACTCACACCACTCGTCGGTGAGAAGCAGGCCGTTGGTCTGTAGGCAGTTGTCTATCTGGCGTCCACGGGAATAGAGCTTCTGAAGCTGCAGAGCGCGGCGATAGAAACTGAGAGGTCGCAACAGAGGCTCACCACCATGCCAGGTAAAGAGCACTTGGGGCATGGTCTGAGCCTCTATGTACTGGCGAATGAACGTCTGGAGCAGCTCGTCGCTCATGACCATCGGCGACTGCGGGTAGAGTGAAGCCTTCTCCAAGTAGTAGCAATACTGGCACCTGAGGTTGCAGCTGGCACCTGCCGGCTTGAGCATCACATAGAGTGGGCGGGCAAAGGGATGCAGCATCTATTTCTCGCCGGGCAGGGGATAGTTTTCCGAATAGTGGTGCATGCGCTTCATCTGCTCGTCCATCTGCCGCACCATGTCGGGATACTCGTCAGCAAGGTTGTGCTGTTCGTTCTTGTCTTCACTGATGCGGTAAAGCTCTAAAGGTGCGTCTTTCTTCACGGTAACGCATTTCCATTCTCCGTGGCGCAGTGCTCGCTGCTTTCCCGGGAATTCCCAGTAGAGATAGCGGCTGTCGGTATCGACGCTGCCTCCGAAGAAAAGGGGCGAGATGTCGATGCCGTCGATGTTCTGCGGCAGCGACGGCTCACTTCCCGTAAGACGTGCAAGCGTGGGCATGAAGTCAGGGAAGTAGACAATGTTGTCTATCTTCCTTACGGGCACCCTTCCGGGCTGGTTTACAATGAGTGGCACCTTGATTCCTCCCTCGTAGAGTTGTCCCTTACGCCCCTTCAGTCCGGCTCCGCAGTTCAGCTCTTTCAGGGGTGCCTGCACGGCGGCCCCGTTGTCGGAGGCGAAGATCACGAGTGTCTTCTCTCTCAGTCCGAGTCTTTCAAGCTCGTCAAGCAAGCGCCCTATAGCCTTGTCCATGTGTGTGACGAGCGATGCATAGCGTTTGGTGTTCGATGTCCAGTCTCCACGGTCGTCGTACCACGACGTGTCATCAATATTGTAGGGTTCATGAGGGGCATCGTAGGCTAAGTAGAGAAAGAAGGGTGAGTCCTTCTGCCGGCGGATGAAACCGATGGCATCGTCGGTAGAGATGTCGGTGTTGTGGCGCACATGGGCATCATGGGCGTTCTCCTCGATGTGTGTCAGCTCGTAACCGTGGAAGCGCCAGTAGGGGTAGTAATAGGGGTCGTTGCTGTAGACGGTGGAGATAAGCCAGCCGTAGAACTCGTCGAAGCCCCTGTTCAGTGGAGTGGCGTCGGGATTGTAGCCGTCGAGGTGCCACTTGTTGACAAGACATGTGCGATAGCCTGCCGTGCGGACCACAGTTGCAATGGTAGTGTCTTCGGGCAGCAGGTGTGCACGGCGCACGATGGTGGTGTCGCCGCGTGGTGAAATCTTCAGTCCCGTCAGTCCTCCCTCATAGCACTGGTTATCGCGTATACGCGAGTTGCCACTGTTCTTGCCTGTCATGAGCGAACAGCGTGAGGGAGAGCTGATGCCGCTGCCAGCGTAAGCCTGTGTGAAGCTGGTGCCCGTAGCCGCTAAGCGGTCGATGTTGGGAGTCTTGATGAATTCGTTGCCGTAGCAAGCCAAGTCGCCGTAGCCCATGTCATCGGCAAGGATAAACAATATGTTGGGGCGTTCCGGAGTGGGTAGGCTCGTGATGTCCTGAGCCGTGGCAGCCTGATGGCTGAGCACAGTCAGGCTGAGCAGGGTCAATGCGGGAGATTTGTCTGTTTTCATGTAGATAGACAAGGGGGGATTAGTAGTTGAACTCGCCGTATTCGCTCTTAATGGTCAGCGAGCGTTTACCCTCTTCGATATATCCTACCACCTGTGCATCGATGTTGAAACTGCGGCTGATGTCTATCACCTTGTCGGCAGTAGCAGGAGTGACGTAAATCTCCATGCGGTGCCCCATGTTGAACACCTGGTACATCTCGCGCCAGTCGGTGCCGGAACAGTCGTGGATGGCCTGGAACAGCGGCGGGACGGGGAACATGTTGTCCTTGACCACGCGGCAGTTGTCACCCACGAAGTGGAGCACCTTGGTCTGGGCACCGCCAGTGCAGTGGACCATGCCGTGGATTTCGGGGCGCAGCTCGTCGAGAAGGCGCTTGACCACGGGGGCATAGGTGCGGGTAGGAGAGAGAACAAGCTGGCCCATGTCGACGGGTAAACCGTCGACTACGCTTGTTAGTTCGTGCTTACCAGAATATACGAGGTCGGAAGGAACTGCGTGGTCGTAGCTTTCGGGATAGCGCTCAGCAAGATACTTGGCGAAGACATCGTGGCGTGCTGAGGTGAGACCGTTCGAACCCATGCCGCCGTTGTAACGGTGCTCATAGGTGGCCTGGCCGGTTGAGCTGAGACCTACGATAACGTCGCCAGGACGGATGTTGGCATTGTCGATGACATCCTTGCGGCGCATGCGGCATGTAACAGTAGAGTCGACAATGATGGTGCGTACAAGGTCGCCAACATCGGCAGTCTCGCCGCCGGTGGGCCAGATGTCGACACCCATGTCGCGTAACTCGGCAAGCAACTCGTCGGTGCCGTTGATGATGGCAGAGATTACCTCGCCGGGAATGAGATTCTTGTTGCGCCCTATGGTCGACGACACCAAGATGCGGTCGGTGGCACCCACGCAGAGCAGGTCGTCGGTGTTCATCACGATGGCATCCTGTGCAATACCCTTCCATACTGAGAGGTCGCCGGTCTCACGCCAGTACATGTAGGCGAGGCTCGACTTGGTGCCGGCGCCGTCGGCATGCATTATGTTGCAGTAGTCGGGGTCGCCGCCAAGGATGTCGGGGATGATCTTACAGAAAGCTTGTGGAAACAAGCCCTTGTCAATGTTCTTTATGGCGCTGTGCACGTCTTCCTTGGCTGCACTTACGCCACGCTGCATATACCTGTTCATGGCTATCGACTAAAACTTAACCTCCGGAGCCTTCTGAGCACCGGCCTCTGCCTCGAACTTATCTTTCTTGTCAAAGCCGAAGAATCCGGCGAGGATGTTCTTTGGGAACGAGCGGATGAGAACATTGTACTCCTGCACCACGGCATTGTACTTGTTTCTGGCCTCGTTTATGCGGTTCTCTGTGCCTTCGAGCTGTACCTGCAGGTCGCGGAAGTTCTCGTTGGCCTTCAAGTCGGGATAGTTCTCCTGGATGGCAATGAGGCGGCCCAATGCACTTGACAGCTCGCCCTGTGCCTGCTGGAATTCCTTAAGCTTCTCTGGTGTCAGGTTCTCCGGGTCGATGTTGATGCTTGTAGCCTTGGTGCGGGCGTTGACCACGTCTTCAAGTGTCCCCTTCTCATGGGCGGCATATCCTTTCACCGTCTCCACGAGGTTGGGAATGAGGTCGGCGCGGCGCTGATAGGCCGACTGCAGGTTGGCGAAGCCGGTGGTGGCCTTCTCCTCCTCCTGCACCATTCCGTTGTAAGCACTGGCAGCCCATCCGCCGATAATGACTACGGCTGCGATAATTCCGATAAGACTTTTACTGATTTTCATAATTCTTATGTATTTAAATTGATTGTTTGTATTAATCTCTTTTAAGATTTACAACTCTCGCAAGTACCGCAAAGATGGCCTGTAAGGCCAGAAAGCTCCCAGCCCTGGGCAACGCCCTGGGAAATTGGCGAAAATCCGTATTGTATGAAATGATTTCATCATATCGTCTTAATACATTAGGTCTGCTCAAATACAAAACATCTTTACCATCTCGACGTGGCACCGCCACCACCGAAAGAGCCTCCGCCAAATGAGCCGCCGGAGAATCCTCCGCCACCTCCGCCGAAGCCTCGGCCTCCACCGAAGGAGCCACCGCCAGTTGAGAATCCGCTACTGTGGGGTACCTCCACGAAGGGGTTGGCCATGATGGACATGGCGGCTGCACCGCCAAACCACTCGTATTTCTTATTCTTATAAATTAGTATTATGAACCACAGCATGAGGAAACAGCTGTAGAGGGCAAGGGCTTTCTCAAAGTCGTCGTCGCTGTCGTTAGTGGGGCTGGTGAGTGTTGACATCTTTGGCATCTCCTTACCCTTGAGTGTGGCATAGATGGCATCGGAGAGATACATCATTGCCGAGTCGGGCATCTCTGCCCTCATGCCGGGGATTACGTAGTCTTGCTGCAGGCGGCGGCACTCAGCATCGGTAAGGTCGGCCTCTAAGGCACGCCCGGGCGAAATGTTGATAGAGTGGTCTTCGTAGCCGACAACAATCATAAGTCCGCGGTCGTTACGTCCCACACCGTAGCGGTTTCCAATGTCCTGTGCCATGCGGAAGGGGTCATCGTTCTCAATGTGGTTGACCACTACTACCACCGACTGGATGTCGAGCGAGTCCTCCAACTTTTTCATCATAATGTTGACATGGTTGACGGCAGCATCGGAGAGCACGTGGTCTGGATTGGAAACAAACTGGGTTGCGTCTTCCAGATAAGGTATGGGTATGTTCTCTGCATTCCAGTAGACTGCCTCCTGCTGTTGGCTCAGCGCAGAAGCTGGCGACTGTTCCGGCTGAGGTGTGGTGCCGATGCAAGTGACCAGCGAGGCGCAGAAGGTGAATGCGAACGCCCATCCCCACAGAGAACGCATGGGGCGGTTCTTGTCAATAACCGACTGCGTGTCAGATAAATATTTGGCTTTATTATGATTAAAGCTTTGTTTTACCCCATCGTATGCCTCGCTGTACCTCTTCCTTAGACTCTTCTTCTGATGCTGGGACATACCTTTAGAATAGCTGTTGAATTCAGCTATCAAGTCTCTAACCTGTTGATTGCTGTTAGCGACGATGTTCGTGACTTCCTGGTGTACGGTATTCATGAGTGCCTTCTGGGATGAAGGCTCATAGCGGCGACTGACAGCAGTCATTCCTGCATACACGGCAGCTGCGTAAACTATGAAATACAGGAAGCCTTCGACCATGGGGGTAAGGGTAGCGCTACTCACCATGGCGGCAGGTACTACGCCAAGAACTCCCATCAGCGCCACGTACAGCAGTTTCGTGTTGGAGCCAAGGGTATGCTTTGCTTCGCCTGCGTTTTGATTTTTTGTGTATGTCATGCAAAGAAACTACTGTTGTAGGGGGTTATCATTATAACTTCTCGTGCCACATCTCCCATGAGGCGAAAGCCTGAAGCAACAGCATCTCAAGTCCGTTCTTGGTCTGTGCACCACGCTCAGCCCCTCGACGCATGAACAGCGTCTCGTCGGGGTTGTAGATAAGGTCATAGAGTATGGTGTGGGAATCCATGGCCTCATAGGGTAGGGTGGGGCACTCCTCTGTATGAGGGTACATGCCCAACGGCGTGCAGTTGACTATAACGTTGTATTCACGCACCACGTCGGGAGTGATGCTCTCGTACTGTATGGTGTCAGGCTTCTCATAGCGGCTTACGAAGACGGTTTCCAGTCCCAGCGACTTCAGGCCGTAGTTTATGGCCTTCGAGGCTCCGCCAGTGCCCAGTATGAGGGCCTTTTTGTGCCATTTCTTCTCCAGCATAGGCTCTATGCTCTTTGTGAAGCCTATGACATCGCTGTTATAACCCTTCAGCTTGATTTTGCTTCCGTCGTGGCTGACACGAATCACGTTTACAGCACCAATGGAACGGGCTTCGGGGGTAACGCTGTCGAGGAACGGAATGACCTTCTCCTTGTAAGGAATGGTGACATTCAGCCCTCTCAACTCGGGGTTCGACCCTAACACTTCCGGCAACTCGTCGATGCTTGCAATCTCGAAGTTAACATATTTGGCATTGATTCCTTCGTCGGTAAACTTCTGATTGAAGTAACTGATGGAGAAGGAGTGGCCCAGTGGGTAACCTATAAGTCCGTATTTGTCCATAATCTATGAGTTTATTTAGTTGCTGTATATAGCGTGCAAATACCGAAGGTTAATCGGCGGAACGATGCATGGCAGAAACCTGCATCCTTGAGAATGCCCATCATCTGCTCTCCTTGCGGAAAGGCCTCGATGGTTCGTCTGAGGTAAGTATAGGCGCTACTGTCCTTGCTGACAAGTTTGCCATAGAGCGGAAGCACTGCATGGGAATAAACCGCAAATAGCTGCCGCATGGGGAATCGCGGTGGTGTGGTAAGCTCAACAATGCTCAGGTGACCACCGGGCTTCATTACGCGGCACATCTCGCTGAGACCGCGGTCGAGACTTGAGAAGTTCCGTATGCCAAAGGCTGCCGTCACGGCATCGAAGGTGTTGTCGCCATAGCTGAGGTTAAGACAGTCTTCCTTTGCAAAGGAAATCACATCCGCCAGACCTGCCTGCGCCACTTTCCCACGTCCTATTTCCATCATGCGTTCACTTATGTCCGCACCGACAATCTTTCTTGGGTGTATCATCTGTGCTGCAAGAATGGCAAAGTCACCCGTACCGGTGGCTATGTCGAGAATAGTCTGGGGGTTGTGTTCTGCTATGGCCTGTATAGCCTTGCGACGCCATCCGCGGTCGATATTCCACGACAGACGGTGGTTGAGAATGTCGTAGGTAGGTGCGATGTTGTCGAACATCTGCTCCACCTGTGCGGCTTTCTCGCTACCGGCATCGTAGGGGGTGATGGTTTCTTGGCGGTATGGCATGGGGCTACTGGAAATTATGTGAGCTAAGGAAAGGACTAATGGGTTTTTAGCCACTGGCCGACACTCTTCTCTATGCGGGCTGCTATGTCCTCTGAGGCGTCTGCCTTCTCAAAGCGCTCACCAACGATGTGTTCGTACAGTTCAATATATCGCTCGCTGACGCTCTCGGCATACTCGTCGGTTATCTCGGGCATCACTTGTCCCGGCTCATTCATGAAATTGTGCTCTATGAGCCACTGGCGGACAAACTCTTTAGAGAGCTGACGCTGCGGCTCGCCCTTCTCCAATTTGTCCTCATAGCCGGCAGCATAAAAATAGCGGCTGGAGTCGGGGGTGTGTATCTCGTCGATAAGTATGACTTTGCCGTCGCGCTTGCCAAACTCATACTTTGTGTCTACAAGAATCAGGCCGCGTTTGGCGGCTATCTCCTGTCCACGGGCGAATATGCGGCGGGTGTAGTCCTCCATCACGGCATAGTCGTCGGCAGAAACAAGTCCCTGGCTTATGATTTCTTCCTTGGAGATGTTCATGTCGTGACCCTCGTCGGCCTTGGTGGTAGGAGTGATGATAGGTTCAGGGAATCGCTCGTTTTCTTTCATCCCGTCGGGCAGCTTGACACCGCACAGCTCCCTGCAGCCATTCTTGTACTCACGCCAGGCCGACCCTGTCAGTATGGAGCGGATGATCATCTCTACTCGGAAGCCCTCGCACTTCAAGCCAACGGTGACCATGGGGTCGGGGGTGGCCAGCTTCCAGTTGGGGCAAATGTCAGCCGTGGCATCCAGAAACTTTGCAGCTATCTGGTTCAGCACCTGTCCCTTGAAGGGTATGCCCTTAGGCAGCACCACATCAAAGGCTGAGATGCGGTCGGTGGCAACCATGACCAGCAGGTCGTCGTTAATGTCATACACATCGCGCACCTTACCATGGTACACGCTCTTCTGTCCCTCAAAATGGAAATCAGTTCTTGTTAAAGCTTTCATCGTTTTATTCTTTGTTGTATTCTTTATCGTATTGTTCGTAGGCATTGACTATTCGTGTCACCAACTTGTGGCGGACAATGTCTTTTTGGGTCAGGTTGACCACACCGATGCCCTCCACATTATTTAATATATGCAGTGCCTCGATGAGTCCGCTCTTCTGCGACCGTGGCAGGTCTATCTGCGTCATGTCGCCAGTGACAATCATCTTGGTGTTCCAACCCATCCTGGTCAGGAACATCCGTATCTGAGCCGGGGTGGTGTTCTGGGCTTCATCAAGTATTACAACCGCATCGCTGAGTGTGCGGCCTCGCATGAAGGCCAAAGGGGCTATCTGTATCTGGTGCTTCTCCATCATGTCCTGCAACTTGACCTGTGGAAGCATATCCTCCAGGGCGTCGTAAAGGGGTTGCAGATAGGGGTCTATCTTGTCCTTCATGTCGCCAGGCAGGAATCCGAGCTTCTCCCCAGCCTCGACAGCCGGGCGACTGAGTATGATTCGCTTGGCAGCCTTGTCTTTAAGTGCCTTGACGGCAAGGGCTATTGAAAGATATGTCTTGCCTGTACCTGCCGGACCAACGGCAAACACCATATCGTTCTGGTGATAGGCATCAATGAGCTTCTGCTGGTTCTCTGAGCGTGGCTTCACCGGGCGTCCCGACATGGTGTAGACCACAACGCCTTCAGGCATCTCCTTAGTCCGTCCGCCTTTTACAATGTCAATTATATCTTCTTCCTTAAGAGTGTTGAATCGCAGTATCTGTCGGCGCATGGCCTCGATGTTCTCTTCCAGTGCAGCCATCTGCTCCTCGTCGCCAAGCACTCTCACCACATTGTCGCGCGCCACTATACGCAACTTGGGAAACAGCGACCTTATTATCTGAAGGTGGCTATTGCCAACCCCGTAGAACACCACGGGGTCAATATCTTCAAGTACTATATGCTTCTCTATCACCTTTGTATTAAGAATTGCAATTTGCCTGCAAAGATACAACAAAATTCTGAAAAGCTGTTTGTTTTTAGAAAAAAATATATATCTTTGCAAGCGCAAATTACATTTTTGTCAAAATGAGGCTTACAAAGAAGAGATACTTGTTGGGCTTTGCCATAGTGACATTGCTGCTATGGTTGGTGCGATTGTTGTTTCCTCAAGTAGCAGAGCCGAATAGTGTTTCAGCTACTGAGGTGCCTATAGTGCCTAAGTATGCAGATGCTGACATGGGCGCAGACAAGCCTGTCACCAAGAATGAGAAAAGCTCTCCACACCCAATTTTGTCTGTACCAAGCTATAGGGAAACATTCCCGGACACTAATGCCATACAGATGGTAGCCGCAAGACGTTGGGGAGTGTCACCTGTCAAGAACCGTGCCGACGCAGAAGGCAGAATGAGAGAACTCGTCTATATAGGCTCGTCGCCTTACTACCATGTGGATCCGCTGCGACAAAGCATACCATACCTTGTTCCACGGGCCGCCGTGCTACTGCAAGACATTGGGCAAGCATTCTTCGACAGTCTTTACGTCAAGGGTATTCCCCTGCATCGTTTCATAGTGACAAGTGTGCTACGTACCAAGGACGATGTGGCGAGGCTACGCAATTTCAACGGAAACGCCACAGAGAACTCGTGCCACTTGTATGGCACCACCTTCGATATATGCTATAACCGGTATCAGACGGTGGAAGACCCTGACGGAGAGCACCGCCGCCAAGTACGCAACGACACCCTGAAATACGTGTTGTCTGAGGTGCTGAGAGACATGCGTTCGAAAAAGCGTTGCTATATCAAGTACGAAGTGAAGCAGGGATGCTTCCACATGACAGTTCGTTGAACAAACATGGCCGTTGGCTGAAGAAATTTGTTACATCGGGAAACAATATCTAAATTTGCACCGTAAACCAGACAGAACTATATATGACACAAGATATAATTACAAAGTATCAGCCCATTTCGCTTGAGGAAATGAAAGCCGTGAAGCTGATGAACCGAATCGACACGAAGTTTGTTACCACAGTGCCAAAGCTGGATGAACTGCTGGACATGGCCTGCGATGCCTACAGCATTCAGGAGATTGACGGCCAGCGCAATATGGCTTATGACACAACGTACTTCGACACGCGCTCGTTCGATATGTACAATGTTCACCAGCACGGGCATACCAATCGCCAGAAGATACGTTTTCGGACATACGTGAGCAGCAACCTCCAGTTTATGGAGGTGAAGACCAAGAACAATCATGGCCGGACAAAGAAGCAGCGAATAGCCGTGACGGACATGAATCTCGAAGACCCCACGAAACTCGAGTTCCTCCACAGCCACCTGCACTACGACACATCGCAGCTCATCCCCGCACTTAACAACCACTTTGACCGCATCACCCTTGTTAATCATGACAAGACGGAGCGGCTCACCATCGACACGAACTTGGTGTTCAAAAACCTGGTGACTGGCATGCGCCGCGAGATGTATCCACTGGTGATTATCGAACTCAAGCGCGACGGCCTCTGCCCTTCGCCGGTGCTGGCCATGCTGAGGCAGCTGCGCATACATCCCCACGGGTTCAGCAAGTATTGCATGGGGTCGGCACTCTCAAACGACCAGCTGCCGGTGAACCGCTTCAAGCGGAAACTCATAGAAGTGGATAAAATACTTAAAACCAATATATAACAGAAACTCATTAACTCAAAAACTTAACATGAATACATTATTTGCCATTTCTCCGGACTTCATCACCATGCTGGTGAGATTCCTTATCTGTGTAATCGTCAACTGGATTATCATTGACCGCCTCTATTATGCCAAGAGTCGTCGCCGCGACTTCTTCTTCACATTTATGCTTATCTCTGTGGCCATTTTCTTCATTGTCTACTTCATGATATTCGTACTTGAAGACATGAAGGGAAAAACCTCAATGGGTATCGGCATCGGACTCTTCGGAATATTCTCGATCATGCGCTATCGCACTGACGCTATGCCTGTGCGCGAAATGACTTACCTCTTTATCACAATATGCTTGTCGGTTGTCAATGCGCTTGCAGTATCAATGTCATACGGAGAACTGCTCATCACCAACATAGTGGTCATCATAGCCGTGTGGCTCTGCGAACTGAAACTGAAGACCCAGCCAACCAAGCTCATACAGTACGACCGCATTGAGCTGATAAAGCCGGTGCGGCGCAGCGAGCTTATAGCAGATTTGCAGAGCCGCCTGGGAGTTGCGGTAACCAAAGTTGAGGTGGGTGCCATAGATTTCCTCCGCGATATGGCAATGATACGCATCTACTATGATGGAACCAACGATGGGAAAAAAGATATTGACCACAGAATAAAACTAAAAACGACTGACTATGAACACATCTAAGAAAACACTTGTGGCGCTGGCTTTGACTTGCCTGGCGCCATTTGCCGCTTATTCCCAAAGCGAAGGCGGACTGCTGCTCAGTGCCGGAGCAGAGAAAAAGATCGACAAGAAGATGAGCGTGGATATCGAGGCCACATTCCGTACCCGCAACGATTTCAAGACTCTTGACCGCTGGAGTGGGGGAGTGGGCATTGACTACAAGCTGACAAAATGGCTTAAGGCAGACGCTGCATACAACCTTCTATACGACAACAACCGTGAGAAGATTACATATAATTATGCCGCCGACGGCTCTGCAACAGGGTATAACAACTGGAGACCAAGCTATTGGGGGCTGCGACATAGGCTAAAGGCATCGCTCACCTTCGACCATAAGGTGTGGGGCGACATACGCCTCTCCCTGCGCGAGCGTTGGCAGTACACATACCGACCGGAGAAGGAAACTGAACGTTGGGACTTCGACAACTCCAAATGGGAGACCAAGATGCGCAGCGGTCGGGGCAAGAACATGCTGCGCTCGCGACTTCAAGTGGAGTTCGACAAGAAGGGTCTGAAGATTAAGCCTTACGCCAACATTGAATTCTACAACAAAATGGCGATAGAGAAAATAAGGTACACTGTTGGCGCAGACTTCAAGCTAACAAAACAGCACTCCTTCGGAGCATTCTACAGATACCAGCAGGCTAAGAATACCGACCCCGACGACTATGAGCCTAACATGCACTATTTGGGGTTAGACTATAAGTTTAAGTTTTAATTAATAAACTATTATAAAACTGTAAGATATATATATGAATAAAACAATGTTCAGAACAATGGCTTCAGCCATAATGGCAGTGGCTGTAATGTCATGCGAGAAAGACGATACCGACTTCAGCGCATACATCAATAATACCGAAAGCGAAGACACCACCACAGTAACTCCAACACCGTCGACATTGAGCGATACAGTCTACGTGGCATTTGCTGGAAGCAGTGCAACAGTCAGCGGCGACCGTAGCAGCGTGGCCAGTGTCAACGGCGCACATGTTGTTGTCAACGACGGAATGAGCACCGACAACCTCATACTCATGCTCAGCGGCTCTACCACCAATGGCTCACTGCTGGTTTATCGTGCGCTGAACTATGAGATAATACTCAACGGAGTAAGCATAACCAACCCTTCAGGACCTGCCATCAACAACCAGTGTCACAAGGCTTTATACATCACTTGTGCAGAGGGAACAACCAACACTATTGCCGACGGTACAGAATACACTGCTCAAGAGTATGACCAGAAGGGAACACTATTCAGTGAAGGCGAAGTGTACTTCCGGGGTAAAGGACAGCTAACCGTAAATGGCAACTACAAGAATGGTATAGCTACGGACGACTATATTACGTTCCTTGCTGACGGACCTACTATTGACGTAAATGTGTCAAAGACTGGTAGTAACGGTGTGAAGGCCAACGACGGCGTTTTCATTGAAGGTGGCGTACTGACGATTGACGTAAAGGCCGACGGTGCACGAGGTATTAGATGCGAGTCATACACAACTGTCAGCGGCGGAACAACGGCCATCACTACTTCCGGCGACTGCAAGGTCGAGACCGTTGAAGGCGTCAACGACACCACGTCGTGTGCAGGCATAAAGTGTGACAGTCTCTTTTCCATGACTGCCGGTGAACTGACAATCACAAGCACAGGCGACGGAGGCAAAGGCGTAAACTGCTCTGAGAACGTAGAGATAAGTGGCGGTACGTTTGTGGCTAAAACCTCAGGTGACAACGAGCTTGGCAAGCCCAAGGCCGTGAAGAGCCTTACAGCCATCATCGTCAGCGGCGGCTCTTTTACTGCTGAAGTTGACAAGAGCTGGGCATGCGACAACGGCACCGACAGCGAACAGCCATCAGAGCGGCTCACCATTGTAGGATCTCCGAAGACCAGAAGTATAGCCAAGAAAAAAGTTATTGTCACATTCTGAACATCAAGTCGCACAACCAACCTGCAAAGGTAGCAATTAGTCTCCATCCCCCAGGGCATCGCCCTGGGGGTAAGGCAGTGAATAACCCACGCCGAAAGGGCAAAATCTCGTACGCGAGCGTGAGGAATATCTTGTAGAAAGAAAAGAATCAGTTACCCTATTTATCATAATGCCGAAACCAACCATAAAGGGTCACTTACTTATTCTATGGCTTTAAGCAGCTTCAAGAGCATGTCTTTGTTATTCCAGCTGAAATTGTCAAGTGACATGATTGTCTTCATCATTCTGCGCTTTTCCTTCGACAGATGTCTGGAAAGATTTCTTTCGTGAACGTAAATGAACTCTCCGTTAAGACGGAAGAAATATAAGTTTATTATTGGGAAATGTATGTCGTTCTCATCTTCCAGGTCTATTGTCGTTGAACTAACTTGGTCTGAAACGCTCAGATTTGTTATTACGTGATTGTTCAGCACCGTCTGCCTGTAAGCTACGAAATCAATCTGTTCTGCGCAGTACAACGCATTATTTCCAACGGTGTCAACCTGATACGCCAGAAGCGTGTCGATTTTCACGTAAGTGCGATTGTCGAACTCCACGCTGAGAATATTGTCCATCCGAGCCTCCATTGCCTGCGTACCTTTCATATATAGTAGCGAGCTGTTTTTCAGGAAAATGTTGGCCAAGGGCTGCTTCAGCTTACGACCGTCGGTAAGGTTGATTACGGCTGGCTTGAATTCGTGATACACGGTTAATGAAGGCGTGATACGCTGAGCCATACATGCAACAGACGTGCAGCATGACATTATGATAAATAAGACAAGTCTTTTCATGATTGTATTAATGTTATTCTGTTTTTAGGAATTTGTTTCCTGTCTGTTCAATAATTGCACGACGATACGACTCAGGATAACCAGGACGCTTAACGGTGGCTCCAAGGCCGTACTTCCCTCGTTTGAAGTGGCCATTCTCTTCTGGGCGGACAGTCATGTCGTTGTGCTTGACTATAAGATAGAAGGCCAATTGTCGCCAGCGTTTAATCATCTCATCGCCTTTCCTGCAAGTATAATCGGTTAGGAACTTAATGCGCCCTACCCCATCGAGTTTCCCTGCCTGTTTCTCTATTTCGGGCTGCGCAGCAAAATACGACTTCTCCAGCGAATCGCGCACCTGCTCAAGGTCTGTGAATAGCGTAGAATATCTTGGATAAACCATGTTAGACACCCAGTTGCACACCCAAAAGGCGTTGTCCATCGAGAAGGTCACGTCATCGGCTCCAGGAGTATTGTAACAAAGTGGCTGTTTTGTGGCACAGCAGTATACTGGTGTGTATGCCACCATGTTACAATCGTCGTTGCCAAACCACAGGCATCCGCCAATCTCTCTTGGAATCCAAGAGCGCATTTGCGACACGAATGTCCATGCCGTCTGCTGGGTGGATGTTGTACGCTCATTGAAGTACTTCTTTCCGTCCACCTCATAATAAAGAGGAGTAACCCGGTATGGCATCTGCCAGATACCTCCGCCAATGTCAGAGTCAAGAGCGAAGGGTGTGCCTTCAAAGTGGTCGCGCATGGCTGCCTGAACGTCTTGTACACTTACCTTGCGGTTGGGTTTTATCCACAGCGGCATAGGCTTTGCATCGGGGTCTTTTCCTTCTGCCCATGGCACAAATTGAGCCATTTCATCGGAAAAATGGTTGAAGAACTGCCACACACGGGCATCGCAGATGCGGCGTCCGGAGAAGTCTGGCTTGGCGTAAGCTGCGTTGTAGCTGAAGTCGGCGTCTTTACCAGTAAACCACCCCATCTTGCGGGCGTATTTGACCACGTTTTTCGAGAACATCACATTCTCCTTGTCCTTCATGTCGAAGGTGGTGATGCGACTCTGGTTGGCATGTCCGCTGATGGCATCGTCTGGTATTCTCTGTGCCACCCACACTGTGCGTTCCTTCGACAGTTTGCGGTCAGGGCCACAGCCCATCATCTCCATTATCCATGCCTCATCGGGGTCGCAGATGGTGAAAGACTCTCCTTCAGAGTAGTATCCGTACTGCTCAACAAGAGTTGTCATCACCTTGATGGCCTCACGTGCCGTTTTCGAGCGTTGAAGGGCAATGTAGATGAGCGAGCCATAGTCAATTATTCCGGTGGAATCGGCCATTTCCTCACGTCCGCCGAAAGTTGTCTCGCCTATTGTCACCTGCCACTCGTTAATGTTTCCCACCACGTTGTAGGTTTCCTCAGCCTCGGCTATCTCACCGAGGTACTTGTTGGTATCCCACTCGAACACCTTCCTCATTGCCCCCTTTTCGTGGTGGGCCGCAGGAAAGTGGTAAAGGCTCATGAACGCTCCATAGGAGTCGGCATTGTAGGAACAAATCACCGACCCGTCTGCCGAGGCCTTCTTTCCCACAATAAAGTTTGTGCATGCATCAACATTCTCTGAGTTCATCAGCAATAATGCTGATGTAATCATTAGCATCAATGTTTTTTTCATAGTCTGTTACAGTTATTTATTTTGATTCTATTTCCGACAATTCCAGCCATTTCATCGACTTTTCGTCGAGTTCTTCCTTCAGCTGGGGCAAGCGTTTGCTCTTCTCAGTAAGAGCCTCTACAGACAGGGTGCCGCTGCACAGCTCTTCTTCCAGTTTTTTCTGCTCAGCTTCCAATGCAGCTATGTCTTTCTCCAACTGTTGCATCTCCAGGCGCTCCTTATACGACAGTCTCCGACGTGTGTCGTTGTGATAGTCTTTCTTCGTAGTGGCGGCTTTTGTGGAGCCAGCGGCGGTTTGTTTTGGCTGTAGTAACAGCCAGCGGCGGTACTGCGTGTAGTTTCCAGGAAAGTCCTTTATCCTGCCTTCGCCTTCGAACACGAGCAAGTGATCAACAACCTTGTCCATGAAGTATCGGTCGTGAGATACCACTATCACGCACCCGGGAAAGTCTTGCAGGTACTCCTCGAGAATCTGAAGGGTCACTATGTCAAGGTCGTTGGTGGGTTCGTCGAGCACGAGAAAGTTGGGATTCTTCATCAGCACCGTACATAGATAGAGTTTGCGGCGCTCACCTCCAGACAGTTTGTAGACATATCCGTGCTGCTGTTCCGGAGTGAAGAGGAAGTACTGTAGGAACTGGCTTGCCGAGAGGTGCTTTCCTCCGCCCATGTCTATATATTCGGCAATATCCTTCACCACATCAATCACTTTTGTCTGCTCGTCAAACATCAAGCCCTCTTGCGAGAAATAACCGAACCTGACGGTGTCGCCAATGTCAAAGCGTCCCGAGTCTGGCGGTACCATTCCCAACAGCATTTTTATAAACGTTGACTTGCCTGTGCCGTTGTTGCCTACAATTCCCATTTTCTCAAATCGGGAGAAATTGTAGTAGAAGTCTTTGAGTATGGTGACTGGCTGTGAGCTTGACGACGTGAATGCCTTGGACACATACTGGCATTCAAATATTTTCGAGCCAATGTAAACGTTTCTCGACTTCAGCCTTATGGCCCGTTCCTCTATGCGCTGCTTGGCTATTCTCTCCAACTCGTAGAATGCGTCTTCCCGATATTTTGCCTTGTGGCCTCTTGCCTGTGGCATTCGCCGCATCCATTCCAATTCCGTGCGGTACAGGTTGTTGGCCCTTGCTATTTCCGCCCTCCTGTTGTCGATACGCTCCTGGCGCTTCTCCAAATAGTAGCTGTAGTTGCCGCGATAAGTATATATGGTGAGGTCGTCGAGTTCGAGAATCAGCGAGCATACGCGGTCGAGGAAGAAACGGTCGTGGGTCACCATGAGCAGTGTCTTGTTGCCCCGCGAAAGGAATCCCTCTAACCACTCAATCATTTCAAGGTCGAGATGGTTTGTAGGCTCATCGAGGATTAGGAAGTCTGGCTCAGTGATGAGGACCTTTGCCAGTGCCACCCTTTTCTGCTGTCCGCCTGAGAGCTGCCCCATAGGCTGGTCCATGTCGCGTATCTTAAGCTTGGTCAGAATCTGCTTGGCTTTAAGTACTCTTTCCTCTGTTGCGCCCAGCATCATGCATGCTGTGAGCACACTGTCTTCGGCATTGAACACGGGAGTTTGTTCAAGCATCCCTATCCTGATGCCGCGCCTGTAGATGATGCTGCCGCTGTCGTAGCCCTCCTTGCCCGTGAGTATTGACAGCAGTGTCGACTTACCTGTACCGTTTTTGGCTATCAGCCCCACGCGCTGTCCCTCAGCAATCGAGAACGACAGGTTCTCCATCAGCTTTAGTGCGCCGAACGATTTCGTCAGCCTCTGTACGTCCAAGTATGGTGTGTCCTTAGCCATTCTTCAGGTCGCTGTTTATCTGTCCAATATAGTTTAGCACCTCTTCCCTACCCTGCTTGCTTTCCGACGAGGTGACGAACATTGGAGGCAACTCCTCCCACGTCTCCGACAGCACCTGCTTGTAAGCCTGAACCTGCTGCGCCGCCTTGTTTCGCGTCAGCTTGTCTGCCTTTGTAAACAGTATGCAGAATGGCACCGACGACATGCCCAGCCAGTTGATAAACTCCAGGTCTATCTTCTGGGCTTCCAGGCGTATGTCTACAAGCACGAACACGCACACCATTTGCTGGCGCTGAAGTATGTAGCCGTTTATCATCTGCTCCAGCTTGACCACCTCTTTCTTCGAACGCTTGGCATATCCGTAGCCGGGAAGGTCTACAAGATACCACTCGTTGTTTATCAGGAAGTGGTTGATGAGCACGGTCTTTCCCGGCGTCGACGATGTCTTCGCAAGCTTTCTGTTACCCGTTAGCATATTGATTAGACTCGACTTCCCTACATTCGATCTCCCAATGAAGGCATATTCCGGCTTAGTGTCCTTGGGGCACATGTCCACCATAGGGGAACTGAGGGTGAAGGTTGCGCTTTTTATGTCCATAAACAGTGTCTTTAATTCTATTGTTTCACTTTCAGCGTACAAAGTTACAAAAAAAGCTTGTAACAAACGAGGGATTTTGGAAGATTAACGCAATTCGACCTAAAATAAAGGCAATCAGGGGAAAATCGAGGAAGTTCAAAAATCGGGATTACGCAAAATTGGGAGGATTGATGAAGGAGTTAGATTTCTTATTCGGACTCGGCTGTGCCGCTTCGCTTGTCGAAGAACCCTAAATGGTCTCATGAATGGGTTTAAAACTCCTTAATTGACTAAGCAAATCGGGGCAGAACGTAGCACCTTTCACCGCCTGTTTCTTATTCCACAAACTGCTACATTTTGCATAGCAATGGATAACCCAAAAGACAGTAGTTTTGCAGCCCAAAATTAAAAAGGAAATGATTATCCGCAAAGATACCACAAAAGCCCGAAGGGCTGATAAGACCACAGGCAGGGGTGCAACCCCTGCAAGTCAGCGGCGTGAAGGCAACCCCAAAGGGGTGACAGAAGAATCCTGCCGCCCTTTCAGGGCTAATGTATACGCTACCGTTTGCAGGGGTTGCACCCCTGCCTGCGGTCTGTTGCCCCTTTGGGGCTTTTGTGGTACGATAGCGGATAATCATTAAAAGGAATAAGAAAATGAGAAGTACATTCAAAATTATGTGTCAAATAACTATTGCTTTAATTATCAGAACTTTAGAAAGAGTCCCATTCAGAATAGGTAATGGTTTAGAAACCACCTGAATTCATCATTCTGCTTTGTCTCAACATGTCAAATAACGAGTGCAAAGGTAATCATTTCTTTTGAATTACACAAATACTTTTCTCTTTTATTGTACCCTGTTCTTTGAAGACCATCATTGAAGACCATCGTGCATCAACTGAACATCTCTATTAGTAACCTTTACACCAATTTGCTTTGTCGATGGTCAGATTACCGGCACTTATCAGCATAGTTTCCTTGTGGGCAATAGTGATTCACCTCTTTTAATCTGCCATGCGAGGACTGCCCTCAGACTTACACTCACGTTCCAACTGCTGACTGACGATATATCCATAGAATTCTTCGTCAAAGTCAAGGGGAACGTTGTGGATAACCTTGAAGCGGATTTTACTGTAGAATTTATCACGTTGTTGGCTTAAGATTTCTGCTGCATCGTCCTTTCGCATCGGTATTGTTTCCTGTTCCGTTTCGGAGCAGGAAACAATCGCTGCCATTAGCATGCCAAACGTAAAGACGGCAGATAACATCAATTGCCTTGTCTGTTTCATATCCTATCAAGGATGGTTTACTCTGTCTTTCCGGCCAGGCGCATGCGAGCAGAGGCTGGTGTTGGGGTGACGGTGATGTTGGCTGTCTTTACTGTCTGCTGGTCGCCGTCGATGTCGAACAGCAGGGTGGCACCGTCCTCGCGCACGTCGATGGTCACGGGGGAACCCATCACCAGCGGCAGGTTCACGTCTCCATGACCGCCGGGGAATCCGCAGAGCACGGGGATATGATACTCTTTCAGCATCTCGTGCAGCATGGCCTCCACGCTCTCGTAGGTGAACTCGGTGCCGCAGTCGGTGAACTCGCCGAGGATGACGCCACGGCAGCGGTCGAGCACGCCGTTTATCTGGAGGATGCGCATCTGGCGGTCGATGTTGTGCATCGACTCTTCTACTTCCTCAACAAAGAGTATCAGGTTCTGCCCCTTGGTGGCATCGGCCTGCGAGCCGAGATTGGGCGTAAAGGTGCAGAGGTTGCCGCCTACGAGCACGCCACTGGCCTGCCCCGTGATGTTCTGCGGATGGGCCGGTAACTCATAGCGGGGAACACGTCCCATGAGCAGATCGCGCACCAGGGTGCTTGTCTCGTCGGTGCCACCCTTAGCCAGAAACGAACTCATCGTGCCGTGGATGCTCATCACACCGGCGCGAGTCAGCAGTCCATGCAGCGTTGATATGTCGCTGAAGCCGCAGAGCCACTTAGGTGAAGCCTTCAGTTCGGCCATGGTCAACTGGTCGATGAGTTGGATGGTGCCGTAACCGCCACGGTTACAGATGACAGCCTTGAACGAGGGGTCGCTGAGGGCCCAGCGTATGTCGCTCACTCGCTCATCCACGGTGCCTGCATAGCGTCCATCCACCACCTTGCCCACATTCGGGCCAACTACGGGCTCCAGTCCCCACGACCGCAACACTTCGGCAGTCTTCTCTACATTCTCCATCGGCGTGAAGTAAGAGGGTGAGATCAGTGCCACCCTGTCGCCCGCCACAAGATAGTCGGGCTTCACGCAGTTCAGCACCACAGTTCCGTCATCGGGTGTCACGGGATTGTCCTCCTCATTGTCGCATGAGGTCATGTTCATAGCGCCGCAGATTATGAGGATGGCGGCAAGCATCCAGAGTTTCGTCTTCTTCATATCATTTTCTGTGTGGTGATAAGAGTACCAATAAATGTTAATTGACATTATGGCATATCTAAGAGTCAAAATTAAACAGAAACGCAGCCATATGCTTACAACTTGTAACGCCATCAAGATGTCTGTAAGGATTACCGCCTGTAAT
>JAFSKJ010000128.1 GCA_017449025.1 Prevotella sp. | reverse complement strand
TGGACTACTCTTGTTCCATGGGTGCAAAGGTAAAAGAACTTGTTCGCTTGGCTTGTCCAAGAACCGCAGCGTCCGAAGGACCTGCGGAAGTAGGAACACTACGAATGCACTCTGAAAGAGTGCCCCAGCAGCAGTATAGGACGACCCCTTCAGGGTCGTTGTCCTCCCCTCTGCTTCTCCGGGGGTGCTTCGCACCACCCGGTTATTTAGAGGTGACCGCGTTGCGGTCATACTGCTGTTCAACCGCACAGCACGGAATTTTTTATAGTTTTTACCATCTGCAGCAGTTGTTCGGAAAACCCGAACAACTGAATTCCTCTCCAACTCTCCATCGGCAAAGATGTTGGAGATATGCTCGCTTACATTCGACTTAAGGAAGGCACGGCTACATGATCTCTCCCGACCCGAAGCAGCGGTGGTGGCCGGCATCGTAGACCACGCAGAACTGCCCCGGCGCCACGCCGTGGATGCGCTCTGTGGAGTGCACCATATAGGTGCCGTCGGGCTGAGGCTCGATGGTGGCCGTGAAGAACTCCGGCGTGTGGCGTATCTTGAAGGTTACTGTGGGCGAGACGGCTATCAGCTCGGAGAGAGGCAGCGTAAGGGCGTGGAAGTCGCGAATGGCGAAGTGCTGGCTGTAGGCGCTGTCGGGATTGTAGCCGTGGCTTACGTATACTGTGTTGTGCTCAATGTCCTTCTTTATCACAAACCAAGGTCCGCCGCCCAAGCCCATACCCTTGCGCTGGCCTATGGTGTGAAACCAGTGTCCGCGGTGGCTGCCTATGCGCCGCCCCGTCTCTATCTCCACCACGTCGCCCTCCTGCTCGCCGAGGAAGCGCCGCAGATACTCGTTATAGTTGATCTTTCCGAGGAAGCAGATGCCCTGCGAGTCCTTGCGGTGGGCACTCACAAGATGCTCACGCTCAGCTATCTGCCGCACGTCGTCCTTCATGTAGTGGCCTATGGGGAAGAGGGCCTTCCTAAGCTGCCAGTCGTAGATCTGCGCCAAGAAGTCGGTCTGGTCCTTCACGGGGTCGGGGCTTGTGGTGAGCCACTTGCGCCCCTCGCCGTCGGTCTCTGTCTGGGCGTAGTGGCCTGTGGCAATAAGGTCGTAGGCGTGGCCGCACTTCTCGTGGAAGGCACCGAACTTTATGAGGCGGTTGCACATGACGTCGGGGTTTGGTGTCAGGCCGGCGCGCACTTTCTCCATGGTGTAGCGCGTCACCTGGCTCCAGTACTCCTCATGACAGTCTACCACCTCCAACCGGCAACCGTACTTGCGTGCCACGGCGGTGGCCATCTCCAAGTCTTCCTCCATGGAGCAGTCCCACTCGTCGCTGTCGGGAGTGGGTGTCGCACCTATCTTTATATAGAAGCAGTCGGGGTGCAGTCCCAAGCGAGCCAGCTCGCAGACCACCACACTGCTGTCGACACCCCCAGACAGCAGCACGGCTATGCGCTGCTGGGCTAACGACGGCGGAAGGCGGAAGGGAGCGGGCATTACGGAATAATCAAATCAGCGGTAGTCGCGTATGCGCACGTCGATGCCCGACCCTACGAGCAGCATCGAGACCTTGTGGATTGTGGTGTCAGAGTAGTGGTAGGGAAAGAGCACCTTGGGCTTGAACATCTTTGCGGCCTTGGCCAGCTGCTCCACAGTCATGGTGTACGGCTGGTTACAGGGCAGGAAGGCAATGTCTATGTTCTGCAGCTCGGCCATCTCTGGTATGTCCTCGGTGTCGCCGGCAATGTAGATGCGCAGGCCGTCGAGGCTGAGCACGTAGCCGTTGTCGCGCCCTTTGGGGTGGAACTGCCTGTGCTCGAACGTGGTGTTGTATGCAGGTACGGCCTTCAGCGTTATACTCTCGTCAACCATTATGCTGTCGCCGTTGGACATTACGGTGCCGTTGTGATAGATGTCCCAGCAGTTCTTGTTCAGGTATATGAGCGTGTTCTGTACATTGCGCAGGGCGGCTATGGCCTCACGGTCGAAGTGGTCGAGATGCTCGTGGGTAACAAGTATGATGTCGGCCTTGGGATAGGTGTTGAAGTCGGTGACGGGAGGCACCTGGCGCACGGGGTCTACATATATCAGCTTGCCGTCGTACTCAATCTGCATGGTGGCGTGCTTGATATGGTTGATTACTACGGTCTTTCCCCCTGGTGTGGTAAACACGTCACTCTTCTTGGCGGCATGGCCTGCCAGGAGGCTCACTGCTGCCATGACTACGGTGAATAATGTCTTCTTCATATCGATAATTTGTTTATTATTTCTCTTTCACCTGGCAAAAGTAGTAAAAATATTGGTTACTGCCAAGAAAAACGATTGCAGATGTGGTGTTATTGGATATTTTTTGCTATTTTTGCGCCATGACAATCGAACCAGTAGCTTTTTTCCGCTCGCCGTTCACCACGAAGTTCGGCATTCCGAGACAGAGCGGCCTCGTCAGCAGCCTGACGGGGCGCATAGAGTTTACCGACCGCTACCGCCATGCCGAGGCCGTTCGCGGCCTTGAGGGCTTTGACTATGTGTGGCTGATATGGGGGTTCTGTGCTGCCAAGCGTAACGACGACAGCGGCTCCGAGGCAGCGCCCGACACGCAGCGCCTCACCGTGCGCCCTCCCCGCCTTGGAGGCAACGAGCGCGTGGGCGTCTTCGCCTCGCGGTCGCCCTTCCGCCCCAACGGCCTTGGCCTCTCCTCTGTCCGCATAGTGAGCATAGGGGCCGACGGCAACATCACCGTGAGCGGCGCAGACCTCATGGACGGCACACCCATCTACGACGTGAAGCCATACGTGCCATACGCCGACGCCCACCCCGAGGCTGCCGGCGGCTTCACCGACACACGAGAGTGGAAGCCACTGGAGGTGACATTCAGCAGCGAGGCCGCCGCAGTGCTCACCACCGACGAGAGACAGACCCTTGCCGACGTGCTCGCCCTCGACCCCAGACCCCACTACCACGACTCGCCCGACCGTATCTACGGCATGCCCTTCGCTGGCAGCGATGTGCGCTTCAAAGTGTCCGACGGCAAGGTCACTGTCTTGAGCATAATCAAGTTTTTGCATAATAATTAAAAAAAAATGTCCTTAGTGTTTGATTTTTCCACAAAAGTGCGTATCTTTGTGGCTAACAGCATTTTCGAACACTTGTAAAACGATACGGTTATGGGCATAATAGTGATAATACTGGTTGTGGTATGCGCAATGTGCATGCTACTGACGTGGAGTCAGAGGCGGGAAACGGCCAAGCTGCGAAAGGAAGAAAAAGTGAAGGCCGACTTCATACGCAACATGAGCCATGAGATACGCACGCCGCTGCACACTGTAAGCGGACTGGCAGAGGTGATTGCCAACGACGCGCTGTATCTCTCAAAGGACGAGAAGAACAACATCTGCGACCAGATAAAGGGCAACGCGGCCATCATCGCCACCATTCTCGACGAGATGATGAAATACGTGGACTCCAGTGCCACAGGCCACAACCTGGAGTACGAGCGCATAAG
>JAFSKJ010000042.1 GCA_017449025.1 Prevotella sp. | reverse complement strand
CGCTTGCTACCGAAGGGACGCAAGAACCCCTGCTAAAGGCGGTGGGGTAACCCCAACCCTGAAGGGGTGGCACAACGCTCTGTCGGCCCTTCGGGGCTAATGTTGTTGCCATTCTTTACAGGGGTTTGCACCCCTGCCTGTAATCTTGATGCCCTTTCAGGGCTTTGTGTCTATGCTTTTCCAAAAGTTGCGAAACTTGAATTTAATGATTATATCATACATTAAAGAAAACAGATATTTGGGCATGAAGAATGAACTTTTTGTAGGAATATATTGCAGAAACAAGATTTTTATGATAACTTTGCATGCGATTAGAAACATCGCTGTTCTTCCACTATTTGGTAAACTCATCAAAAGAATTGCACAACAAGAATGAATGGAAAGTATGACGTCATTGTGATTGGGGGCGGGCATGCAGGATGCGAAGCCGCTACGGCTTCAGCCAACATGGGTGCACGGACACTGCTCATAACAATGGACATGAACAAAATTGCACAAATGTCGTGCAATCCCGCTGTAGGTGGTATTGCCAAGGGGCAGATAGTACGCGAGATCGATGCCCTGGGCGGACAGATGGCTATGGTGACAGACGCCACAGCTATACAATTCCGAATGCTGAACCGCTCAAAGGGACCAGCAGTATGGAGCCCAAGGGCACAATGCGACCGCGGGAAATTTATCTGGGAATGGAGACGTGTGCTTGATGAAACAGAGAACTTAGACATTTGGCAAGACCAAGTTGAGGAGCTACTGGTGGAAGAACAGGCCTCAACAGATAATGACGGAAATGAATACCACAAAAAGACTGTCGGCGTAAAGACAATATGGGGAGCTGAATTCCACGCACCATGCATTGTGCTTACGGCAGGAACCTTCTTGAACGGACTCATGCACATAGGAAGGAAAATGGTGAAGGGAGGACGAATAGCAGAGCCTGCTGCGGAACAACTGACAGAGAGCATCACACGACATGGCATACGCTCGGCACGAATGAAAACAGGCACTCCTGTGCGCATAGACAAACGCAGCATACACTTTGAGGACATGACACGGCAGGACGGAGAGTCCGATTACCACCAATTCTCATATCTCGGGGAACCACGTCGCCTACCCCAACTACCTTGTTGGGAATGTTATACCAACACAGCCGTACATGAGGTTCTATGCTCAGGACTTGCCGACTCTCCACTATACAATGGACAGATACAATCAATAGGACCAAGATACTGTCCGTCGATAGAGACTAAGCTCGTGACATTTCCCGAACGCGAGCAACACCTGTTATTCTTGGAGCCAGAAGGTACAGACACCAATGAGATGTACCTGAACGGATTCTCATCAAGTCTGCCAATGAACGTACAGATTGAAGCACTGAAACATATTCCCGCTCTGAGAAACGTCAGAGTGTATAGGCCTGGATATGCAATAGAATATGATTTCTTCGATCCGACTCAGCTTTATCACTCTTTAGAATCGAAGATAATACAGGGACTCTTCATGGCAGGCCAAGTAAACGGAACTACCGGATATGAAGAGGCTGCAGGCCAGGGCTTGGTTGCTGGAATAAACGCAGCCCTGAAAGCAGGCATGGAAGGAGCCATAGGAAGCAATTCGACAGAAGCAAAGAAGACATTCACACTAAAAAGAGACGAAGCCTACATAGGTGTGCTGATTGATGACCTGGTAACAAAGGGGGTAGATGAACCTTACAGAATGTTCACCTCAAGAGCAGAATACAGAATACTACTCAGACAGGATGATGCCGACGCCCGACTGACAGAACAGGCCTACAAACTTGGAATGGCAAAAAGAGAACGCTACGAATGGTGGTTAGAGAAGAAGAATTATATCGAAGAAATCGAAAGTTTTTGCGATTCCTTCGCCATCAAACCTAAACTTATAAATAGTTGGTTGGAGCATTTTGGCTCTACCCCACTCCAATATGGCTGTAAGCTAACAGACTTGATAGGCCGCCCAGAGCTTTCGTTCGGAAAGCTTCAAGAGGCTATACCTGAACTGAAAAATTTGCTGAATCAACCGAATAATCGCCGCGAGGAAATAATAGAGGCAGCAGAGATACGCATAAAATACAAAGGATATATTACACGCGAAAGATTGGTGGCAGAGAAGATGCACCGATTGGAGAATATTAAGATTCGCGGACATTTCGACTACGAAAACCTCAAAGCCATTTCCATAGAAGCAAGACAAAAGCTTTCGAAAATACAACCCGAGACTCTGGCGCAGGCGAGCAGAATTCCGGGGGTTAGTCCAAGCGACATCAACGCTATGCTTGTGCTGATGGGAAGGTAGGACAAGAGATGAGGAAAGAAGAAACACGGCATTGTTTCACGTGAAACATACACAAACCTATAACTTAAATAAATATCTGAAAATGAACAACAAAACACTGATTGAGAATCTTAGATGCATTCAAGATTTTCCAAGAAAAGGAATTAACTTTCGTGATGTTACTACGCTCTACAAAAATGCGGAGTGCATGAAAATTATGGTAGACGAACTCTATGAGATCTACAAAGACAAGGGCATCACAAAAATCGTTGGCATAGAAAGCCGGGGGTTTATCATGGCTGCTGCATTGGCGGTGAAACTGGGAGCGGGAGTGGTTTTGGCAAGAAAACCAGGAAAACTGCCGTCTACTGTCATAAAGGAATCTTTTTCTAAAGAGTATGGAGTAGACACGATAGAGATGCACATTGATGCCATTGAGCCAAACGATGTTGTGCTGATACACGACGATTTGTTGGCAACAGGCGGCACTGCAAAAGCAGCATACAAATTAGTGCAATACTTTCATCCTAAAAAAGTATACATTAACTTCATTATTGAGATAAGGGACGAAGGATTACACGGGCGCGACTTGTTCAAAGACATAGAGTATACAGCACTTTTGACAACCTGACGTTTCACGTGAAACATATATATGACAAAAGACGAAGACGACAAAAGACTGGCTAAGCTCAAAGAGATAGTAAAGAGGATACCTGGCAAGCCTGGGAGTTATCAGTTTTACGACAACAATAAAACGATAATATATGTAGGCAAAGCAAAGAATCTGAAGGCAAGGGTATCTTCATATTTCCATTCTGAGGTGGACAGATTCAAGACGAAAGTGCTGGTTTCGAAAATATGGGATATAAGCTACACAGTGGTCAACTCAGAGGAAGATGCTCTGTTGCTTGAAAACTCGCTAATAAAAAAATACAAGCCACGTTATAACGTACTGCTGAAAGACGGTAAGACTTACCCATCAATATGTGTTACAAAGGAGTATCTGCCAAGGATATTTAAAACACGCACGATAAATAAAAAATGGGGAACGTATTACGGTCCATACTCTCACATTGGGAGCATGAACGCCATATTGGAAATAATCAAGGAATTGTATTGTCCGAGAACTTGCAGATTTCCGATAACTGAAGAAGGCATTGAGAAAGGGAAATATAAGGTCTGTCTCGACTATCATATAAAGAAATGTATGGGGCCATGCGCAGGCAAGCAAACGTATGAAGAATATCAGAAAAACATAAACCAGGCACGGGAGATTCTAAAAGGCAACACAAGGCATTTATTGCGAGATTTAAAAGATGAAATGCTACAGCTTTCCGACCAGCTGAGGTTCGAAGAGGCAGAGGAGGTGAAGCACAGATACATTGCTCTTGACGGTTTCGTGAGCAAAAGCGAGGTGGTTAGCAACACCATCAACAACGTGGATGTATTCACAATAACATCGGACGAGAAAATGGCTTATATAAACTACTTGCATGTATCGAACGGAAGCATCAACCAGAGCTTTACAATAGAGTACAAGAAGATGCTTAATGAGACCGACGAGGAACTGTTGCAGCTGGGTATCATAGAACTGAGAGAACGATTCAAAAGCGATGCAAAGGAGGTGATTGTACCCGTAGAACCGGACATTGAACTTGAAGGCATAAAGTTTACAATACCGAAATCTGGAGACAAGAAAACACTTCTTGAACTGTCGGCAATGAACGGCAAACAGTACAAGTTCGACCGTCTGAAACAAGCCGAGAAACTGAATCCGGAACAGAAGCAGGTAAGACTGATGAAAGAGTTACAGGAAAAGCTTCACCTACCCACCCTACCCTACCAGATAGAATGCTTCGACAACTCAAACATATCGGGTACGGATGCCGTGGCCGCCTGCGTGGTTTTCAAGAAAATGAAGCCTTCGAAGAGCGATTACAAACGGTATAACATCAAGACAGTTGTTGGTCCTGATGACTACGCATCGATGAAAGAGGTTGTTTCAAGGCGATATAGTCGCCTCATAGAGGAAAACCAGCCCCTGCCTAACCTTATTATTGCAGACGGTGGAAAAGGCCAAATGGAAGTTATTCGAGAGGTTATCCAGGACGAACTAAACTTGGACATCCCTATTGGCGGACTGGCCAAAAACGACCGTCACCGCACCAACGAATTACTATATGGGTTTCCTCCGATGAGCATCCAACTAAAAACGGACTCGGAGTTATTTCACGTCTTGACTCAATTGCAGGACGAAGTGCACAGGTTTGCCATCGAATTCCATCGAAATAAACGTTCTAAACGTGCTTTACAATCGGAACTTGACAACATAAAGGGCATAGGTCCGAAAACACGGGATGCATTGATAGATAAACTAAAAACAACACGCAGAATAAAGGAAGCAACTGAGCAGGAATTGACAGAAATCATTGGCAAAGCGAAGGCTGAGATTGTATATAAACACTTTCATGATAATAATGAGCAAGAGAAAGGGGAAACTTAACAAGAAGAATTTAATAAAAGTTTAACAGGAGAGATGATGGATAGTAACAAAAAAATTAGTAAATTTGCAGCGTCCAATCAGGGAACGCGGGCGTCCTCGCCCGCTACAGATGCGGGCGGGGTCGCCCGCGCTCCCAGATGCAAAGCGGTGAAATAACCGTTAGTTATATATAAGCATGAGAACAGTGATTCAAAGGGTTAGCCACGCCAATGTTACCATCGATGGCAAGGAGAAAAGCAGAATAAACCAAGGGTTCTTGATACTGCTGGGTATCTGCGACGAAGACACCAACGAGGATGTTGACTGGTTAGTCAAGAAGATAGCAAATCTGCGCGTGTTTGCCGATGAGAACGATGTGATGAACCGATCCATCTTAGACGTGGATGGAGAGGCTCTTGTAGTGAGCCAGTTCACACTATATGCGAGCTACAAGAAGGGTAACCGACCGTCCTGGTTCCGTGCAGGTTCGCACGAACACTCCATCCCGCTCTACGAGACGTTTTGTAAGGCGCTGAGCGACCAACTGGGCAAGCCAGTTGGCACAGGTGAATTCGGCGCAGACATGAAGGTGGAGCTACTAAACGACGGCCCTGTCACCATCTGCATGGATACTAAAAATAAGGAATAAGTAAGATGAAGAAGTATTTAAGGGAGATTGAATTAGCAGGAATGATAATGGTCATTATTGGCGTAGCATGCTCATTCTTTGCGAGTTACACAGTAGCAGTATGGCCATGTGCCGTAGGACTGTTCCTGTGGCTCATTACCTTTCTTTACCGCGCATTCAACTGGAAAGAATATGAGCGAGAAAACAAGCAGAATATAATCATTCTGGTAATAGCCATCTTCTTTTTATTATTTCAAATGATGAGAAGGATATGACAATACGAGAGGCACAAAAGGCAGTTGACAGCTGGATCAAGGAGTACGGCGTGCGTTACTTCTCGGAGCTTACAAACATGGCTGTTCTCACCGAAGAAGTGGGAGAGTTAGCACGGGTAATAGCACGTAAATATGGTGACCAGTCATTCAAAAAGGATGAGAAAGACAACATAGGAGAGGAACTGGCTGACGTACTTTGGGTATTACTCTGCTTGGCCAATCAAACAGGTGTTGACCTAACCGAGGAACTGCTGAAATCAATAGAGAAAAAGACAAAACGAGACGCCCTGCGGCATATTGAAAACCCTAAACTTAAAACATAAAAGATATGACAGAACACGAGCACAGACATGAACACCACCACCATCAAATGCCATTAAAAAACAAATACGAAGAGGCACTTGAGAAGTATAACCTCAATATATCTGACGAGGAAGTAAAAGATGCTGTAAAGACAATCATTGAAGAGAAAGTGCACAAGAACGACACTCCAGAAGTTAAACGATTCTTGTTAGGTAGCGTGGAACTGACCACACTAAAGACAACCGACAGCGATGAGTCGGTAATGGCATTTACGGAAAGAGTAAACCAATTCGAAAACGAGTACCCTACCCTACCCCACGTAGCAACCATTTGTGTATATCCACGCTTCGCAAAGACAGTAGCACAGACACTTGAGGTAGAAGGAGTAGAAATTGCCTGTGTATCAGGCAGTTTCCCATCTTCACAAGCATTAATAGAGGTGAAAACTGTAGAAACAGCACTTGCTATAAAAGACGGCGCCACAGAAATAGATATGGTACTCCCTGTAGGAGCATTCCTCAGCGGTGACTATGAGACCGTTTGTGACGAGATTCAGCAGATGAAAGAAACTTGCGGCGAGCAGAAGATGAAGGTAATACTTGAAACAGGATGCCTGAAGACAGCAAAAAACATTAAAACGGCTTCTATCCTCGCAATGTACAGCGGTGCTGACTACATTAAAACATCTACAGGAAAACTTGAACCTGCGGCTACACCTGAAGCGGCATACGTTATGTGTCAAGCCATAAAAGAATACTATGAAGAAACAGGCGTCCAGATAGGTTTCAAGCCCGCAGGAGGGCTAAACAGCGTGATGGATGCACTAATTTACTACACAATAGTAAAGGAAGTGTTAGGCGAACGCTGGCTCACTAACGAGTGGTTCAGAATGGGTACGAGCAGGCTTGCAAATATGCTGTTAAGCGAAATATTAGGAGAAGAAACTAAATTCTTCTAATAACTAATAATTTCTTTGGATTACATAATCAAGATAGGCTGTAAAGGACTCCTTTATGGCCTTTTCTTTTACATATTTATCAATAAACACACGAGCTCGACAAGCAATCTCCTCCATCTTGCTCTCAGCATACTCAATGCCACCTTCTTGCTTGGTAAAGTCAACAAGAACAGCTATCTCATCGGCATTGATTGTCCCCATCTTGACCTTTCGGGCAAGATTGCGCATGGAGTCATAATTGGTATGGTTCAGAGCATAGAGAACAGGAAGTGTCAACTTACCCTCAATCATGTCGTTACCAGTGGGTTTGCCAATTTCCTTTGAGTCAAAATAGTCGAAAATATCATCGCGGATCTGGAATATCATACCTATGTTTTGTCCGAACTCAGCAGCAGCTTTAACGGTTTTTTCATCAGTTTCAGCCGACAATGCACCTATCTTGGAACAAGCCTCAAACAAGGCAGCGGTCTTGTTGTTAATTATCTGATAATAAACATCTTCAGAGAATTCAAGATTCTGAATATTCGACAGTTGCAATATTTCTCCTGCAGCAAGAATTCTACCAAGCTCAGAAAGGATTTGAATGATTCTTTGATTATCGGTAAGAGACACTCTAAACAAGGCTGTTGACAGAATATAGTCACCAACCAACACGGCCACCTTATTGTCATAAGATGCATTGACAGAAGCCTGACCTCGACGCTCCTTACTCTCATCCACCACATCGTCGTGAACAAGCGAGGCTGTATGAAGCAGTTCCAAACCCACAGCAGCATTCTGCGTAACATCGGAAACCTTTCCAAAGTTCTTAGCTGTTAGCAGAATAAGCATAGGGCGCATACGCTTGCCTCCACGCTGCTTGATATGAGATAACGCGGAACCCAGAAGTCCATCAGTATGTGACAACGACTGCGAAAAAAGAGCGTTGAATGTAGACAAATCCTGCTCTATCGGCGACTTAATAAGTGATAAATAATCCATCTTACTTAATTTTTCCCACAAAATTAGTGAAAAGATTTCGATAATGCCAATTTTTTTAGTAATTTTACGCGAAAATTCTCAATTGTTATGGATAAACTATTCCTTTTAGACGCATACGCGCTCATTTTCCGCTCGTATTATGCTTTCATCAAAAACCCGCGAATTAACTCCAAGGGGCAGAATACAAGTGCAATCATTGGCTTCTGCAACACGCTGAACGAGGTACTGCAGAAGGAAAAGCCGACTCACATCGGCGTGGCATTCGACCCTCACGGGCCAACATTCCGCAGCGAGGCTTTCCCTGCATATAAAGCCCAGCGCGACGCAACACCTGAGGACATTCACAAATCTGTACCAATCATCAAGGAAATTCTCAATGCCTATCACATTCCTATACTTCAGGTCGACGGTTACGAGGCCGACGATGTCATAGGTACACTTGCAAAAAAGGCTGATTCCATCGGTATAAAATGCTATATGCTCACCCCCGACAAAGACTATGGACAACTCGTTACCGAGAACGCCAACATCTATCGTCCTCGACATGGTGGCGGCTACGAAGTAATGGGACCAAAGCAAGTATGTGAAAAATACGGCATCACTACCCCAACCCAGGTTATCGACTTGCTGGCTCTCATGGGCGACTCTGCCGACAACTTCCCCGGGTGTCCGGGAGTAGGTGAGAAAACTGCCGCAAAACTCATTGCCGACTTCGGCAGTGTCGACCAGCTACTGTCGAGAACTGACGAACTGAAGGGCGCGCTTCAGAAAAAGGTCATAGAGCATGTGGACGACATCAAGATGAGTTACTTCCTCGCAACCATCAGGACAGACGTACCCGTTGAGTTGAACATGGACGAATTGAAGGTGGTGGAACCCGACAACGAAAAACTTCACCAAATCTTCACCGAATTGGAATTTAAGCAGCTGACTGACCGACTCTTTAAAAAAACTCAAAAAAACATAATGCCTGCAAATCAACAACTCGACTTATTTGCAGAATTTCCCGACGACGGGACAGATGCTGACGAAAATACGAGTTTTGAGACCCTTAAAACAGTGCCTCATAACTACAAACTTGTTGAAACAAAGGAGGATATGTTGAAACTTTGTGATTATTTATTGACAAACGAAATCCTCAGTTTAGACACGGAAACCACGTCAACCTCTCCCATCGACGCTGAATTGGTTGGTTTGAGCTTCGCCGTGAAGGAATTTGAGGCGTTTTACGTCCCAATTCCCTCCGAACGTGAAAAAGCCCTACAGATTGTTAATATCTTTAAAGCGGTCTACGAAAACTCCAAAATCCTGAAAGTCGGACAGAACCTAAAGTACGATTTGGAAGTTTTAAGAAATTATAACATTCAGTTACAAGGCCCAATGTGGGACACGATGATTGCCCACTACCTCATCCAACCCGAGCTTCGACACAACATGGACTTCATGGCCGAGGTTTATCTGAACTACAAGACCATACACATAGATGAGCTCATCGGGCCGAGGGGAAAGAACCAGCGTTCGATGCGCGACCTCTCCCCTACCCTTGTCTATGAATACGCTGCCGAGGATGCCGACATCACACTGCGACTGAAGAACAAGTTGGGGCCTGAGCTGAAGCGCTTCGAGTGCGAGGATTTATTCTATGACATCGAGATGCCGCTGATGCCCGTGCTGGCCGAAATGGAGATGAACGGTGTTTGTCTTGATACCAATTCGCTTAAAGAAACGTCAGGAATTTTGAATAGCCGACTGAAGGAAATCGAGCACCGTATCTATGAGTTGGCGGGCAAGTCGTTTAACATTGCATCGCCCAAGCAAGTAGGTACAATTCTCTTCGACGAGCTGCGAATCATCGAGAAGCCGAAGAAGACAAAGACAGGCCAATACGTTACCTCGGAGGAAGTGCTGCAACAGCTGAAGAACAAGCACGAAATAGTGGCTGACATCTTGGAATACAGAGGATTAACAAAACTATTGGGAACATACATCGACACCCTACCCCACCTCATCAATCCGCGAACGGGCCACATACATACCTCGTTTAACCAGACAGTGACAGCCACAGGCCGACTTTCTTCAAGCGACCCCAATCTGCAAAACATTCCCATCAGAGGTGAGGATGGCAAGGAAATCCGTAAGGCGTTTGTCCCAGAGCCTGGCTGTCTGTTTTTTTCAGCGGATTATAGCCAGATTGAACTGCGCGTAATGGCACATCTTTCCAACGATCAGGAGATGATACGGGTGTTCCGCGATGGTAAGGACTTGCACGCTGCCACTGCCGCCAACATCTACAAGAAACCTATAGAAGAGGTAACGCGCGACGAGCGCACAAAGTCGAAGCGTGCCAACTTCGGCATCATCTACGGCATCACCGTCTTCGGCCTTGCCGAACGTCTCGACATCAGCCGCGACGAAGCCAAACAGCTCATCGACGGTTACTTCACTACATTCCCAGAGGTTCACGACTATATGGAGCAGGCGAAGCAGACTGCCCGACAGAAGGGTTACGTCACGACGCTCTTTGGCCGTCGCCGCTACCTGCCTGACATCAACTCAGCCAACGCCACAGTCCGTGGTTTTGCCGAGCGCAACGCCATCAACGCACCCATTCAAGGCACTGCCGCCGACATCATCAAGGTGGCGATGATTCGCATCCACAACCGCTTCAAGGCCGAGGGCATCAAGAGCAAAATGATTCTCCAGGTTCACGATGAACTCAACTTCAGTGTCTATCCGGAAGAGCAGGGTAGGGTAGAGGCCATCGTCATCGAGGAGATGCAAAATGCCATTACCCTCAAGGTGCCTCTCGTTGCCGACAGCGGCTTTGGCAAGAACTGGTTGGAAGCACACTAAACAACATATTATGAACGACGAACAGAATATTTTGCCACCTCAAAGCCAAACATCAGTATGCAAGATGATTATTGCCGTAGGTTATAGGGTGCGCGGCATTCGTGGCACTTAATTCCGTCAATGGGCAACTCGATGAACTGCTGGCACGCATCAGAGAAACCCAGAACAAGTTGCTCTATGCCGTCACCCGTCAGACAGCCGCAGAGCTAATCGTGGCCCGTGCCGATGCCCAGAAACCTAATATGGGACTTACAACCTGGAAGGGAAACATCGTTCGTAAGGGTGATGTCATCATAGTCAAGAACTATCTACAGAATGACGAAAAGCCAATAAATAGGGACGGGAACCATCAAAACTATCAAAAAGAGATCTGAGAAGACGATTTTAGCCACTTGTTCTTTGCCTTTTACGGGAAAATAGTTACTTTTGCAAACTATATTCCAGTTGCAAATCATCGATAACATAAAAACCTGAAGTATGAAAAAGTTTGAATTGATGGCCCTGCCCTATTCGGAGAATGTGCTGGAGCCGGTAATCAGTAAGGAGACAATAGGGTTTCATCACGGGAAACACCTCTTGGCGTATGTTAACAACCTCAATGGGTTGTTGGAGAACAGTCCGTTGGCAGAGTTGTCTTTGGAGGAGATTGTATTGAAAGGTGAAGGCGGTATTCTCAACAACGCCGGGCAGATTCTGAACCACGAGATGTACTTCGCCCAATTCATGGCGCCAAAGACGGACAATAAGCCTATCGGAAAGATTGCTGAAGCTATCGTTCGGGATTTCGGCTCGTTCGAAGCATTCAAGGAGGAGTTCCAGAAGAAGGGCGCCACGCTTTTCGGTTCTGGCTGGGTATGGCTGTCTGCCGACAACAACGGCAAACTGGTCATCACACAGGAGACGAATGCCGCCAACCCCATTCAGCGTGGCCTAAAACCCCTGCTGACATTCGATGTCTGGGAACATGCCTACTATCTGGATTATCAGAACCGCCGTCCAGACCATCTTGCCGCCCTCTGGCAGATTATCGATTGGAATGTCATTGAAAACCGCTATTAAACACAACAACCTATGAACATTGGAGACAAAGCGCCCGAAATACTGGGCAAAGACGAACAGGGACGGGACATCCGTCTGAGTGATTACAAGGGACGCCGTCTGGTGCTTTACTTTTATCCGAAGGACAATACCAGCGGCTGCACGGCTGAGGCATGCAACCTGCGCGACCATTATGAGGAGCTGCAAGGAGCCGGCTACGAGGTGGTTGGCGTAAGCAAGGACTCGGCAGCCTCACATGTGAAGTTCAAGGAGAAGCACGCACTGCCTTTCCCTCTTATTGCTGACGTAGACAAAACACTGATGGAGGCTATGGGCGCCTGGGGCGAGAAGACAATGTACGGTAAGAAGACCATGGGCACTATCCGAACCACCTTCATCATCAACGAAGAGGGCATCATTGAACAAATATTCGCTGGCAAACAGGTAAAGACCAAAGAACACGCCGAACAGATTCTGGTGAAATAAAAACACGCAAATGAACGATTTTCTCAGTCAATTCCATAAGACAAGCTTTCTGCATTCGCACTCAAAAAAGGATGGGGTAGGAAAGGTGAAAATACTATTTCGCCTCTCCTTTGAACGTGGAGCCGCAGTGACAGTGATTGATGAGAAGGGGAATGTCGTCACACCTGACTACAAGCAGTATCAAGGTGAGACTTTTAATGTGCTGCGCATCATTGACAACATCCGGCAGGAGCAGGCCATGCGCATCAGCTGGGACACGGACGTCGAGCAGGGCATCCGTCTGCACGACTATCCCTACCTGTTGTTTGCCCTGCTGAGGTGCGACAACCTCGTTGACTCGAAGCTGAATCTTCTTAAGGTCAGCGAAGTGCCCGCCACTGTCCTGCTGCAAATACGCACCAATGACGGCCAGTGTACGCCATCCTTGTTAGCGCGCGCTGAAGGCCTGCCACCGCAGGGCTTCAATCTGCTGAGCGATGTCTTCGCACTGGTCGGCGACACCATCTGCCCTATTGCGTCGCTGGGCGAGAACTACATGCGTATCGAGTTCTTCAACGAGACATTCCCACGGACATTATTGGAGCAATACCTGTCGGTATTCTACTCTTACATCGACAATGTGGACCTTGACTTCGAGGACTATGTGCTGGTGAAAAGTGAGCAGACAATAGAAACTGTGCCCACAATTTTCATTGAGAAAGTAGATGCCGACATGGCGCTATACCTACGGCTGACACACTCACTGCATGGCACAGATGCCGACTTTGCTGAACGCTTCGACCTGACCTGTCTGGCAACACTGACTATGGAGCATCAGGTGCTGTTGCGTCGCATAGTACATACCGATGAGGCACAGGATGAAGCCGAACTCCGCAAGACCATCATTGCCTACGCACCCACAAAAACGGCTGCCAGAGATGTATGGGACAACGGCAGTGAGTTCATTATTCCGCAGGACGTTGCCGGCCCCTTCCTCCTCCAGGCTCTTCCACAGCTGGTACAACGCTACCAGCTGCTTGGTGCCGAGCGCCTTAAGGATTACAAGGTGAAGCCTATAAAGCCAAAGATGAACCTTAAGCTCTCCTCCGGTATAGATTTCCTCGAAGGTTCTGCCACATTGGATATTGATGGCACAGAAATGTCGCTGCGCTCATTCCTACAGCAGTATAACAAGCAGAATTATGTCACACTCAGCGACGGTCAACGCGGACTTGTTGACGAGAACTACGTACGCCGCTTAGAGCGCATCTTCCGCAAGGTTGAAAAAGGAGACAAGGTGAAGGTGTCGTTCTTCGACCTGCCAGAGATTGAGAGCCTGTTGGCGGAGAAGCTCGAAGGAAAAACATTCAACCACTATCGCAAGTTCTATGAGGGTTTCAACCAGTTAGCCTCCAAGCGTCTTAGTACCACCGGTGTCAAGGCAAAGCTCCGCAATTACCAGAAAGAGGGAGTGAAATGGATTAATTACCTCTACGACAACAATTTCGGAGGCTGCTTAGCCGATGATATGGGCTTGGGCAAGACGCTACAAACAATCACCATGCTCACTAAGGTCTACCCCAAGGTGAAGGCCGCATCGCTCATCATAATGCCCCGCTCCCTGCTCTTCAACTGGCAGGACGAGCTGAAGAAATTTGCGCCACAGCTGACCTATTATACTTATTACGGCCTACAGCGCGACCTCGCCGAGGCTAAGAAGCAGCAACTCATACTGACAACCTACGCCCTTGTACGCAACGACATTGAGCAGTTCCGCAAACAGGAGTTCCATTACATAATCCTGGACGAGAGTCAGAACATCAAAAACCTGAATGCCCAGATTACACAGGCTGTACTGCTGCTCAATGGCAAGCACCGTTTGGCGCTCAGTGGCACGCCTATAGAAAACAACCTTACAGAGCTGTACTCGCTATACCGTTTTCTCAACCCCGCCATGTTAGGCTCGTTGGACGACTTCAACCGCCAGTATGCCAACCCCATACAGCACAATTCCGACAAGGAAGCCACGGAGGCTCTGCGCCGTAAAATCTTCCCCTTCATGCTCCGCCGCCTTAAGAAAGACGTACTGAAAGAGCTGCCCGACCGCATGGAGCAGACGCTCTACGTAGAGATGGAACCCAGCCACGCACAGTTCTACGAAGAACGCCGCCGCTATTATCAGCAAGCCATCCACAGTAGCATAGAATCAAATGGAATAGAAAAGTCGCAGATGATTATGTTCCAGGCTCTCTCAGAGTTGCGCCGCATAGCTTCAATGCCTGAAAGCCTCAGCGGCGGAGCCATTGCCTCTGCCAAAATTCCACTGCTCTGCGAACAGGTGGAAGAGGCTGTGGCAGGAGGACACAAGGTGGTGCTCTTCTTTAGCTTCATTGCAGGCATCGAACTCTTTGGCGACAAGCTGACAGAGATGGGCATCGACTACACCACGATGACGGGATCCACTCACGACCGACGAGCAGTGATTGAGCGCTTCCAAAACGACCCAAACTGCCGAGCACTTCTGATGACGCTAAAAACAGGTGGGGTAGGGCTGAACCTCACTATTGCCGACACCGTCTACATCGTTGAACCCTGGTGGAACAAAGCTGCAGAGGAACAGGCCATCAACCGGCTTCACCGCATAGGACAGACAGCAAAGGTGATGAGCTACGCTCTCATCACACGCGACACTATTGAAGAGAAAATACGAACACTGCAACAGCAAAAGAAAGACCTCGCCGACAGCCTTATCACGGGCGACCAAGCCATCACCAAGCACCTGACAGAGGAAGACATCAGCTACATCTTTGGAAAATAGGAAAAAATACATCTATGGCACAGGAAAACTTTATCGGAAACACAACACCTCCAACATTCCCGGATCTAATAATAGAAGAGCCAAAATCAGAGCAGTGGAATTCAACTACTAAAGAGTTGGAAAGGCATTGCTCTAAAAACACGTTATTGGCCTATTCCAGAGCACTGGAATCCTGGTTCGACAAATACAATAAGGTTAAAATGGCAACCACTGATGGTAAAATAATAGAGACTGAGTTAACCACACTCATGACGAAAACAAGCTCGTCGAAGAATACCATTGCCAAAGGAGTAGCCATGATCCTCTCCAACGACAACAACCTGCGCACATATTTAGACAACATTAAACCAGAGATGAAGAATCTGCTCAAGATGCTTCTTTTCAACATCTATCTCACCCAAGACACTGCAAAGAAAATACTGAAAACCAACAGTAATCTCTACACCAAGGAACGCTCATACTACTACAATGAAACCATACTATGGAGGGAAAACGAATACGGATGGTTCTCTTTGGAAAGCCTGAAAGCAAGCATGGTAGATAAATGGGGCTATCGCGAAAACGAGTACTACATCTCACTCAACCCCCTGCTGCACTCCATCTTCTTCCCATTATTTTACCCTGAAGCCTTCGACATGGAAGTAGGCCTCAACAATCTTCCCGATGGACAATGGCACACGGTGAACCTCGAAGAAGACAGCCTCACCCACTTCCATCTTTTCAATTCTCTTTTCCAGCACGGTGAGTTTCCATTAAAAAAGAAAGGCATTGGTGTAAGCGAAATGAAAAAAGCACAAAAAAAGCTGGCACTTATAGAATTCTTCATTGGCGACAATACAGAGTATAGAGCCAATCTCCGAGCATTCACATACATTCAAATGCTAACCCTATGCAAGGTGTACCTGACTAAAAACAGTGACCTCAGCTACCAAGACACCATTCGAAAACTTATGGATCAGTTCAGCCACTTGTTCTACTGGCTACCACCCATACTTTACCCACACATCAAAGGCCTTAGGCAGAGCTATTTAGATAATGGGCGACACACCAAGCTTTGCCAGACAATGATAACATGGCTACGCCAAGACCCTGAACACTGGGTAAGCATACGCGACATCTTCCTGAAAATCTACTGCATGGAAAACGGGGAAATAAACATGCGCTACACCACTCTCGTCTTCAACCCCAACGATGAGCAGTGGAACATGCAGATAACCAACTTATACAGTGGCAGACTTATAGCCGCTGACAGCTATGCCATGGAGTATGGCTTCACAGGCTTGCAGATGATGGGCTTCATCTTGGCTACCCTCGGAATTGCAGAGATAGCAATAAACGAAGATATAAACCGCGGAACAACACCTTTCGACATGCTCGATTACATCCGCCTCACTCCACTCGGCCGCTACGCTCTCGGCATCACTGACGAATACGAGGCTCCAAAGCATGATAACAAAGCATACTTCGAACTCGACCCCGAACGCCTTATCATCCGCTCACTCGTCAATCCCAATCCCTACGCGCAGCTGCTAAAAGACACCAGCATATCCATATCCAAAAACCGCTTCGAGACATCACCACTGTCGTTCCTTGCCAACTGCCACACACGCGACGACGTCGAGAGCAAGATAAAAATCTTCCGGCAATTCATCTCTGATGAGCTGCCCACACTCTGGGAGCAGTTCTTCGAACAACTGCTGCAGCACTGCCATCCACTTGTTGAAGACAACACCGCCTTCAAACAATACACTATAGACCCCAATAACCACGAACTCATTATGCTCATTACCACCGATCCCGTCATGCGCAAGATAATCATACGCGCAGAAGGCTATCGCATCCTCGTGAAGATGGAAGACCTGAAGAAATTCGAGACACAGCTAAAGAAGCATGGGTACCTGCTATAAAATTTTTCTCCCAAAATTTTGCTGCTTCATTTTTATTTCGTAACTTTGCAGCCGCTTAGTGGGCTGGCAGAAGCTTTCCAGCCATGCATTGCTGATTGGACGATGGTGTAATGGTAACACTACAGGTTTTGGTTCTGTCATTCCCGGTTCGAATCCGAGTCGTCCAACAACAATATAAACGCATCAATAAATCATAAACTTTAATACCGTCGCCCTGATAGTTAAATGGATATAACAAGGCTCTCCTAAAGCTTAGTTCCGAGTTCGATTCTCGGTCGGGGTACCATCTGTAAAGCGTCATTCATCTTTATGTAAGTAGTCCACGTTTTTGACTCTATAGGCCAAGACGTTGAACTTTTCCACGAAAAGTTTTGCGGTTTCAGGATTAATGCGTATCTTTGTGGGCAAATTGTGATGAATTCTTTTGATATGGAAGAACGAATACACGAAAGATATGTGAATCCCTACACTGATTTCGGGTTCAAAAAACTGTTCGGCACGGAGCCGAACAAGGAACTCCTTATCAGCCTGCTCAACGCGCTCTTCGACCACTCTGCACAGCAGTCTCCCGACGAGCCGCGCCAGGTGGTGAAGGACTTGCGCTATCTGCCCACAGAGAAGATGGAGGTCTACGGTGAGCGCCAAGCTGTGTTCGACGTTTACTGTGAGGGCGAAAACGGCGAGCGATTCATCGTCGAGATGCAGAAGGCCAGCCAGGACTTCTTCAAGGACCGTAGCGTGTTCTACTCCGCCTTCCCGATCATTGAGCAGGGGAAGGTGGGTTCCGACTGGGACTTCCACCTGAACAACGTCTATACTGTCGGTATTCTGAACTTCGTTTTCCCCGGAAATGAATACGGCAAGGACTGCTTCCACCATGAGGTGAAGCTGATGGACGTGGAGGACAAGCATGTGTTTTACGATAAGCTGACTTACGTCTATCTCGAAATGCCCAAGTTCAGCAAGACCGAGGACGAACTGATTTCGATGTACGACAAATGGCTTTTCGTGCTGAAGAACCTGACGCGGCTGATGGAGCGTCCTGCCGCCTTGCAGGAGCGGGTGTTCACCCGTTTCTTCGAGCAGGCCGAGATAGCCCGCTTCACACCCGACGAGTCACGAATCTATGAGGAGAGCCTTAAGCAGTACCGCGACCTGCGCAACGTGGTCAGCTCTGCCGAGCGCAGAGGCCGGGTAGAAGGCCGGGCAGACGAAAAGGCGAACATTGCCCGACGTATGAAGGCCAAAGGCTTTGCAACAGAGGATATTGCAGAAATTGCAGGCCTCACCACAGAAGAGATTTACAGGCTGTAAGCCTACATATATAATAATGTGTAACTCTAACTTCGTACCGCCTATGACTTAGACAACAGAACTTTTAGACATACATAGGAATTGAAGCGTCCGCTTGATTTCTAAGACAAAACCAAGAGTGAGGCACTTAATAAATGTTAAGGAGCCTCATTTTCTTCATTTATAGGCTTGAGACAACAGTTTTTGCTGTAACGAATGAGTCATTTTTCCGTTTTCGTTACAAAATGACGCGGTCT
>JAFSKJ010000007.1 GCA_017449025.1 Prevotella sp. | reverse complement strand
GAGTCTTTCAATTCAAAGGTGAAGGGCTTAAGAGCGCAGGTGCATGGGGTCAATGACCTGCCCTTCTTCATGTTCCGTTGCGCTAAGATATTTGGTTAGGCTGCATATGGGCTATCCACGGACATTCCCCCCTGCGCCGGAATTTATAGTCGGCTGCAAACCACTCTACCCGCATGTCGGCATGGGCAGCAATGTTGCTGACACGGGCAGGCATGGGTATCACCACCAGATCGCTCTTCACGATGTGATAGCACCGCTCATTGAACACAAAAACTGCCCTCGCCAGCCGTGCAAAGCAGGTGCATACAGGTGTCACTCAACTCAGGCGCATTCATCGCCAGGAAGTCGGTGGAATATTGAAAATCTGTCTTGAATTTCATTCGACCTTTTTCCCTTTCTTCTTGGCTTTATTCTCAATCATCTTGATTGACTCCAGATAAGCCTGCTCTACGGGTGACAACGTCTTAACTTGAAACTTTCTGTATTCCGACAACGCCTTATCCATAGCCTCTTCATGGGAAACGGTACCAGCACCCACCAACAGTTCCTCACCATTGGCTGAAAGGATATTGTCCAACTGTCGCACATAATCTTCCATATACATCGGACGGTGACGAAGAGCCTGAGTTTCTGCGAAGTCGAAGTATCCGGATACGAGATTGTTCAGAATCTTCAGCTCTTCTGCCGTCAGATAGTTCTTGGCAATCTTGATGTCGTTAATACAGGGCAATTCTCCTTTGAACGAGGTCAGTCCCATAAAAGGTTTCTCGGCATCCGCTCTGTCATAGATTACCTCAGCAGCCGTATGCCCATGAGCGGCATAGTGTAGTTTGTTCTGCACCATCTTGAAGAACAACTTAGATGTCTCTGTGCGAGGGTCGTAGTCAACGCTCGTAGCATAGAGGTCGAGCACCTGCCTATACATCACCTTCTCGGAAGAACGGATGTCACGGATGCGGTCTAACAGTTCTTTCCAGTAGCTGCCGCCTCCCAGGTTCTTCAGCCGTTCATCGTCCATTGTGAAGCCCTTGATGATATATTCAGCCAGCCGCTCCGTGGCCCACTGACGGAAGCGCGTACCCACGATAGACTTCACGCGGTAGCCAACGGAAATGATGACATCGAGGTTGTAGAGTGTGACTTCTTGATTCTGTGTTTTCCCTTCTATGGCACCATGTTGAGTGGTATGTCGGATTTTCCGACATACCTTTTCTTTCTCCAATTCTCCTTCCTTGAAGATATTTGAAATATGCTCTGTTATCGTTGATCTGCCTTTACCGTACAGTTGAGCAATTTGTTCCTGTGTCAGCCATACCGTTTTATCCTCCAACCTGACATCGAGCCTAATCTTACCATCCTCCGACTGGTAGATGATAATCTCACCGTTGTTCTTCTCTATTTCGTTTGCCATATCTTTTCTATGACGTTTTTGTTCTTTATTCTATTGTTTGAAAAGTGAATCAATAGAACCCATGATTAAGGTGCAGTCTATCTTCGCACAGTTTTTGCCCGCAAAGTTACAAAAAAATTCCAGATAACGGCCTTTATGACACAGATTTCTTTGAATAGGCGCAAAAAAGACCGCCGCGACGGACGGGCTGTAAGAGATAATAATTTGGAGAAATGAAAGACGGGATGGGCGATTTTCTCATTTTTCCGGCTGAAACGGAGGAAGTTTGAGGAATTTGTTGTACCTTTGCACCTGCCTACAAGAAAAACTTAACCCCGAAGTTTGTCTTTAGGACAGGGACTCCGGGGGATTACGCTGCAAAGCGTAGGCAAAATATCTGAATTGTGCAAACAAATGGCAAATATCTTATGAGATATACTGACTTCGAAGATGCCTTTTCCTCCGACAGAATGAGCAAGTACGTTGCGGCCTGTAATGGCGACACCCGCAAGGCGATGACGCTCTACCGCTACAACCTCCAGCTTTCGCAAGAACTGTTTACGCTCGTCAGTTGTTTCGAGGTGACACTGCGCAACCGAATTGACAGACAACTGAAAGGTAGTCTCGGAAACGACTGGTTGCGTGACATCATCCTGCCTGGCGGTGTGTTCTATTCTGACATCCGTGTTGACAAGACTCGCAAGATTATTGACAATGCATATCGTGAATTAGTCCGAAAGCAGAATTACAGCCATTCACAACTGCTGTCAAAGATGGAGTTCGGCATCTGGAAATACCTGTTCTCCAACGTCCACTACTCTTTGACCGGACAGGTGTTGCTCAGAGTGTTCCCCAACAAGCCTCGTTCCACTCGTACACATCACTACGACAACTCCTACATGTTCGCCGCCCTTGACAGTGTGAATAATCTGCGCAACCGTATTGCCCATCATGAACCGATATGTTTCAACAAGGTAACGGGAGCCATTGACACTTCTTACGCTCTGGCCATGTATGCACGTATTATGACGTTCTTCCAGTGGATGGGAATTGACAGCGGCTCCCTGCTTTTCGGCCTTGACCATGTGGGGCAAGTTTGCAACAAAATCATGTGTCTTTGATGTCTAAATCAAGGAAAAATGCCCTCTAAACGAAAAAAAGCCTATAAAAACTTGCAAGATTCAGGAATAATGCCTATCTTTGCAACGTTCATTCCCGGCAGCCTCTGAATTTCAAGCTGTCGGGTGTTTTTTATGAAAAAAAAGACCGCCACGACGGAGGGGCTGTAAGAGATAATAATGTGGGGAAATGAAGGGCGGGAAAGCGGAGGCCGAGGATGTCGACGCGGGTTCCCGCCCTTGAACTAATTGTTTTAGCGGAGCAAGATTTTGTTCCTATGTTCGTTTGATAAAGTCGCTTTGCTTGCTTCTCTGCGTTAGTTGCTGTATTTGTTTCTTTGTCTTGTCTGTCATTTCTCCTTATTAATTCCTCAAGCGCATCAAGGTTTCTGGCATCAACTTTGAAAGGCAACAAGTTACCTTCTTGGTCTATCAGGAAATATGAGGGGAAGCTGTTTACCTGAAAATACTGCTCAATGGCTTTCTGCTCTGCCGGCTCAAGATTGAAGTGAACCACATTGTCACCCTTTATCTGATATCGTTCGATAACATCCTTCCATTTCGTTTCTGGGCTTTTGTTTGCAAAATACATGTAAACAATATCGTATTGCGACAGGCGCTGATATTCCTCTTGGGACTTCGATAGCGCCTGCAGGCAAGGCACGCACCATGTACCCCAGAAATCCACCAGAATGATTTTCCCCTTGTAAGGCTCGGCTAACTCACGGAATAGAGACTCGCCACGACTCATTCCTGTTGATTGGATGCTTTGCTGGTTCTTGTTCTCAATATCCAGATATTTTTGGTACAATTCTCTAATACCGTCTTTGACAACAGCCAGCGATATACGTTTTTCTGCAATTTCCATCATCGCAGGACTCAGCGAATGATTGCTCCCGCTTATCATAGCAGTCACATCCAGACCTACGAAAAAATCTTTCATATCACGGTCTGAACCTAATGAGTCCAGAATATGTGTGGCATAATCCAGTTGAATGACGTTGCTCTTTTCTGTTATCAGATTCTGCATCTTTTTATCCTCCATCATCGACTGCATCTCTTGCATGACAGACTGGTGCTCTGCCTGAATAGCCTGAGCAACCTTTTGTATTTCATCCTGATTGCTCAAACCTTTCGTTTGCTTACGGAAGTCGTCAATCACGCTGATATACTTCTGAATAGTCTCTCTATGCGAAGCGGACATGTCGAGATTTCCGTCATTGACAATACTTTGGAATGCGCTGTAATTGGGGTCAAAGCCATTCTGGGCCATAATCTGTTGCAATAGAGATATTCGCAAGGCAAAAATCTCACCACAATAGGCCGTGTAAGGACGTGGCAGATGCTTCCAGTACTACTCCACTATCTCGTCGAGTGCTGCTTTAGGAAGTTGCTGACCGGGCAAATAGTTTGATGCCTGAGCCAGTTTCTGCGCCTTTATCATATCCCAAAAATGACGTGTGTAATTGATGTATTTGGACGACAATGTAGGGTGTGCATGAATGATGCTGTCAAGGTCGCTTTCCAATTTTCCCCAGAAAGTTTCCGAATCCTTATAGAACTCGTCGTAACTGCCATAAGGGCCATGCGAGGGGCCGCCATTCATGGCAGGTGCTATCCGCCCAAACAATTCCTGATGTGCCAGATACATGTTCTGAAGCATACTGTTTCTGCCCATGAACAACTCCTGTCCGTTCTTGAAATCGTGTAACAGGAAATAGGTTTCGCCAGCCTCAAAAACGGTAGAGACGCTGGTGGAGCCATGCCTCAGGAATAGTTCGTGCGAATTGATGACAGGCACTTTTACTATGAAGCGTCCGATGGAATCGACTTCTCCATATATCATTGTCTGACCATTCTGATAGATGTTGTCCTGATGGATTTCGAATACGCCTGCTGCCCGTTCGCTCTCGGGCATGTCCTTCAGCCATCCTACGACAGTGACGGTGTCCATGCGGCTGTAACCATTGTCCTTCAGTTCTGTATCAACATTCGTCTTAGGATAATACGGGAGGTGCCGACTCGTAATGTTTGAATATGGCTGTGGCTTGTTCTGACCTATTTGGATAATCCTCTTGCCATTCTTTTCCTTGTCTATATTAATGACAATCAAATCCCCTTCATTCCTGAGCTTGATTTCAAACTTATCCCCTTTTCCGTCTATGTTTTCATAGTTCCAGGACTTGCAGTCATACACGGCAAAGTTCTCGAAAAAGCCAATCTCCCAGTCTCCTGTGTTTTCATTCCTCCATTTCGTGTCGTTCAAACAGCTTGACGAAAATGCTGTTTGTCCGTAGCAGAACGAGGTACAAATAAATAATAGTTGTAATAATAGTTCTCTTTTCATACTCTCAATGCTAAATTGTGATGCAAAATTACAATAAATCTGTCAAACAGAGGCTTAAAGAGCAAATATATTAAATATTTGTGCATTTCTTAGGCGAAATGATACGGGATTGAGGATTTTTCTGTATATTTGCGGTTGGAAACGGGCGAAACGGAGCGGATGAGGCCGACGGGAAGGCCGAAAGGGTGAAACTCTAAGATTGTCGCTCGCGGGAAGCCCGAAAACGTCGGACGGAAGGCGGGACGATTCGCGGGAAGCCCGCAGAGGTAAAACCGACGGAATATCACTCGCGGGGAGTCCGCAGAAGTAAAACCGCCGGAGTAATTGCATTTCTTCCTTTTGTGAAAGTTTTAAGGCAATTTGTGTAACCGCAGATTGCCTTTTTTGTCGTAACTTTGCGGCGTGATTCATGAATCACACCGCGAAACTCGGAGGCGCCTCAGCAATTGGAGCGAGCTCCATTGCGTTCGGCTTGCACGAGCTTTGCACCTGAAAAGCCGCGATTAAGCGAGCGAAGAACCGAAGACTATTCGAGCTATTCCGAGCGAAAGCGGGTTCGAACGAAGTTCAAACTTAAAGCATATAATGATGGAATACATGAAATTGAGCAACGGCGTTGAGATGCCGACTTTGGGCTACGGCGTGTTTCTGGTAAGCCCAGACGAGTGTGAACGCTGCGTGACGGATGCGCTGAGCGTGGGTTATCGGCTGATTGACACGGCACAGGCCTATCAGAATGAGGAGGGCGTGGGCAATGCGTGGCGCAAGAGCGGCATCGGGCGCGAAGACCTGTTCCTGGTGACGAAGGTGTGGATTTCGAATGCTGGCGAGGAGAAGGCCGCCAAGAGCATCGACGAGAGCCTGCGCAAGTTGCAGACGGAGTACATCGACCTACTGCTCATCCATCAGGCCTACGGCGACGTGTTCGGCACGTGGCGGGCTATGGAGAAGGCCTATCGCGCCGGCAAGGTTCGCGCCATTGGTGTGAGCAACTTCCAGGCAGGCCGCTTCTTCGACTTCGCCCACTATGTGGAGGTGAAGCCGATGGTGAACCAGTTGCAGTGCAACACGCTCATCCAGCAGACGGCCATCGAGCCGATTCATGCTGAGTTCGGCACGAAGATGATAGCTTGGGGACCGCTCGGCGGACAGGGTGTCGAGGGCATCGTGAAGAGCGAGGAGTTGGCAGCTATCGGTGCAAAGTATGGAAAAAGTGCCGCACAGGTCGCCCTCCGTTGGCTCACGCAGCGCGGTATCGTGGCCATCCCCAAGAGCACGCACAAGGAGCGCATGGAGCAAAACTTCAACATCTTCGACTTTACCCTGACAGACGAAGATATGGCGCAGATTGCCACGATGAACCAGCACGACACGGGCACCGTCAACTTCGGCGACCCACAGTTTGTGAAATATTTGATTGAAACATATGGTTAAGCAAGAGCAGAATCATGCTCGCATGAATTCTGCCGAGCGAGAGTATGTTCGACGAAGTCAAACATACGGATAATTGCGCGACAATCTCTGCTTTTCCCTCTGATAATAGTATTTCCACTCAAAATGTTTGGCATATTCGACCTCATTCAAAGAAAAACCAACCTATTTAAGGCGCTATGAGGAGAAATCGGCTCAAAATAAGTGCGATTTACGTATTTTTAAGCTCACGGTGAGCCGATAATTGAAGAATAATGCGTAAATTTGCGCCGATTCAAACAGATCTTCATCGACCAGTTTGAGTTTGCAGTAAGAGAGTATTTTTAAATCGATACAAACATGAAGAAAAGCATCATCACCGCACTGCTCCTCATCCTGACATTGGGAGCATCCGCACAACTGATGGAGCAGCGAGAGCAGAGTGGAATTTATTCCAGCTCTGCCGAGTCGCGACAGAAGAAGACTGAAAGTCAAATCAAATCGGAAGTATCCGAGACTGTCGAACTGATGGGTATCCTCTCGCGCACGGCGGGCTTTGAGGAGTTCAGCGACGACCTGGCCGGACAGTATTCCAAAGACACAGAGACATGGTTCGCCCAATACAAAAACCATCCCACCGTGGCTTACTACAAAGACATTCGTGCCCAATATGCCATCGCTTACGAGCGGGTGACGAACATGGCCGTCCACCTCGACATCGAGAAGGGCAAAGTTAAGCTCATCGGCGACCGTGGAGAACTCAAAAACAATGGCTGGCAGAACGTTGACCTCGACGACTTCCTAAAACGTCTCAACAAGTTCTACACCGACACCCGCTTCCATGAGTTCTTCGAGCAGCACAAGCCCTTCTACGACGAATTCCTGAAAACCTACGATTCTTATGTCATGGGCTATCTCCACCCGGAATGGTTCGGGCGCTTTTATAACGGCAGCGAGCCTACTGAGCAATTCAGACTCATCATAGGCTTTACTTACGGCACAACCAACAATGGTGCTTCCCGGCAATTGCCAGGCCAGCCCCGCGAGGTGTTCGCCGTTTGCGGCTACAATCCGAATAGTCAATTTTCGTTCGACACCAGCCTGCCTCTGCATGAATTCAATCACTCTTTCGTCAACCCACTTCTTGACAAAGCCGAGAATGCCAAGACGATGCAGGAAGTCGGAACAGGACTTTTCCAACTCTCACAGTCGGTAATGGAGCAGCTACACTATAATGACTGGCACATCGTCATCAACGAGAGCCTTGTCCGCGCCGCAGTCATTGTCTATTTCTATGAGCATGGCTATAATAAGTTTGCCGTGAACACGCTGACCATCGAAACGTTGGGCAAGGGCTTCCCGTGGATGCTTGATGTCGTCACAGCCCTCCGCTTCTACTCTGCTCACCGCGACCAATATCCGACGCTCAACGACTTTTATCCCGAAATAGCCCGATGCCTCAATAAGTATGTCGAGGACTTGAAGCGGTAGAAGCCCCGGCGGGGCGAAGAGAACACAGGCAGGGGTGAAGCCCCTGCTTGTTTCGTTGACGGGGACGTCAACCCCGACGGGGTGACAGAGAACAGCGGTGGGCATTCTGTCACCCCGTCGGGGTTCATATTGTGTGTACGGCTGTTAGCAGGGGTTCCGCTTCGCTCCACCGCCTGCCTGTGGTCTGTAGTCCCTTCGGGACATTTCTTCACCGCAAGACATGTTTTTTATCCAACTCCCTGCCGAATCTGACAATTTCCCGTTAAAATATCATAAAATCGCAGACGGATGGCTGTCCGTTTGCGATTTATTCGTAAATTTTCGTGCTGTGCGGTTGGAATGACGCTGAAAGCGTTGCCTCTCAATAGGATGCCGCAGCGCCCGAAGGGCCTGCGGGCAGGCAGTGACCGCCGGAACACTCTAAAGAAAGAGTGCCCCATCACATCGGAAGGGCTT
>JAFSKJ010000041.1 GCA_017449025.1 Prevotella sp. | reverse complement strand
TCCTTCGTCGCCGAGCGTCGCTTCGCTTCACCACCTGCCTGTAATCTTATCAGGCCTTCGGCCTTACATGCGAATCTTGAATTATATGAGCCCATTTTAAAAAGTCAAAACCATGATTAAGACGGCAAAAAACGGAGCGCAGCCACTCCCCTCCCATCAAGGGGAGGGGCAGGGGTGGGGTCTGTAACATCCTGACAGCGAAGAAGATACTGACCCCACCCCCAACCCCTCTTCACCCCGCCCCGGCCTTCGGCCACCCCGCCCCTCAGAGGGGTGGGGAGTCGCGGGAAGCGGCTGCGCTGTCATGCACCGGAAAAACTTTCTCGCCGAGGCTACTACTACCCGCCACACGGAGCTTTCCATTTGCGTGATATTTGTGTGGATTTACGGTCAAGAAGTAAAGGACTCTGCCTTTTTCAGCTGACTAAAAGAAAAAAAGGTGGAAATGTTTGGCAGTTTCAGAAAAGATTCGTAAATTTGCACCGAAATATACGCCATCGGCCACGATGGCCATGCCGGCAATACTGCTGAAAGCAGGAATGTATCGGACGATGACGCGACAACAGAGGCAATTCAACAAATACTATCAATTATTCAATATCAAAAAATTCTATGAGTATGAAAAAACTAAAACTTTTAATGGTAGCCTTTATGGCTATGGTTGGACTGGGCGCAAATGCTGCCGACTATAAAGTCGACCAGAGGTTCTCGACTATTGATGAACTGGACGGAAAGCTCTTTGCCGTTGTAAATGAGACAGCTGAAACAGCCATCGGATTTGGTGTTCCCAATCATGGCAATGAATGGGACATGTATTTTGGAACTTATGCAGAAGCCTATACTTCTAATGCTTGCTATTTCAAGATTTCTGCTGCACAGGGTGATGGCTTAGATGGTTATTATTATCTTCAAGCTTATAAACTTGACGGAACTCTTTTTAACTATTCTTGGGCAGCAGGTGGCTATTTCAATTCACAGAAAGGAACAGGTGGTTATTTTGCCCTCGGTTTGAATAACCAGAATGGTCAGGATGCTTTGAACCATGCTGTTTGGGCAATCGAAGTAAGCGAAGGCAAATTTGCCCTTAAAAACATTGGAACTGGCAAGTATCTCCATGCTGATCAACTTTCCAACACTTATGACGACCCATTCTACTTTACGTTCGGCACGTTGGTTGATTTCGACCAGTTGAAGGCTGATTATAATGCACTGAAAGAGCAGGTGCTGGCTCTTGACGATGATGCCACTATCTTCTCTGGTGATGCTACAATTGACATCAGCGCTGCTGAGACCGCCATTGCTGCCGCAACTTCGCAAGCCGACATTGACGCTGCCATGGATCTGCTTCGTCAGGCCGCCCTTGACTTCGTAACGTCCGTAACCGTAAATGAGGATAAGTACTTTGATTTAACTAATATATGGATTGTCAATCCTACTGTAAGTGCAAATGTGGATGGTTGGACAGTTAAAGACAAAGTTGGTGGTACTGGTCCTACGACAAATTATGGTGAAACAGAGTTCTATAATGCTACCTTTGATTTCTACCAGACTCTGACTCTTCCGAAGGGAACATACGAGTTTGGTGTGACAGGCTTCCACCGTGCAGGCAATCATTCCACGTATTTCTATGCTGGTGATGACAAAATCCTTATTCCTGGCGTAGAGAAGTCGGTAGTAAATACTATGGCTCAGGCTCAAACTTATTTCGATAATGGCAATGGTAAGGTTAGCTTGAAGTTCGCCCTTGAAAGCGAAAGCAACACCATGAAGATTGGCATTATCAATAATGATACCCAGACTGATAAGTGGACTATCTTCCGCAATTTTACTCTGCACTACTATGGTTCTGCTGTTGACTATTCTGTCTATCAAACACGCTGGGCAGAACTTGTAACTGATGCTGGCACAGCTAAGACGAACCATCCCAGTGTAACAGGGCAAGAGTTGACCAACTTGAATAATGCTCTTAATAATGCTCCCGATGCGGATTCAAAGAAGGCTGACTATATCGCAAAGATTGATGCCCTTGAAGCAGCCCTCAATGCCTTCAATGCTGCAGCAACAAGCTATGACAAGTATGTCGCCTATCGTGCTGAGACCGTAGCTGCTTTCGGCGAAGATCTTGCCGCTACTGTTGCTGCCCCCACAACTGCTGCTGAGGCTTTGACCGCTGTTCAGGACCTGAACATCGCTCAGTATAACGAGGTGGCTGATAACTATACGTATTCTTGCTCTGGCCTGATTGGTGACTTCGGCTCTTGGACAGGCACTGCTACTTATGGTGAAGCCAAAACACCTTCTACTCCCAACTATCTTAGCAATGAGCACTGGAGCGGACAGACTCACGCATACTACGAGCAGTGTGCTGAAGGTTGGAACGATGCAAAAGGGTGGACCATCAAGTATGAGAAGACTTGCACGCTGCCTGCAGGTGAATATGTCATCAAGGTTGCTGCCCGCACTGCCGGTGCAGGTGTAACCAGCCTCGTAAGCTGTTCCGCAACTGGCGCTACAGTGACACTGCCTGCTGAAAGCGCAAATACACGTGGTATCAAGAAGACCGGTGAGGCCGGTTGGAGTGGAGAGAATTCAGAATATGCACGCGATGGCCAAGGCTATGGCTGGCAGTGGCGCTTCCTGCCCTTCACCCTTTCTGAGCAGGCAGAGGTAACTATGACCTTCTATGCAGAGGCTAATTCTCAGTACCAGTGGATGTCAATCGCTGATGGCGAGTTGTTGAGTAAAACCAAGGTGGCAACAGACGTTACTTACGATGAGACAGCTGAAAATAACATTGAGGACGAGCTTATTGCCGACGTCACCATCAACCGCACAATCAAGGAAGGCTTCAACACCGTTGTCCTGCCCTTCAACCTGACAGCAAACCAGGTGGCAGCAGCCTTTGGTACTGGTACAGAAGTTTATAATTATAGTGAGAATAGTGAAAATGCAAAGCAAGTTACCGTAAGCTTCACCAAGGGTGACGGCTCTATCACAGCCAATGTTCCTGTCCTCGTGAAAGCTACAGCAGCCAGCGAATCTCAGACCTTCGAGGGCGTGCAGATTCAGGCCGCTACAAGCGCAAAGGTTGTAGGAACTAATTGCGACTTCGTGGGTACCTATGAACCTATAACTATTGCAAACACCGACTACTTCATCGGCAATGGTGCCATCTACAAGAGTGCAGGTAATACCACCATGAATGCTTTCCGTGCTTACATCAACGCAAAAAGTCCAAAGGCTCGCATCTCTGGCTTCTTCATCGACGGTGTTGAGGGCACAACCACAGAAATCGAAGGTCTTGAAGTCATCGACACCAACAACGACAAGCTCTATAACCTAAACGGCCAGGAGGTGAAGAAGGCTCAGAAGGGTCTCTACATCCAGAACGGCAAGAAGATTGTGGTGAAGTAAGAATAGGGACTATCTTTAATGAACTGTAAACATTTTAAGTAAGAACAATTATGAAGAAATCAGAATATTTGGCTCCAGCCGCAGAAATAATGAGTGCCGATTTGCTTCCACTTTTAGAGACTGCTTCCATAACAAGCGTTACCGGAGATGCTGGCATTGATTTAGGAACAGGTGAAACACCTACAAGTGCCGACTCTCGCCGTGGCTCCGTTTGGGACGACGACGAAGATTAAGAGTAATAAACTGTAACAGTTTACTTATAATGCCAAGACTGCTGCCAGGCCCCTGCCTGCGCAGCAGTCTTCCGTATATGGCAATGATGGGGAGCTCATAAAATGGGAGAAACGAGATAGGCACTACCGTGCCCCCGGCCTTTCCGGTTGCGACGGTAAATCTAAGAGGCTTTCCCGCAGAGCGACACTCCTCATCAGGCATGTTCCACACGCCATTTTTTATGTAAAATTTCGACCGCAGCCTTCATTTGTCCACAGGTCCTTCGGGCTTTGGTGGGGGCTGCCCCTGTGGGAAAACCGCAGCGCACGGGACTTGTCATCTCGTTCGCGCGTGCATAAAGATAATGAATTGAATCCATTTGGAACTTACAACGCAAAAAGTGCTGTGAAAATTTGGCAGTGTTACTAAGTTTAGTTACTTTTGCAGTGTCAATTCAGGTAATGCGGTGTAATATCATGCGTGACATTTTGAATTATCTGACAAGAAACAGTTATATTAAATAGGAGTATTGACTATGGGGTATTTGAAGTATAAGGGCTATGCCGGAAGTGTGGAATATAGCGAAGAAGACAATTGCCTTTTTGGAAAGGTGCAGGGAATGTCGAAGGACAGCATCACCTATGAAGGCTCTACCGTTGCGGAATTGACTGCTGACTTTGAGGGAGCCATAGATGACTATCTTGCATTGTGTCAGGACAAAGGTATAGAACCGAGAAAGCCCTATTCTGGTGTATTAAACGTTCGGCTGACTCCAGAGATTCATAGCGGTGTTGCCATTGCAGCACAAAAAGCAGGCATCACCATTAATTCATTCATTAAGAATGCCGTGGCACAGGCATTGGGGGGCACTCTTTAAAAGAAACGACTGCTGTCAGGCCTCCTTGCCTTCAACCTTAGATCTCCACCAATCGACACAAAATCCCTTTTTTTCGGGGTGCCTACTTATGCACATTTAGAAGACGATGCCTCTGGCATCGTCTTCCTATAGGTATGTACAAAGTTACCATGCGCAGCCAAATGCCCCAGAGGGGCATGATAGGAGTAGCCAGCCATACAGCCATGCCGTAGGTATGGCGAAATGGCTGGTATGAGGGTGCAAGGAAAAAAGCGTGCCTTTAGGTACGCGACAAAGAGCGCGTATTGTCGCGTACCTACGGCACGCCCGTTACCATCACCGTCTCACCAGCCATTTCGCCGTACCTCTGGCACGGCTGTATGGCTGGCTACCCCTATCTGATGCCTCTGGCATCGTCGTCCCATAGAGAACATGCCTTATGTTGGATTTGTGCAGATTTTTGTTCGTTGTAAGCAGTTCAATAATCTGCCAAAAATCTCTTTAGTAGGGACTTACTTTATGTATGTCCGAATAAATGCGGTTTTGCGGACATACATGAAGTAAGTCCCTACGATTAATAGATATTTCCATAAGAGATTTGGAAGATTTTGAATAGATTTGTAAGATTTGACTTTCCCTTCGGCCGTCGAGCTAAACCTTCTCGCCGTAGGCGACTAATTATTTTATCTCTGAAGAGAATATTCAAGGGGTGCTGAGCGGTGCTGAGCAGAGTTACGGCTCAACGAAAAATAGTTAAAAAACAAACTTTATCGTTGAAAAATTTGGTAATAATAAATAATAGTTGTATCTTTGCAACCACAAGGATGTGAAGGGACGTGAGGTGTATATCAAGATTACGCTGGGCTACGAGAACGGGCAGACTATCTGTATCTCGTTCCATATTGCCGAGCATCCGTTGGAGTATCCATTAAAATTTTGTTAAGATATGAAAGTCCCTACTGGTTCAACAGGCACCCCACTGCGGGTGGTTTACGAACACGACACGTTAACATTTCGTGGCGAGAAGTTCGGATGCATTTACATTTCTTTCCGCGATGATAATATTGATGAGGGTTACACTACCACGGAGAGCGATTCTGTCTGGTACAACCAGGTGACCAACCAATACCGCGAAAAGCACGGGATTCCGTATGTTGACGAGATTGTAGCCTTGCGAGAGCGGTATGGAGTAAGTGCGACTAAGATGTCACTGATTCTCGGCTTTGGAACCAATCAGTATCGGCTCTATGAGGAGGGTGAGGTTCCGAGCGAGAGCAACGGGAAGATGATCAGGAGCGCCATGAACCCGAAAGTGTTCCTGGATTTGGTGAAGAGTTCGAGGCACCAGCTTACGGAGCGGGAGTTTGCAAAGATCACTGCCAAGGCTAAGGAGGTGGTTGCCAAGTCCGTGGGCTGGCACGATGAGCAGTGGGCTGTGGAGCGGTTGTTCCGGAGCGGACGGGGACTGGCAAACGGGTTTGCACCCTTGTCTACGGCACGACTCAAGAACGTGTTGCTGTATGTCCTGGGACAGATGGGCGAGACGTTCCAGACGAAGATGAACAAAGTGATGTTCTACATTGATTTCCTGTCCTACCGCGAACGGGGGATGGCCATCACGGGACTGGCGTACCAGGCCATAGAGTTTGGACCGGTGCCGCAGCGTTGGGATAGGGTCTATAGCGCATTCGACGAGGTGGAGCAGCAGCTGCGGCTTGTGCAGGGACAGGAGTGCCTATCGCTGAGGGCTAATGAGACAGCTGACATGAGCGGTTTCTCGGTGGAGGAGATGGCAGTTATCGACGAGGTATGCGGCCGTCTGAAGGATATGACCTCACGGGCGGTGTCAAAGATGAGCCACGAGGAACCGGCATGGAAGGAGCATGTGGGGAAAGGGGAAACCATTCCGTTCAGCGAGGCGTTTTCATTGGTGGGGTTGTAAGCGCATCCAATGCCGAACGTGGATTAATCAACAACGGACTCAACGGATGTAATTATATTACAAACCCGTTGAATCCGTTGCTTTGTGGTATTCCTGGCCTTTTCGCTCTGCCTCACGCTGAGGCATCTGCGCTAATCCCTGATTTCAAAGAGATTGAAGAAGCCGGTCATGGTGAACACCTGCCGCAGGTCGCTGTTGATGCCCTCGATGATAACCTTGCCACCCTTGGCAGCGGCAGCCTTGCGTATAGAGAGGAAGAGTCGGAGGCCGGAGCTGCTGATGTAGTCGAGCTGGTGGCAGTCAAGGACAATCTCCTTGTCGGCATTGTCTATCAGCGGCTGTATGTCCTGTCCGGTCTTTACTGCTGCGGCCGTGTCAAGACGGCCTTCGAATGTGGCAACCATGGTGGCGCCGTTGTCTGCAATTGTTGTCTTCATAATTGTTGTGATGTTTATTAAAGGTTTTTGTACTTATTATAATTTCTTCTGCATTCTCAGGATGTTCTTTCCGTCAACGCGGCTGTATTCCACGCTGTCCATGATATTCCTGACAAGAAAGATTCCCAGGCCGCCGATAGGCCTGTCTTCAACGCCCAAGGTCACGTCGGCCTCGGCCTGTGCCGTGGGGTCGAAGGGTTTTCCATTGTCGGTGACGGTGAACGTAACCTGCTGCCCGTCGCTATCGGCCACGATGTCTACTGTGCCGTCGGTGCCCTCAGGGTAGGCATAGAGTATGACGTTGGTTACAGCCTCTTCAAGTGCGAGGTTAAGGCTCATGGCCAGGGAGGGGTCGATGCCGGTGTCCTCGGCAATGGCCTCTATGTAGCCTTCTAACTGTTCTATCTGCTGCACGTCGTTGTGTAGTATTAGCTGTCGTGATGCCATAGTTGCAATGTATAGGGTTTTCTTTTTGTTGTTCTGACGGTAGCCGGCCACCGGGGCGTGTGGGAAGTGCGCCTCTGATGCTTCCTGCAATACCTTTGCGGTGCAAAGGTACACAATAAACACGACACCTCCAAATCTTCGGAATAAAATCTTCATCTTATTAGGTTAACAATGTCAAACCATGCAAGGCAACCGGTAGCCGAACATATATTAATATGTACGCGAGAAGAAAAGAACAAGGGAACCCACTTGTACATTGCATGTTTGCCGACAAAAACTTAATAAAGCTGAAATGTAGGGGGGCAAAAGCATTTTTTTCACGTTTTCCTTGCCAGTGTAGGAAAAAAACAGTAACTTTGCACGAAACGACAAAAAAACAATCCATTATAGTTAATTTTTAATTTTATCAAACACAATGAGTCAAAAGAGAGTTTACCTTTTCGGCAATGGCAAGGCTGAAGGTAATGCAAAAATGCGTGAGGAACTCGGTGGCAAGGGTGCTAACCTGGCCGAAATGAACCTTCTTGGTGTTCCCGTTCCTCCTGGTTTCACTATCACAACCGACTGCTGCAACGAGTACTATCAAGTAGGACAGCAGAAGATCATGGAGCTGCTCAACGACGACGTGACGGCAGCCGTGAAGCACATTGAGGTGCTGATGAACTCGAAGTTTGGCGACAAGGAGAACCCCCTGCTCGTCTCCGTACGTTCCGGTGCCCGCGCTTCCATGCCCGGCATGATGGACACCATCCTCAACCTGGGTCTGAACGACGAGGTGGCCGAGGGTATGGTGAAGAAGACCCAGAACCCCCACTTCGTTTACGACAGCTATCGCCGCTTCGTACAGATGTACGGCGACGTGGTGCTCGAGATGAAGCCCGTGAACAAGACCGACATCGACCCATTTGAGGAAATCATCGAGAAGGTGAAGGAAGAGCGTGGCGTGAAGCTCGACAAGGACCTGAACGTGGACGAGCTGAAGAAGCTGGTGAAGCTCTTCAAGGAGGCCATCAAGGAGCGCACGGGCAAGGACTTCCCCAACGACCCCATCGAGCAGCTCTGGGGCGCCATCTGCGCCGTGTTCCGCTCTTGGATGAACGAGCGCGCCATACTCTACCGCAAGATGGAAGGCATTCCCGACGAGTGGGGAACAGCCGTCAGCGTGATGGCAATGGTGTTCGGCAACATGGGCGACACATCAGCAACAGGTGTATGCTTCAGCCGCGACGCCGCCAACGGCGAGCCTCTCTTCAACGGTGAGTACCTGGTGAACGCACAGGGCGAGGACGTGGTGGCAGGCATCCGCACACCGCAGCAGATTACAAAGATCGGCTCACAGCGCTGGGCCGAGCGTGCCGGTATCTCCGAGGAGGAGCGTGCAGCCAAGTACCCCTCTATGGAGGAGGCCATGCCCGACGTTTATGCACAGCTGAACCAGATACAGCAGAACCTGGAGAACCACTACCACGACATGCAGGACATGGAGTTCACCGTACAGGAAGGCAAGTTGTGGTTCCTGCAGACACGTAACGGCAAGCGCACAGGCGCCGCTATGGTGAAGATTGCCATCGACCTGCTCCACGAGGGCAAGATAGACGAGAAGACCGCCATCCTGCGCTGCGAGCCCAACAAGCTCGACGAGCTGCTGCACCCCATCTTCGACAAGAAGGCGCTGACCACCGCCAAGGTTATTGCACAGGGTCTGCCCGCCAGCCCCGGTGCTGCCTGCGGACAGATTGTGTTCCACGCCGACGACGCCAAGGCTTGGCATGAGGACGGCCACAAGGTGGTGCTCGTACGCATAGAGACATCGCCTGAGGACCTTGCCGGCATGGCTGCCGCCGAGGGCATACTCACCGCACGTGGCGGCATGACGTCGCACGCTGCCGTGGTGGCTCGCGGTATGGGCAAGTGCTGCGTCTCCGGCGTAGGCTCGCTGAACGTAAGCTACAAGGACAAGACCGTAGAGATCGACGGCATCGTATATAAGGAGGGCGACTACATCTCTCTGAACGGTACCACCGGACAGGTATATGCCGGCGAGGTGCCCACAAAGGCTGCCGAGCTTTCTGGCGACTTCAAGGAGCTGATGGACCTCTGCGACAAGTACACCAAGCTGCAGGTGCGCACCAATGCCGACACCCCGCACGACGCTCAGGTGGCTCGCGCCTTCGGTGCCAAGGGTATCGGCCTGACACGTACCGAGCACATGTTCTTCGAGGACAAGAAGATCATAGCCATGCGCGAGATGATTCTTAGCGACAGCCTCGCCGGACGCGAGAAGGCACTGGCCAAGCTGCTGCCCTACCAGAAGGCCGACTTCAAGGGCATACTCGAGGCTATGGACGGCCTGCCCGTCAACATCCGCCTGCTCGATCCTCCTCTCCACGAGTTCGTTCCCCACGATCTGGCTGGTCAGCAGACCATGGCCGACGAGATGGGCGTCTCGCTTGAGGCCATCCAGCGCCGCGTAGCCTCGCTTGCCGAGAACAACCCGATGCTGGGTCACCGCGGTTGCCGTCTGGGCATCACCTTCCCCGAAATCACCGCCATGCAGACCCGCGCCATCCTCGGTGCCGCCTGCGAGCTGAAGAAGGAAGGCAAGAACCCCATGCCGGAAATCATGGTGCCCCTGATTGGTACGCTCTACGAGCTGAAGCAGCAGAAGGAGGTCATCACCTCTACCGCCAAGGAGGTGTTCGCTGCCGAGGGCATCGAGGTGGAGTTCGAGATTGGCACTATGATCGAGATTCCGCGTGCCGCCCTTACCGCCGACCGCATCGCCGAGGAGGCCCAGTACTTCTCGTTCGGTACTAACGACCTGACACAGATGACCTTCGGCTACAGCCGCGACGACATAGCCTCGTTCCTGCCCGTCTACCTCGACAAGAAGATCCTGAAGGTAGACCCGTTCCAGGTGCTCGACCAGAAGGGCGTAGGCCGTCTCATCAAGTTCGCCGTCAAGGAAGGCCGCGAGGTGCGTCCCAACCTGCGCTGCGGCATCTGCGGTGAGCACGGTGGTGAACCCAGCTCAGTGAAGTTCTGCGCCAAGATTGGCATGAACTACGCCAGCTGCTCGCCCTTCCGCGTGCCCATAGCCCGTCTCGCTGCCGCGCAGGCTGCCGTCGAGGAATAGACGAAAGATGTTGAAAATTAGTAGAATACGAGGCAAGTGTTTGGGAAACAGGCACTTGCCTCGCTTCTTTTCTGCACATTCTGCACATTCAAAAAGCAGTCCATGACGCATTTATTTTACAAATGCTTTACACTAAATCGGCAACTGTTTTACACTAAAAAAAATGGTACTGCAACACAGAGAACAAAAAGAAGTCAAACATTTTACTAATTTCAATTAACATGGTAAACTTAAAAGCAACTGTAAGAGTAAAAACAAAGAATGGTCTTTATCCTGTTTACATCCGCTTTACGAAAAGCAATCAGGTTTCATATGTAAAGACCTCTTGGGTAGTTAACGAAAAAGGGCTGAGCGACAAAAAGGAAATCATAGATCCTTTTGTTATTCAACAGACTTGTGTCTTGATTGACAGTTATTACAAGCAACTCAATCATATAGACAGTTCAAAATGGACAACTTCAGAGATTGTCAAGTATTTAACTGAGTTCAACAATGACCTCTCTTTCTCTGACTATGCAAGAAAGCATATCGAAAAGATGAAAGCAAGAGGACAGGAACGTACTGCACGTAATTACAAGTGGGCTATCCAACACATGGAACGCTTCGCAGAGACAGACAACATCATGTTCTCTCGTCTGACATCTGCTTTTCTTAACAGATGGATAGAAAATTTGGCTTCGACCAATCGTTGCAAGGAACAATACCCCGTGTGTATGCGTGAAGTGTATAAGGCTGCTATGAGGGAGTTCAATGATGAAGAACAAGGAATCGTCAGACTGAAGAACCCTTGGAACAATGTTGTCATCCCCAGAAGCGATGTGCCTGAGAAACGTGCTATCACAGCAAGTATGTTGCGAAAATTCTTCAATGTCGTTCCCGACAGAAGCAGATTTACCAACCCATTGATGGAGGTCGGTCAGGATGTTGCCTTGATTTCATTCTGTCTGTGTGGCCTGAATGCCGTTGATATTTTCAATGCAAAGAAAGACCAATATGTAGATGGCATTTTTCACTATGAGCGTCAAAAGACCAGAAATACCCGCTCCGACAAGGGGTATTTTGAGGTGCGTGTACCTGCTTTCTTGAAGCCGACATTCGAGAAATATCTCTCTAAGGATGCTTACTCTCCTTGGCTCTTCAATTTCCATGACCGCTTGTCCACATCGGACTCATTCTGTGCTAATGTTAATACCGGCATCAAGCAGATTTGGGATAAGGTAGAGCCAGGCTACAGAGCTTCCCTATATGCCTTCCGTCACAGTTGGGCAACTATAGCACAGAATGAATGCGGTGCTTCCTTAGCCGATGTCGATTTTGGATTGAACCATTCTACGCATAGAATGGCGAGAGTGTATTTGAAGATAGACTATACGCCTGTTTGGATTCTTAATGAGAAGGTTATTGACTTCATCTTCTTTACTGACAAAGAATCTAAGCACGTAGAAAAAGAAGATAAGACTTTCGAGAGAATATCAAAGTACAATAATGTCCGTGCAGAAGCTTTCGTGATGGGCAAAAAGGTTTGTGCTCTTGAAGACACCGGTTTTACCAATGTTGACCAGATAATGGATAAACTGACAACCCTACTGCCTAAGAAAGTTAGTAACACCCGTGTTCAGTTCAAGATTACCAATGTTGATAAGAACCTGACTCAGATGTACCAGCGTTTGGTTCCATAGGATTGATTGGTAAGAGCATAAAAAAGACTCAGATAAAGCATTGTGCCAAATCTGAGTCTTTTCTTATGTGTTCGTATGCTACAGAAGATAGTTTTGCTGAATGCTTGCCAGTTTTTGCAAGTCAACAAGTTTGTATCGCTTCTTCCCTGGTGAGATTCTTGAAGGTACTAACTTGCCATTCTTTACCCACCGTTCAACGTCAGCCCTTCCAAATAACTTGAAAGCCTGGGCTTGACTAATCTCCAGTTGCCCTTTCTCTACCTGATGTATTCTCAAAGCAACCTTTGTCGCTAATGCGTCAACGAACTGTTCAAAAGTGACAGTCTTGTCTATGAATTGGATCTCTGAATTATCGTCCATATTTCTTATGATTTAGTTACGATGTCAAGGAGGGGCTACCTCCGTTCTTGGATGAATTCGGATGCAAAGGTAGCCCCTATAAATCATAAACATACAGATAGCAACTATATACGTTTATTTATATAGTTATTATATAGCTCCCCTATTTGCATATGATAGGATTGCTTACATTTTACAGACATTCTTTCAGCTTTTGTATGAATACGTCGCAGCTGTCATAAAAGCCAATGCTATCGTCAAGAATGTCAGAATTCGGTTTCTTTCGCAGATTTGCGACTCTTGCCTGTGCTAATCCGCAGCTCAGTTGGCTTGCTCGCAGAGGCTTATTGCTGACAGAAGATGATACCAGTTTGTGGCTTTCCACAATCCTCTGCCATGCAAAAGGAAGAAGGCCATGCTCACGGAGTTTGCCGAAGAAGATAGCCACATGCCTATTGACCCTTGCCTGAAGAGGGACTGATAACCTACATTCAAACAAGTCTTTAATGTCGTTTACAGTCACTTCTGACTTAAACAGGCCGGTTGAACAGGCGAAATTTGTTATGATGCGTACCTGCTCATCACTAAAATGAGCCAGATACATAGATTCTGGCTCATCGAGACTCTTGCCTTTATTGAACAAGTCATCCATTAGGAGAAAGTCGTTCTCCTCAAAATCTTCTTTCGAGAAGAAGGCATCCACAAGATCATAGCGTTTTTCCAGGAGTTCCTTCAGGGCGAACACATGCTTGGTATGAAGTCTTATGTCGGCTTCATGAAAGCTTGTACATGGAAGGTGATAATAGATGAAATCATTCACATAACGAGAATAATCTTTCTCGTCATTGAGGATTTCTGACTGGTACTGCTCATAGGCAGCACGGTAGAGTTGCCACAGTTCATCTTTAGGCAGCTCAGTCTCAGCTTTCTTTGTACAGCATGCACAGCATGGGCACAAAAAGAGAGAGCACGGGAGTGTTCTTTAACCGTTTCATTTTCTTTTTGTGAATTAAACTGTTATTGAAAAAATTGATATTATAATACATACATGTTGGTATGTCTTTGTTCGTTATTTTTAAGTTCTATTAGGCTGGTTCCGCATCATCAGACCAATGAACTCGTCAAACAACAATGCTTTATTGTCGCGTCTGTTGAATCGGAAGTAATACTCATTCAAATACCCTTGGATGTGTTTGGGTAATATATGGCGATGCACACCGAACAGCCAGCTCCTAAGGTTTGAGATATGTGTAAAGTTCTGGCGCACCAAGGAAGCGTCTTCATTTTTCTCCATGTGGTAATTGCTAACCAAATGCTCATAATCTCTTTCTTTACTGACATACACTTTAGCATTTGTGCTAATATGTTGCTCGAAGAATCTCTGTATGTGTTCTGAGGACAAACAATCCGACATCATCCCATATGCTTTGCCAATCTCTCCATTGTCCAGCACCTCCATTGCTATCAATACGATGCCAGATTTGCCATTATCTTGTTCCATGGCACAGAGATCACTAACGAGAACCGTGCCATTGAGGACGTTGATCTCCTGGCTATCCAAAGCCAGCAGCATCTTCCTTTTGAACTCCCAGACAGTCTTCTGCCTTACCCCATATTCCTCTGCCAGTTTTGAGGATGACATACTTTTTGGGGAGATACACATATCAAAGACTATGCGGAACGCGGTGAGAAGTGGGATTCTGATTCTGTCAAATATAGTTCCCGCAGTTGGACTTTCATCATACTTACATCTGGTGCATCGTCTCGCGAAAGGCAGCTGCCCTTTGCAATAATGTGTATTACCACACCGCTTGCATACGAAAGAGTCACCTTTCCACTTTATACCAGCCAAATAACTATAGCAATCCTCGTCTGTTTGGAATGATTTGTTGAATCCGGCAAGGCTGGTACCCTTGAATACTTTTCTTGTTTTCATGGTGCAAAGGTAATAAGATTTTTTGAAAATAGTGCGGTTTAACCGCCTAAATAATTCAAACAAGTATGTTTTTAACTGAGATGAATGCTATTTGATTGTAATACATAGCAAAAGGACATCCAATAAAGCCTTGAAAATGCTAACAAAACCAAGCAAATGAAACCAACAGAACTATATAACTGCGAAACATCTGTTCGTATATAGCATTGGTTTGGACGTGAACCGTTTTATACCTCTACCTTTGTGCTCAATTTAATTGAAACAGAGGACTATTCCTCGTAATCAAACTCAAAACTCCATAATATGGCAAAGAAAGAAATTGAACGATTAGAGAAACGCATTGAACTATTGGAAATGCAGATCAAAGAATTGAAATCGGTTGAGCCGGACGTTATCAACCAGCGTTTCAAGTCAATCGAAGAAGCACTTTACTCTACCAAAGACATCCTGAACATGAAAGAGGTGTGTCAGTACCTTGACATATCTCAGAGCCTTCTCTATAAG